>JAZRQF010000075.1:0-9010 GCA_045649605.1 Faecousia sp.
CGACTTCCACGATGGGACGCTGGTTGATGCAGGTACCGGCATTGCTGCGGGCAAACTTGGTCAGGGTATGGGTGTACATTTCACCGTCGTCATACTTGACAACGATCTCGGTAGCGCTGACACTGTGGACAACGCCGGGACCCTTAGCCTTCAGACAGACCTCGGAGTCCACTGCGGACCGATGCTCCACGCCGGTAGCGACGATGGGAGATTCAGTGGTCAGCAGAGGCACGGCCTGACGCTGCATGTTCGCGCCCATCAAAGCACGGTTAGCGTCGTCGTTCTGCAGGAAGGGAATGAAGGAAGTTGCAATAGAGATCATCATTCTGGGAGATACGTCGATATAATCGATCACATTCCGGTCAACTTCAATGATCTCGTTGCGGTGACGGCAGGTAATACGCTCATTTGCCAGGCAGCCGTTCTCATCCAGAGGCTCGTTTGCCTGACCAATGTAGAAGTCGTCTTCTACGTCTGCAGTCATATAGTCTACCTGATCGGTAACCTTGCCGGTAGCCTTGTCCACCTTGCGGTAGGGAGCCTCAACGAAGCCATACTCGTTGATCTTAGCGAAGGTTGCCAGGTAGTTGATCAGACCGATGTTGGGACCTTCAGGGGTCTCGATGGGACACATACGGCCATAGTGGGTGTAGTGAATATCACGCACGTCGAAGGATGCGCGCTCACGGCTCAGACCGCCGGGGCCCAGTGCGGACAGACGGCGCTTGTGGGTCAGCTCAGCCAGAGGGTTGTTCTGGTCCATGAACTGAGACAAGGGGCTGGAGCCGAAGAACTCCTTGATAACAGCGGTGACGGGACGGATATTGATCAGGCTCTGGGGAGTAACAGCATCCAGATCCTGCACGGTCATACGCTCACGGATCACACGATCCAGACGGCTGAAGCCGATGCGGAACTGGTTCTGCAGCAGCTCACCTACGCAACGCAGGCGGCGGTTGCCCAGATGGTCAATATCATCGGGAGTACCAACACCCTCAGCCACACAGTTGAGGTAGTTGATAGAAGCCATGATATCTTCAACAACAATGTGCTTGGGAATCAGATCGTCAATGCGCTCGGCAATGGCATCTGCCCAACCGTCGGCAGGAACGGTCTCCAGCATCTCCTTCAGAACGGAGAAGCTGACCCTTTCCTTAACACCGTACTGCTTGGGATCGAAGTCAACAAAGTTAGCCATGTCCACCATGTTGTTGGACAGAACCTTTACATTGTGGCCACCGACCTTCAGAACAGCCTCGTTAACACCCTTTGCAGACAGCTCACGAGCGCGTTCGCGGCTGATGATCTCGCCGGGCATAGCCAGGATCTCACCGGTCATAGGATCGGCGATAGGCTCAGCCAGCTCCTGACCGGACAGACGGGCAGCGATGTCCATCTTCTTATTGAACTTGTAACGGCCAACGGTGCTGACGTCGTAACGGTGTGCGTCGAACAGCAGACCCTCCAGGTGGGAGATAGCGGTCTCGACTGTGGGAGGCTCACCGGGACGCAGACGGCGGTAGATCTCCAGCAGGCCCTCTTCTCTGGTCTTGACAGCGTCCTTCTCCAGAGTAGCCAGAATTCTGGTATCCTCACCGAACATAGCCTTGATCTTCTCGTCGGTATCCACACCCAAAGCCCGGATCAGGCAAGTGATGGGCAGCTTACGGTTCTTATCAATACGAACCCAGAATACGTCGGACAGGTCGGTCTCGTACTCCAGCCATGCGCCACGGTAAGGAATTACGGTAGCGGTGTAGGTGTGCTGGTCGGACTTGTCGACCTCGTGGCCGTAGTACATACCGGGGCTACGAACGATCTGAGAAACGATAACACGCTCAGCGCCGTTGATCACAAAGGTGCCACCATTGGTCATGATGGGGAAATCACCCATGAAGATCTCCTGCTCTTTGATCTCGTCGGTCTCGGTGTTACGCAGACGTACACGCACCTTAATGGGCTTTGCATAAGTTGCATCACGCTCTTTGCATTCCTCGATGGTGTACTTGGGCTTGTCCTCCATGGAATAATCCAGGAAGCTCAGCTCCAACTTGCCGGAGAAGTCGGTAATTACACCAACATCCTTAAAGACCTCGCGCAGGCCTTCGTCCAGGAACCACTGATAGGAGTCCTTCTGGATCTTCAGCATGTTGGGCATTTCCAAGATCTCTTGGTACTTTGCGTAGGACTTACGCATGGTCTTACCAAACAGTTGGTCTTTAACCATAGCCTTATCCTTTGCCATATGGATCATCACTGCCTTTCTTTCAGCTTTCGCCGGAATGATGTGTATTCACGTATGATACGCCCGGGCGGGTTGTAAGTTAATCATTTTTGCTTATTGACAACCGTTCCGGACTGTGATAAAATGCTTCATGTTGGGAAGAATGCATAAAAGGGCATATTATCACAGTATGGATTACAATTGTATCATACAAGCCCCCCGTTTGTCAATATAGTTTTCCAAAAATTACCGAGGTTTTTTACCCCGGTTTTTATTTTTTATATCCTTAATAACAAACAGTCTCCCCTATTACGCTCTACACATTGCGTTTTGGCAACCCATCCCACAATCCAATATAACAAACAGAAAAACCGCTGTGGATATTCCACAGCGGTTTTCGTGTTTATAGAGGGTAATTATCCGGGAACAGATTGTGCCACATCAAGTAAACCACGTCATCGTTATTGACGTTGCCATCACCATTGATGTCGCCGCCTGCAACCGGATACTGCTCCGGAAACAGATTGTGCCACATCAGGAGAACCACATCGTCATTATTGATTATATTATCGCCAGTAATATCACCTGCAACAAGCGTCTCTGTTTGTTCTATTGCATAACATACACAAACACCGTCCACATATTCATGCGTATGATTCAAATGGATAGTGGCTTTTTTTAAGGGGTTATTGCTGCGCGCAATAGACATCTTGTTCCATTGTGTTTCGTTGCCGGAGTAATAAACATTCTGTAGATCACAACCCCAAAATGCCGCCTGTCCAATTGTGGTAATATTCTTCCCAAGCGACAAACTAGACAAGTTTGCACATTCATTGAACACCTCTTCCTCAATAGCGGCGACTCCATTACCAATAATTACGTACTGTAGCGACCGGCAGAATTCAAATGCACCTGCACCAATCGTAGTAACACTATCCGGAATCACCACACACTGCAATGGGTTACAAGCAAATGCATACTTTCCGATAGTAATAACCTTATCAGGAATCACCACGTTCCGTATCTTACAACAGTCAAAAGCAGACTCGCCTATATAGGAAACATTTTTACCAATGGTAACGTTACGCAGGTTCCAGCATTTAAAAAACGCACGTGCCCCAATGGCTGTAACATTTTTTCCCAAGTCTACCATTTCCAAATCTCCGCAACCGGAAAACGCAGAATTTCCAATTTTTACAACGCTATCCGGGATAACTACACTCGTCAAGCTGTCGCACGCTCCAAATGCAGCACCACCAATCGTTACTATACTATCGGAGAATTGTACTTCAACAAGGTTATAGCAACTATTAAATGCATAATCGCCAACAGAGAGGACACCAGATTGGATAACCACCTTTTCGATGGAATCAGCTACATTTTTCCAAGGATGCGTGCTGTTCGTAGATCTATCGTAATCAGATTGGTAATCATACATATTGCCGGTACCGGAGATGGTCAGAGTGCCGGCATCGTCTAGAATCCAGGTTAGGTTATCGCCACAAATACCGCTATCAACGATAGTTGCTTGGCCCTTTGGGGTTAATAGAGTAATGGAAATCACCAGAGCCACGGCAATCAAGCACAATGGTATCGTTTTTTTCAAAAAGCGCATAAAGCATGCCTCCTGTAGAAATTTTCCTTATTATAGTATACTATCCCAGAAAAGGAAAGTAGCAAAATAAAGTGGTATTCAAAATGGTATTACATTCGCCCGGGACGTTGTCCCCCGGGCGAGTACTTACTTATTCAGTTTTGCCAGCAACATAGGCTCTTGATTGAGAAACTGTTTAGCGATCACCTTGCAGATCTTTTTCTGCTTAATCAGTTCGTGAACCTGGGCAAAAGTCGCCCATTGCACATCGTCGGTCTCGCCGGGCTGCAGCACTACCTGCTCCAAAGGCACAGCCTTGTGCAGACAGTAAAAGTCATAATGCACATTCCGATCCATGCCGGTGCACATGAGTTCAAATTCCCCCGGCTCTGCCCGGATGCCCGTTTCCTCAAACAGTTCCCGGGTAATGGCCTGCAGGCTCGTCTCACCGGCTCTTGCTGCGCCGCCGGAATTTTCCCAAGTGCCGGCAAAGCTTTTCTCCGGTGCCCGACGGGTCAGTAGCAGCTTGCCCTGTCCGTCATACACCCAGACGCACACCACAAGGCCGTACTCCCCTTTCCGCCAAGGCGTACCCCGACGGTGCTGTCGACCGGTCAGCTTTCGATCTTTATCATAAATATCGTTCAGTTCCACATTAATCCTCTTCTAAGCTCTTTCCCTGATCCCGGTATGCGCTTTGCATGGGACTCTCCTGATCTGCCTCCTGCTGGTAACGGCCAACCACCTTTGCTGCCAAATCTACCGGCAGCAGCGTACCTGCACCGGCAACACAGCCGCCGGGACATGCCATGCCCTCCAGCAGGTAGCCGTCGTACTTGCCCGCCTTGGCAAGGGTCATCAGCTTGCGGCACTCCCGCAGACCTTCTGCGCGGGCGGTTTGGATCTCCCGATCCGGATTGGTCTCGTGGATCATTTTCTCTACTGCGCCGGCTACACCGCCGGACACCGCAAAGCCACGGCCTGCCGCCGTACCCTCGTTCAGGTCGTACATGGGCTCGATGGTCTCAAAATTAATTTCCTTGGCCTCAAACATGCCCTGCAGTTCTTCAAAGGTCAGCACAAAGTCTACATCGGAACGGATATCCTCACGGATAGCTTCCAGCTTCTTCGCTGCGCAAGGGCCGACAAATACCACCTTGCAGCCGGGGTATTTCTTCTTCATCAGACGAGCTGTAAAAACCATGGGTGTGAGTGTCATGGAGATATTACCGGTCTGATCCGGGAACAGCTTATGGATCATGGAGTGCCATGCCGGGCAGCAGGAAGTCGCCATGTACTTCTGCTCAGTGGGGACTTTCTCCAAAAAGTCCTTAGCCTCCTCAATGGTACACATATCGGCGCCCACCGCCACCTCCACGATGCGGGCAAAGCCCAACTTCTTCATAGCGGCAATAAACTTACCGGGGGTGGAGTGCTTGCCAAATTGACCGATAAACGCCGGGGCAACAATGGCGATAACCTTATCCCCCTGCAAAATGGATTGAATGACCTGGAAGATCTGTCCCTTATCCACAATAGCGCCAAAGGGGCAGCTTACCAAGCACTGACCGCAGGCAACACACTTATCCTGATTAATCTTGGCTCTGCCCTGCTCATCGGAAACGATGGCATCCATGCCGCAGGCCGCCTGACAAGGGCGCTCCAGATGCACAATGGCATTGTAAGGACAAGCCTTTTCGCATTTGCCGCAACGGATGCACTTATCCAGATCAATATAGGAGCGATTGTTCTTAAAAGAAATGGCATCCTTGGGACACACCTTTTGGCAGGAAGCTGCCAAACAGTTCTGGCAGTAGTTGCTGACCATATACCGGTTGGTGGGGCAAGCATGGCAGGCATAGGGAATAATATTGATCAGCGGCGGATGGTAATACTGCTCGGCAACCGCTGCTTCGTCCATACCCTCGGTCATCAAATGCCGGGTCTGAATGGGACGGATATTAAGGCCCATGGCAAGACGCACACGCTCACTGGCGATGGCGCGCTCCAAAAACACCGACTCTCTGTGCAGCGGCTGGTCGCCGGGCACAATAATATACGGCAGCTCATCCACGCCCTCATAGCCTTTGCCGGAATAAGCCAACCGCGCAACTTCTGTAAATACATTTTTTCTGATATCTGTAATCAACGACGGAATTCCACGCATCTTAAGTACCTCCGGGGATCTGTTATCTTACCTTTATTATAGCGAAACCCGCCCAATAGTCAAGCGATGCGGCATGGTATATGTTGCCTTCTGTTGGCAAACTCCCGGAAATATACCGGTTGAATTTCCTGCCGCGCTTTGGTAAAATATTCTATAGAACATATTTGCAAAGGAGATACATATCATGTCCAGCTTTGAAAATCTGCGCGTGGTGGATAATTTCTACCAGACCTCTCTGTTCTTCCCCATGCCTACGGTTGTTATCAGCACACTGTGCGAGGATGGCAGCACCACGTTAGGTCCTTACTCTCTGGTGCAGCCTTACTACGTTGCCGGCAAAGATTACTATGCTATGCTGCTCTCCTGCCGCAACTCCTCCAACACCGCCCAGAACATTCTGCGCACCGGCAAATGCGCCATCAATTTTGTAGATGATAAGCCCAAGACCTTCAAAGAGTGTGTAAAGCTCTCCTGGCCCGGCGACAAACCGGAGGACAAGATGCCCAACTGTCAGTTTAAGCTGGAAGCCGGTCAGGCGGAAGGCGATCGCCCCATGGTGCTGACCGGTGCCATTCAGGTTATTGAGTGTACATGGGTTCGGGAACTGGACGGCGCAGAAAACGATGCCCCCGGCGAACTGAACGGCTACGAGCCTCCCTACCACGACTTTAACGGCATTACCTCCAAATTCGGCGCTCACTTCATTCTGAAGGTCGACAAGATCCTAATGAAGAAAAAGTATGCCGATGCGATCATCAACGGTGTTAAGGCAAAGGACTTCCCCGCCCTGCCCGTAGACTACGGCTACCGTGACAGCAAGAATTTCTGGTTCCACCGCAAGACCCGTATGCGTGCCGAACTGCTGCCCATCCGCAAGCAGTCTTTGGACTCCGTTCGTTATGCTGCAGACCGTGCCGACGACAAGGTCAAGTTCACCGACGACGCTTTGGAAATGATCTTGAATGTACCCCGCGTATTCCTGCCTTTGGTGTTGAAAGGCTGTGTGGAATGGGCAAGAGAAAACAATTGCGAGCTGATCACCGCAAAGGAAATGCAGATCATCAACGACAAGCGAGCAAAGGAAAAGAACAAGAAATAAACTCCGGCTACAACAAATCCCCCCGGCTCGAAAGAGCCGGGGTATTCTTTTCCTCGCAACGGAATTTTGTGTCAAAACCTCACACCATTTTATGGTTGCATTTTTTGGAAATGCTGTGTATAATAACCCACGTCACAAGACAACCAGGTGTAGCGCAGTTGGTAGCGCGCCTGCTTTGGGAGCAGGATGCCGCGAGTTCGAGTCTCGCCACTTGGACCAAAAAACGGGAACAGCTTAATGCTGTTCTCGTTTTTTGCATTATAAGCAGAGACTCGAACAATCTAAATGCAACGTGAACGAGCGTTGCCGCCGACGGCTTGACGGAGGCGAACCTTTATCTGCACCTTATGGTGCAGATGCAAACGAGTCTCGCCACTTGGACCAAAAAACGGGAACAGCTTAATGCTGTTCCCGTTTTTTGCATTATAAGCAGAGACTCGAACAATCTAATAATAAAACACCTGGCCATGGTATTTTCTGCCGTAGTCAGGTGTTTTGTGATCAGCATATATTTGCCGGAATGTAAAATATATGTAAATCTCTTGAAGTTTCCTAATAAAACCGCTAAAATTATAACAAATACAAGGAGGTGAGGTTATGATCTGGTGCGTAGAAGATGATTCCAGCATCCGGGATATCGAAGTCTATGCTTTGACTTCTACCGGCTTTGAAGCACAAGGCTTTGAAGATGGTGATTCTTTTTGGAATGCTTTACAAACCGAGCGCCCGGATTTGGTGGTGCTGGATGTGATGCTCCCCGGCAAAGATGGTGTGACATTGCTGAAGATGATGAAAGCCTCCCAGGAATTCTGTGAGATCCCGGTCATCATGGCAACGGCCAAAGGAAGTGAATATGACAAAATCCAAAGTCTGGATTTGGGTGCTGACGATTATTTGGTAAAACCTTTCGGCATTATGGAGATGGTCAGCCGGGTAAAAGCCGTGCTACGCCGGTGCAAACCCACCAAGCAGAGCAAATCTTTGAAGATGGATGGCTTGGTGCTGAATCCCGAAGAACATACTGTTACCATTGACGGAGAACGGATAAGCCTAACCTATAAGGAATATGAACTGCTACATCTGTTCCTTTCTCAGCCGGGCATTGCATTTACAAGAGAGCAATTGCTTGTGAATGTTTGGGAAACAGAATATGTGGGCGAAACCCGGACGGTGGATATGCACATCCGTACCTTGCGGCAAAAGTTGGGCGAATATGGTCATATCATCGAAACAGTTCGCAATGTAGGCTACCGTTTGGAGGCAAAACATGACAAGTAAGATATTTCGGTCTACCGTGTTTGTTGCAGTGGTGGTTCTGCTTTGCTCGTTGGGCATTGTGATGGGTGTGCTGTATAGCCACTTCACCCAGGTTCAGGTGCAGCAGTTGAAGAATGAACTTAGCTTGGCAGTCACCGGCACAGAGCAGTACGGCAATGCCTTTTTAGAAAATGTGGAGGCAGACCGGTTCCGTATTACATGGATCGACACAGATGGCACCGTTCTCTTTGATACCCAAGCGGATCAGACGATCATGGAAAATCACGCCGATCGTGAGGAGATCCGGGAAGCGTTTGAAACAGGACGCGGTAGCGCCGTACGTACATCCGAAACACTGACCAAGCAGACCTTTTATGAAGCGCAACAGTTAAAAGACGGAACGGTATTGCGTATTTCCACCAACCAGGAATCTGCCTGGGCGTTGATGATTGATATGCTGTGGCCGGTTATTTTGATTGCCGTACTGGCTATCTGCCTTTCTGCAATTCTTGCACGAAGAATGGCAAAGAAAATCGTGGAACCGCTGAACAAGCTGGATTTGGAGCAACCGCTGAAAAACGACGCATACGAAGAAATCTCTCCCCTGTTACGCCGCATCCACCGGCAGCATCGACAGATTGCAGAACATATGGAAAAACTACGGCACAA
>JAZRQF010000076.1:0-25174 GCA_045649605.1 Faecousia sp.
ACTTGCTTGCCCCCTCGCTGTATCTGCCACTGGCAGCGCTCGGGTGCGCAACCCGCAAGCGAGGCGAACTCCTTAAGAATCCTCCTGCCGCCCTATTGTTTTTGCAGGTTTGCCTTTCTGCGTTATACGTAGTGCGTTCACAAAAAGATGATACGTACATCTCAAGCACATGGAAACGGGTAGACTTATTGATTTTGTTGTGCATCAGCAGTTGTTCAATAACACGACAAGGTGGAATGTGGCAATGCAAAAAGGGCAGGCGTTCGCCTGCCCTTATGGGGAAAAATCAAGATGCGATGCCGTTGGCGTTCACGGTAAAGCTGCCGTTGGCGAACTCGAACCACTGCTCGGTGCCAAGCTGGCAGGAGTAGCGGTAGGTGTAGTTGCCGGCAGGCAGGTCTGTGAGGATGCGTGTGCCGTCCTTACGCAGTGCCGGTGTGCCTGCCACCACAGAGCCGTAAGCGCCGGCGGTCTGGTCGGTGGGGTAACGGTTCAGATACAGCGGTCCGCGGACGCCGTTCTGAATGCCGAAGATGGAGCTGGTGTTCACCAGTTCGCCCTTGTCGTTGAAAATGTCCAAGGTGACGGTGCTGATGCGGTAGTTAGATACCAGGTTGCCGGAGTAGATGTAAGAGACCGCATTGGAAGTGTTGTTGTAGCTGACTAACGGCTTTTCGCTGGGGGTGTTGTCACCCAGTTCAGCGCAGGTCACGCCGATGTAATAGGATTCCGCCAGCTTCTTAAAGGAGGTATGCTGGGGCGGATGATCCATTCTCCAAACGTGCTTGCCGTCAATGACCTGATCGGTGTAGCCACAGCAGTACATACAGCTCTTGTTCACAGAGGTGTGGGAGCTGTGCTTATTGGTGACGGAGGCGGAGAATTCGCTCTCCAGTCTTGCTTGATATTCCTCGTTGGCAGAGCCTTGCTCCAGAATGAGCAGGGTACTCTTGTCGCCGTCGATGGTGCCGTCGTCTTTGTAGACCACATTCACACCGCCCACCATAATGGCATGACCGGAGCTGTTGTAGCGGACCATAGCGTCACCCTTTTGGAGCATGGTGTAGGTCTGATACATGGCCTGGTAGTCGTATGTGCCATCGGCATTTTTGGTGCGGGTACCGTCACGGACAAGCTTGGTGGCGGTGCTTACATAAACCAGCTTGCCACGGGTGGCAGAAGCTGTGCTGGGGGCGCAAATATAGTCCAAAAGGCCAGTGTTTTCATCGATGACGCCGTTGTCCCGCAGGGCTTTTTCCAGAATGTCCGGACCTACGAGAAGTACACCGAAGTCCGGTGTCATCTGTATCGTCTGGTCGGCGGTAACAGAGGTGGATACCTTGCTCCATGCCCAGTGGACCATATCCCAGCAGTCGTTGCCGATGCGGGCCACGTTGTAAGCGCCGGTGGTGGCGTTAGAGCCGTTGGTAGAGCCGCCGGTGAACATGGAGGGGTTGGCGGTCAGGTGATACACGCCGTTTTCGTCCCGGACACCAAATTGCTCAATGGCGGAATTGTTGCCGGAGGCGTGGGTGTAAGGCAGACCCATATACACACGGTCGGGGTAGAAAGTACCTATGTCGTCGCTTAAGGGGTTGTGGTTGGGCTTAGCGGTCTGTGTTGCCAGGTCCTGCTCAATGCCCTTGGAGCTGGCGTGGAAGGAATAGGTGATTTCCTTATCCACAGTCCACAGAATGTTGTTCATATCCAGCATTTCCTGCCAGACCGTCTCTCGGCGGGCGGTGAGGATCTGATCGTCGTAAATGGAGCGCAGGTAGGTGGTGGGGATCTTGTTCAGCGTTGTCATGAACCGATCGTACATCATCAAAAGACCTGCCTGCTGGACTTCGTCCAACTTGTTGTAGTTGGCATCCGCCCACAGAAGTACCTTCTGCAGGTCGGTGTTGCACTGCGCATCCATCATGTAAGAGCCGTCGGTGAAGCGGATGTAGGCCTTGCCGTAGATGGTAGTCTGGGCGTTGGCCACATTGGTGTCCACAGAGTTATTCAGGTGGATGATGTTTTTGAGCAGTGTGCCGGTGGTGCGCTTCTGCTTGGCAGGCTCGACACCGTTCTGGAAGCGGCTTTGGCTGTATGCCGAGTAAGCGGCAGTGCCGTTTTCCATGGCGGCTATCCAGTTTTCATCAGAACCCAGATTCTGCTTGCTCATGGCGATGCCGAAGGAAGAGATCTTTGCTTTGATGATCTCGTCGCCGGCAAAGTAACTGCTAAAGTAGATGCCTTCTCTGCCCATTTCGGTACGCAAAGACACATCCTCGATGCCGAAATGGAAGCGGTGGAAGGACACCTGAGAGCCGGATTTGGATGCCATGTACCGTCTGCCGTCGGGGGCGTCGGTAAGCGCCTCATAGGTGGCGGTGCCGGTTGCGTAGCCGCATTTGGAGGCTTTGTAGGTGTCGTTTGCGGAGTCAATGCCGTAGAAGTGACCGTTTGTTACGGTGGGGATATAGCCGTTGATGTCTAAGTAAAGGGTCTTGCCCTGCAGGTCTACGTTGCCGGACTGCAGAAGCTTGACGATCTGACCGTCCTTGGCGGCGGTGATCGCCTTGGCGATGGTCTGATACCAGATGTAATTGGTGCGGTCAGACACCGCAGCGCCCTTGGAGAATTTGGCGTTTTCTGCCAGCCACACACGGCCGGAAAGGGTGGTCTGCATGTCGCTGCTCATGGAAAGGCTGCCGTAGTGCTGGTACATGAACACGGCTGCGCCGTCGCCGGATTCGTTGAACGTGCCGCCGTTGATGACCACTTTACCACGGGAGTAGATCAGACCGCTGTGGTCTACCTTAGCGGAGGTCACACCGGAAAGGGTGCCGCCGTTTATGGTGATGGTAGCGCCGGTGCCTTGACCGGAAAAACATGCGCCGGAGGCGCTGGGCACGTTTGCGCCATTGATCTCACCGCCGGTCATGGTGACGGTGTGGGCGTTAGCCGCCATGGACACAGCGGCGATACCCTTGGAGGGGAAGGCGTTGATGGTGCCGCCGGAAATGGTCACCACGCAAGGGATTGCGGGTGTATTGACATTGTCCGCCAGCAGGTGGATGGCAGAGCCGTAGTGCATCACTTCGCCGCCGTTGATGGTGCCGCTTTTCACGTCCATGGAAGCGGCGCACAATGCGAACGCACCGCCCCGTTGGGCCTTGCCGCCGTGGATGGTAGCGCCGTCTACGGTGACTTTGCTGTTGTCGATGGCGAAAACTGCGCCGCCGAAGTCAGCCGTGCCGCCGTTGATCACACCGCCAACCAAATTCACCACGGAGCTGTTGATGGCATAGATTGCGCCGCCGTTGCCTTGGGTGAGATCGTCTACGATTTCCTCAACGGCAGTACCACCGTTGATGGTGCCGCCGGAGAAGGTGAAGGTGGCTTTATTTAAGAAGATGGAGCCGCCTCTTTGGGCGATGCCGCCGGTAACGGTGCCGGAAGTCATGTTGACCTTTGCGCCCTTGGTGGCGTTGATCACGCCGCCTTCCGGAGCGTAGGTGCCGCCCTGAATGGTAGCGCCGGCAATGTTGATGATGCAGTTGTTGCCGGAGGTGGAGAGCACACCGCCGGCGGCGGCGTGGGGCTTGGTGGCTTTATCACGAATGGTGCCGCCGTAGAGGTTCAAGGTAGCGGCGTCGTTAATGCGGATGGTGCCGCCCAATTGGCTTGTGCCAGTTTGTGCGCCCTCAACGATGCCACCGCCCACCGAGTCCACGATGGACAGCGTAGAGCCGGCATACACGCCGAATACACGCTGGACAGAGGACATGGTATGACCCCGCAGGTCCAAGGTGACCTTGGGTTTTAAGGTAGAATCGCCAATGCGAATCTGGGCGGTAATGGTGGTCACGTCCCCAGTCAGATAGTAATGGGCATCGGCGGTGATGGTGTTGGAAGAACCACCCTCTGTCAATGTCCAGGGCTGCCAGTTCACCTGGCTGTAAGCCTTGCCGCAGCATTGGCAGGTATAGGCCGCTTTTTCCTCTGTTGTAGCGCTGACAGAAAGGGCGAATACGCCTGTCAGAAGCAGCGCAACCATCGCCAAAACCAGCAATTTTTTCTTCATACCGTAACCTCCAAAGGTCCAAATTTCCACTTATACCAGAATTATACTAAAAAACGCAACATTGGTCAATAAAAACATTCCCTAATCCCGCCCACTCTACATGCACCATCGGCAATGCATACAAGGCAACAAAAAACCGCCCCTTCCGAAGAAGGAGCGGTATTGGTATTTGGAAAAAATCATTCCTTAACGACCAGGTGTGCGCTGGCGTTGGAGCCGTCAGCATTCTCACCCAGGTAGACCTTGAAGTAGCCGCTGCGGAAAGTCTTGGTCACGCCGTTGGCCATCTTGTAGGTCATGGTGAAGGAGTAGTAGCCTGCGTCCAGGTCGGGTGCTTCCAGCCACTTGGTGGTAGCTGTCTTTTCTTTTCTGGTGTACAGGGTCGTACCCTCAGCAACACCCTCAGCGGGGACTTCTGTATAAACCGGTGCTTCTTCCGTTCCGCTGTTGTAGTAGTAGGTAGTTCCTTCAACCGTTTCTGTAACGGCAGTGTAGACATACACCTGATTGCCTTCCGCATCAAGGATATTATAGGTGTAAGCCTTCTGCTGCAGCGCCGGTGTACCCTTCAGAACGCTGCGGTTGCCGTATGCGCCGGAGGTCTGGTCGGTAACGAAACGGGCCAGATTGAATGCGCTGGTCAGGTCAGCCTGGGTGCCGAAGCAGGTAGAGGTGTTGATCTTGTTGCCGCTGGCATCATAGATGTCCAGGGTGACCTGGCTGATACGGTAGGTGGAGTCCAGCTTGCCGGTAAATGCGTAAGCAATGTTGCTGCCGTAGCTGCTGTAGTTGTCGGAAATACGAGAAGAAGCAGGCTTAAAGGTAGCATCAGACAGTTCCTTGCTGGTCACGGGGATGTAATAACCCTTGTCAAACAGCTCAGTAAAGGTTCTTGAGACCTGACCGGGGTTCAGCGTCCAGATTTTGGTGGTTTCGTTATAGCCTGCCTCTATGGCGCACTCTTTACATTTGGAAGGATCGCCAACAGGAATGTTCAAGCCCAAACCTTCACCCAACAAGTGATTCTGATCATGTCCGTTTGCTGCGCTGGAGGAGAATGTACCGGAACAAGTGCTCTGTGCCTTTTCGTGGCCGGAGCCCTGTTCAATGAAGATAACGGAACTTGCATCGGGGTTGATGGTACCGTCGTTGTTGCGCTGTACATCAACAGAAACTGCCATCAGTGCGTGGCCGCCTGCGTTGGAAACATAGTGCACCAGGGTATCGCCGGAGTGCATCAGCGCATAGGATTCGTAAATTGTCTGCCGGTTTTCAGCATTGTTGCTGAAATTGTTGGTGTAGACATCGCCAAAGGTGGTCAGGGTCTTGCCGTTGGAGGAGAGGAACAGGTTGAACAGGCTGTTCTCACCTTCGCCGTAAGGACCGATAGGATACATACCGTAGGTGGGAGTGCACTGGTTGGTCTGGTTGGCAGAAACAGAGCTGCCGATGGACTCGTAGGCCCAGGAGATAGCATCCCAGCAGTCGTTACCCATACGGGAAGTGTTGTATTCGCTGGTGCTAGCGCCGCCGTTGAGCCAGGAGCTGTGCAGATTTTCAATCACATAAACGCCATCGCTGTTCTGCTTGCCCATTTCGTAGTACACATCCAGGCCGGCAGCGCCGTGGGAATAAGGAATACCCTTGTAAACACGGCCGGGGTACAGGGTGTAAACGTTGTCCTGGTCGTCGTTTTCGTAACCTTCAGAGGAGGGGTCTCTGGAATACTGGAAGGCACTACCGGTGAAAGACCACAGGACCTCTGCCTGTGCCTGCATGTTGGCAACGACCTTGTTGCGGCGGTACTGCAGAATCAGGCTGATCTGTTCTTCCTCGCCGTTCTCGTTTGTTACAGTCACATAGCCACCGGAGGTGTAGTGTTTCTTCAGATTGGTCAGACCCCAGCCCTTCATCACGTTGGAGAAGCGCTCATACATGCCCAAAAGACCCATCCTCTGGGTGTTGTTCAGGGTGCTGTAGATATCGTCGACCATCTTGGCGACCTGCTTCATGGAGATCTGACCGCCCTCACCGAAGATGTAAGAGCCGTCGTTCAGCTTTACGTAAGGCTTTACATAGATGGTGGTATTGGCGTTGTTGTTATTGGTCAGATTGTCATTGCTGATGTTCAGAATGTTGACCAAAGAGGTGGAGCGAACATAAGTAGTCTTGCCGGCAGTCAGACCGCCGGTGTACTTAGATGCCTGCACCTTGCTGCCCATGTTGGCAGACCAGTCATCCAGCGCATAGGGGGTCAGGGCGATGCCGTAGCAGCCGTTTGCGCCCATAGCGTTGATGGTCTCTTGGGTCAGGTTAAAGTTAGCACCAAAGTAGATGCCTTCCTTACCCTCGGTGGTACGCAGGGACACGTACTGCAGTGTCATGCTGTCAACCGCAGCGGCAGAGGCGGGCAGAATACCCAGGCTCAGAACGATGCTCAGCATGCAGACAAAAGCGAGAATTCTCTTCATTCGTATTACCTCCAGTAAAAATCATAGGGACATAATTCCACTTATAGGTAATTATACCTTGTATTTCAAGCCGGGTCAAGGAATATTTTTGTAGTTTTCTGGCAAAAAAACCAACTTTTGTACCGAAAAACACAAATAAGCGCTTTCTACAGATTTGACGGGGCAACCCAAACAAAAAGCCACGAAGATCGCTCCTCGTGGCTTTTGGGGTTATTCCTCTTCCGGCGGTTCTGTGGGAAGGACAACGGTGGGACCGCTGCCGGGTTTGGGCGCTTCTTTGATCACGCCGCCGGCTTCTACATAGAAGTAGCTGTCTCTAAGCACAAGCTTGTGTCCGCTGTTTAGGGTGCATGTGAACCGGTAGGTGTATCTGCCGGGATTTAGGTTGGCGGTGATACTGCCGTCTTCGTGTTTTACCAAAGGCATGGTGTCCGTCAGCACGGAGGTCTCCCCGATACCGGCGGTCTGGTCGGTAAAGAACCGGCCAACGTAGGTGAAGTTGCCAACGGTACTTTGCAGGCCGATGCAGTCGGTGGAGATGGTCTTGCCCTTTTCATCGGTGATCTCCAAGGTGACGGAGGTCACACGGTAGGATGCGTAGACTCTGCCGGTAAACATACCCATAATGCCGTGGCCGGTGTTGGTCAGAGAGATACGGCCCGTGGCGGGCAATTCCACTGTCCGCAGGGCATCGCAGGTAAAGGCCAGGTGGTCGCTTTCGGCCATCTGCTGAAAGGTACGGGTCTGATCGTCGCAGTAATCCAGCTTCCATACGTGCTTGCCGTCGATGACCTGATCGGTGTAGCCGGCGCAGTACAGACAAGATTTGTTTGCACTGGCGTGGCTGCCGTGCTTGGCGCTGACAGCGGAGTCGAACTCAGACACCAGACGGCTCTGCCGCTCTTCATGACCGGAGCCTTGCTCCAGAAGGGTCATGATACTCTTGCTGCCGTCGATGGTGCCGTCAGAATTGTAGACCACGTCTACCTTTACCACCATCATGGCGTGACCGCTGGAATTTTTCCAGGTCACCACACCGTCGCCGGGCTGGAGCATGGCGTAGGTCTTATACATGGCCTGATAGTCGTATGTGCCGTTGGCGTTTTGGGTGCGTGTGCCGTAGCGCACCAGTCGGGTGCCGTCCACGTCGTAGTTGGGGACTTCGTTGCCTTGGTCATCGAACTGACCGATGCTCTTAAATACGTACAGACCCTTGCTGTTCTTAACGCAGATGCAGTCGATGAGGGTGCTGCCGCTGGCGGTCATGTCATAGCCGTCGGGGGCGACGTACTTGTTTGCGATCATGGCGTTGGTGAGGATATCTTCACCGATCCACTGCAAACCGAAGGAGGGTGTCAGATCCCGGGTGGCGGGGGCGGTGATATCGCCCACGATCTCACCCCATGCAAAGTGGACCATGTCCCAGCAGTCGTTGCCGATACGGGCCACGTTAAACTGGCCGGTACGCTCGCCGGTGGCGCTGTCCACCTTTTTGCCGTCGGTGGAGCCGCCGGAGAACAGAGAAGTGGAAGCATTTTGCACATGGAAGATACCGTTGCTGTCCTGTTCACTAAACAGCGCCAAAGCGTCCAAAGACGAAGATGCGTGGGTATAGGGCAAACCTTGATAGATCCGGTCGGGATACAAGGTGATGATCTGGTCGCTTAAGGGGTCGGGGGTCTTGCCGGCTGCCTGCTGGTTGGCAATGTAGTTGGCAAGGTCGGCCTCCGGACCTTTGGACTCAGCGCTTTTGGAGTAGACCACCTGTCTGTCCACCGTCCACAAAACCTGAAGCTGGGCACGCATAGCGGCAATCACCCGCTCCCGGCGGTACTGAAGCACCAAGGCGTTCACGCTGGGGTCACCGCTTGTGTAGGCGGCCTGCAGGTTGGGCATGCTCCAGCCGTTCAAAGTAGAAGCAAACCGCTCGTACATGCCTAAAAGGCCCTTCTTTTGGGTGTCGTTCAGCGTGTCCCAAAGGCCGTCTGCCTGGGCAGCTACCTGCCGCATGGTGGTATCCGCCTGCTGTCCGTAGATAAAGCTGCCGTCGGCAAGCTGAATGTAGGGACGGGCAAAAATCACCGTTGCGCCGTTGTCGTTATTTTGCAGGGTGCTGTTGCTGATGTTGATAACATTCACCAAAGAGGTGGAATTGATGGTGTTGACCTTGCTGGCCTTCAAGCCGGATGCAGGGTAAGTAGAGCGCTTGACCGTGTCGTCCATGGCGGCAGTCCAGTCCTCGGGAGACTGGCGCAGGCTCAGGGCGATGCCGTACTTGTCCAGCACAGAAATTGCCTGTGCATCTGCCCGGACGGTAGCGCTGTAGTAGATGCCCTCTTTGCCAATGGAGGTGCGCAAAGTCACTCCGGTGAGTACCATTTCGCACCGGTGGAAGCTAAGCTTGCCGTCCTCTGCGGTAACGGCAACGTAGGAATTGCCGGTGGGAGCCGTATAGGAATTGGCCAGCAGAACGCCGCCGTCTAAGGTCATGTTGCCGCATTTATCCGGATTAAAGCTGTTGTTGGCGGAGTCGAAGCCGTAGAACGTGCCGTTGCGGATCTTCATGGTCTGACCGTTCACGTCAACGGGAACGCCCTTTTTGCCTTGCAGGTTCAAAATGCCGCCGCCGAAGGAGCGGACAAAACCGCCTTCCGGCAGGTTGTTCACGGCGTCGATGCCTCGCTGATACCACAAGCCGTCGGTGATGCCGTCTACCACAGAAAGTGCGCCGGAGCCGCCGGCGACCTTGGCGTCGTCCACAAGACGAACCTTACCGGGAAGTGTTTCCGTGGCACTTCCGGAAATGGTGAGCTTGCCGTAGTCCTGGTACATGTAGACCGCCGGGCCGTTGCCTGCGGTGACGGAAATGTCGCCGCCGGAGATGTTCAAGAAGCCACGGGAGTACACAACGCCGCTGCGGGAAGTGGTGCTGCTGGCAGCGCCGGTGATGGTGCCGCCGGTAATGTTGATGGTTGCCGCTGTGCCTTGACCGGCAATGGCAGAGCCGCCTGCGCCAGCTTTGCCTGCGCCGGTGACGATGCCGTCGGACATGTTCAGAATATGGGCATTGGATGCCATGGTAATGGCGGTTTTGCCGCTTGTTTGCAGGGCGGAGATCTGACCGCCGGTAATGTTCACATTGCAAGCAATGGCGGTTTCGTTAATGGCGTCTGCCAAAAGGTGAATGGCGCTGCCGTAGTTGCTGACGGCGCTGCCTTGGATGCTGCCGGAGATCACGTCCAGATTGGAGGACATCAGGGCGATGGCACTGCCGTTATAGGCCTTGCCGCCGATAATCTCGCCGCCGTCAACGGTAACCTGGGAGCCGCTACCGGCGTAAATTGCGCCGCCGCAGCCTGCGCTTGCCTCGTCAGCGGCATTTTCCCGAATGAGTTCGCCGCCCATGACCGTACCGCCGGTGATGTTTAAGGTTGCTTTGTCCAGATAAATGGCGCCGCCTGCATTGGCAGTGCCGCCGGTGACAGTACCGGCAGAAATGTTCACGATGGCGTTCCGGCTGGCATAAATTGCGCCGCCCTTGGGGGTAAATGCGCTGCCGGTAACGTTGCCGCCTGCGATGTTGATGATGCAGTTATTGCCCTCGGTGGAGATGGCTGCGCCAAAGGCAGCGTGATCTGTTGTGGCAGCGTCGGCAACGGTACCACCGTACAGATTTAAGGTAGCGCCGCTGTTGATGCGGATAACGCCGCCGACCTGGGCGCTGCCGGTCTGTGCGCCGGTGATCTTACCGCCGCCTACCGAGTCCACAATGGACAGAGTAGAACCGGCATACACGCCGAATACTCGCTTGGTAGATGCCATGGTAAAGCCCCGCAGGTCAATGGTGATGCTGGACTTCAGAGTGTCGTCGCCAATACGCACTTGGGACTTGATGGTGGTCACGTCGCCGGTGAGATAATAGTGACCGTTTTCGGTCAAGGTGTTGTTGGTGCCGCCGTCGGTCAGCGTCCAAGGCTGCCAAGGAACATCCTTGTAGGCCTTGCCGCAGCACTGGCAAGTATAATCTGTGGGCGCAGCAGAAGCACTCACCGCCAAAATGCCGGTGACCAGCGCCAAAAGACACAGCAAAATC
The DNA here is from genome assembly GCA_045649605.1 of Faecousia sp. Lineage (GTDB taxonomy): Bacteria > Bacillota > Clostridia > Oscillospirales > Oscillospiraceae > Faecousia. Next base: position 10,640 of record JAZRQF010000076.1, read on the forward strand.
AACACTTTTTTCATCATAAACAGACCTCCATCGCATCTAAGGGGGCATAATGGATAATTATATCCTTTTTTTACCTACCCGTCAAGAAAAACAGAAATACCGCCCCGTTGCGCCTCTTGAGAAAAATTTAAAAAATTTTTTCAAAAACCCGCTTAGGGGGGTCTTTTGGTAATTGCACAAACTATTGTACAATATACGTGCGCACAAAAAGGAGGTACTTCTATGATTCAAATTGATATTTGCGGCAGCGCAGCCGCCATTCGAAATCAGCAGATTCTGACCTGCGGCACGGTAGGCGCCACCGTACATTTCCGCTTTGACGAGCCTTGGCAGAACCTAACAAAAACCGCCGTGTTCCGGTGCGGCGACATCACCCGGGACGTGGTGGACATCACCGATGCTGCCCGGATTCCCCAAGAGGTGCTGACCCTGCCGGGCATGCCCTTGCAGATCGGCGTGTACGGCGCAAGCCGGGACGGCAGTTTGGTGATCCCCACCGTTTGGGCGACCACCTATCCGGTGCAGCCGGGGGCAGATCCCAGCGGCGATCCCGGCCTTGCCCCGGAAAATCCTGCATGGCAGCAGGCCTTAAACCGCATCGGGGACATAGACACCGCGCTGGAGGAAATTCTCGCCTTGCAGGAGGCAATTTTGGGAGGTGATGCTTGATGACAACCGCCGAAAAGCTCACCCAAATCGCCGAAAACCAGCAGAGCCTTTACGGCGCCGGTATTTTGCGCCACATGCGGGACTGTGCCTACCGTTGCAACATACAGAAAAATTTTCTGTATGCTTTTGCCGGTCAAGGCTGGAACAACAGCGCCACCATAGAGATGATCGCCACCTACTGTCCTCCGGAGACAATGGTGTTCGATTGCACCACCAATTCTTCCAATATGTATGCCTATTCCGGCGTTACCAATACCATTGCAACCATTGATTTGCGTAATGCCAGCGGCAATGCAAAAACCACCTTTGCCAACGCCAACAGACTGGTTACCGTGGCGCGTCTGTTGGTCAGCGAAACCACCCCCGGTCTGCAGTTTACTGGCTGCAGCAAGCTGGAAAACATCACCGTGGAGGGGGTCATCGCCGCCGGCTGGAATTTGTCTGCCAGTCCCTTGACCAAGGCCACCGTACAGCACTTGCTGGAACACCTGAAGGACTTGACCGGACAGACCACCCAGACCCTGACCTTAAAATCCGCTGTAGGCGCCGCCCTTACTGCCGCACAGAAAGCCGCAATCACCGCCAAAAACTGGACGTTAGTCTATTAAGGAGGAAGCTATGAAAACACAGATTATCACCCAAACCGTTCTCACCGCCGAGGAAGGGTTCTTCCTTACCGACGGGCAGACCTACGGCAAGACCGTTGTTCTGCCTGCCGATGCTGACCCCTCTGTTTGGAGGGAGGTTGCCGAGGAAGCGCTGCCGAAGGAGGAAGAAAATGTTTAAAATCGCCTACTGCGCCGGGCATTACCGGGACACCCCCGGTAAGCGCCTGCCCAAAGCGCTGGACAAAAACGAGACAAGAGAGTGGGTTTTGAATGACCGCATCGCCCAATTTTTCGCCCAAGCCGCCCAAGGCTATGAGGTGGAACTTCTGCGCACCGACGACCCCACCGGAAACGCGTTTGTGGATATCCCCCAGCGGGTAAAAAAGGCCAATGACTGGGGCGCAGACCTGTATTTGGACATTCACCACAATGCCGCCGGCTACGTCTTTGACGGTGGCGGTGTGGAAGCCTTTTCCTACCCCGGCTCTGCCGCCGGAAAAGCTTATCGAGATGCCATTTACCAGGGCGTTATTGCTGCCGGTGGTCTTGTTGGCAACCGGGCAACTCCCTTGCAGGAGAAGAAATTTGACTCCCTTGCCTTGACGGACATGCCCGCCGTTCTCATGGAGTACGGCTACATGGACTCTGCCGTGGATGCCCCTATTATTCTTACCGAGGAGTATGCCAAAAAGGTAGCCTTTGCCACCATGCAGGCCATTGCCAAGGCAGCCGATTTACCCCCCAAATCCACCGCCCCCACGGTCACATGGCAGCTTGACGGCAACAAGCTCATTATCACCATCGAAAGGACGCAATCATGAACGAAGCAATTGTTGTGGCGCTGCTGGGCTTTGCCGGCACGCTGCTCGGCTCGCTTTTCGGCGTGTTGGCCGCCCAAAAGCTGACCCAGTACCGACTGTCCCAGTTGGAGGAAAAAGTCAACAAGCATAACAACATCATCGAGCGCACCTACCGTCTGGAGGGGCGCATGGACGAAGCGGAACACGATATCCGTGATTTGAAAGCGAGGATCTAGTATGGACAAGGTATTACAGAACTTAGCCGGTCTTATTAAGGTAAAGACCATCATCACCTTGGCGGTGGTGACGGTGTTTGCGGTGCAGACCTTCCGGGGTGTGATTACAGCAGACAACCTGATGCTCATCGTGTCTATGGTGGTGTCCTTCTACTTCGGCACCCAGCACGAGAAAAAGACCAAATAAAAACCGCCTCCCCATAGGGGGAGACGGTCATGAAAGCTTATTTTTTCTTAAATATGGCTAAGATCGCCGCCAGCAGACCAACGCCAACCACTGCGCCAATGGCGCCTGCCAATACCAACGCCCACAGAGGATAGCCAACGGGCATGGGTTCCGGCTCAGCCACCGGCTCGGTGGGAGCGGGTTCAGTTTCTATAGGCTGGGTCTCTTCCGGCTCGGTGGGAACGGTCTCCCGCTGGCCGGTCAAATATTCGGGGGTCTTTTCCAGCTCCGGGGCGCGGACAGCGGTGATGATGTACACCTTTTCCGAGCCGTCCTCGGCGGTTACGGTTACGGCGATGTCCGTACCCTGACCGGCAACCAGATCGGTGCAAGAGCCTACAGCATAATTTGCCTTCCGATCCTCGGTGGAAGCGCTGACGGAAATGCTGTCTACCTCATAGGGCAGCCACACGTAGTACTGGGTCACCGCCGGGTCAAAGGCGGGGGAAAGGGCATAGCCCTCAACGGACAGGCTCTCCAGATTTGCGTTGTTGCTTTCCACGTAGTTGGGGTCTTGCTCCCGGGCAACGGCGATGGTGTAGGTCTTGGTTGCGCCGTTTTCAGCGGTGACGGTGATCTTCACGTAGGTGGTAGCGCCGGGGGTCAAGGTGGGGTTGCTTACAGAAACCTTAGCGCCTTCGTCCTCAGCCTTGGCGTTAACGCCGATGGAGGAAGTGGCGAAGGGAACTTTGGCAGAATAATTGGTCACGCTGGGGGAGAATGCCGGGGAGATGGCAGCGCCGGTAACGGTCAGGCTGGCTAAGTTGCAGTTAGCGGACAAAGGCTTTGCCACGGTCTTGCTGTAGGAGCAGCCGAAGCCGAAATCTTGATTGCCGTCAGAGAGCAGACCGCTGGCGCTGACGTTGATGGCAGTGCCGGGGACAACGCCTGCATTGACCGTAAAGGTCGCCCGGAAGATGGAGGAATAGCCGGTAAGGGGGTTCTCCATGGAGTTATCGTAGAACACGAAGGTGTTGCCGGACAGCTCCACCGCCCAAGTGCCGCCCAATGTGCCGGTGTAGCCCTGCAAGGTCAGCACAGAGCTGTCGTAGCTGACTGTGCCGTTGCCGCCTAAAATACCGCCGCCGGCGTAGAAATTGAGGGTAATGGTGTCGCCTGCCCGGACGGTGTCGGGGCCACTCCAATAAGCGCCGCCTGCGGCGAAAACCGTAGGTACGCAGCACATGATAAGCGCCACCACGGTGAGCAAAACAATCAGTTTTTTCATAAAACTTGCACTTCCTATCGTCAAGCTGTTGCCTTTTTCTGCAACAAGCACTATAATTAGACACATCATACTCCTTTTTCCCAAGGAATTCAAGAGACGGAGCGGTTTTTATGAAAACTTTTGCAAGACTGACGGCAGCGTGCCTGCCCATATTGCTGACCATATTGTTCCTCGTCCAACCGGCGACGGCAAACCAATACGACCCCGCCACCGAAGGCATCTACAGCGCCTACTATGGGGTGGAAAACGGCTACATCACCGGCATCGCCCCGGGCACATCCTCCCAAAAGGTGGCAGCCACCTGCGTACCCTCCGGCTTGACCCCGTCTTCTGCCAAGGCAGGCACCGGCACCACCTTTACATACACCGCCCCCGATGGCGGCAAGCTGAGTCTGACTGCCATCACCACCGGTGATCTAAACGGCGATGCCGAAATCACCATCACCGACATGCTCATGGTGAAAACCTACCTTTTAGGCGGCGAGGTTTCCAAACTCTCGCAGACTGCCGGCGACATGAACGATGATGAAAAGCTGACCATTACGGATTTTCTGAAGGTAAAATCCTACCTTTTGGGCATTGAGGATGCCCCCACCGTACCTACGGCGAAAAATCTGTTCCTCATGATGCCCAAGGCCACCGCCAAGTGGACGCATGCAGGCGCTGCTTCCTACCAAAGCGGCGACCAGTCCCTTTTTACGGTAGACCAAACCGGAAACATTACCACTTTAAATAAAGAAGGTTCTGCCTTTGTCTATGCTTTGGACGCAGAGGGGAATGTGATTTCCCGGCAGCTCATCACCGTGCTGAATGAACAGCTTACCTTTACCTTACCGGAGACCAAATGCCGTCTTGCCATCGGGCAGACAAAGACCTTGACCCCGGTGTTTAACCACCCGGTTGACCCCAAGCTTACATGGCTTTCTTCAGACCCCTCGGTCGTTACAGTCGATAACGGGGTGCTAAGGGGCGTGAAGCTTGGCACAGCCACGGTTACCGCAACCACAGAGCAGGGTCAAAAGGCATCTATCGAGGTTTCCGTTGCCCCGCCCATTGAGCATTTGGACATTGAGCGCCAGCTTTACAAGGTAAAACCCGGCAAGACCAAGGAACTGGGCTTGCTGGTAGAGCCGGCAGACACCGGCGAGGAAATTATCTGGACTTCCAGCAACCCGGCAGTTGCCACGGTTTCCGCCGACGGCACAGTTACCGGCGTAGCATACGGCACAGTCACCATCACCGCCAAGGGCAAATACAGCGGCTTGACCGACCAATGTCAGGTTAAGATCTGCGACGTGAAGCAAGTCGCCATTACCTTTGACGACGGCCCCAGCCCCTACACCGAAAAACTCTTAAACTTCTTGAAGGAAAACGATATCCGGGTCACCTTCTTCTTGGTAGGCAACCGAATGAGCTACTACAAGGACGAGCTGGTTCGGGAGGCCGCCGAGGGTCACGAGCTCGGCTACCACTCCTACGCCCACGATATTCAAACCGGTCTTTCCACCGAGCGGATTACAAGTGATTTCAATAAGTCCGACAAACTGCTCTTCGATATGACCGGCAAGCACTTTACCGTGTGGCGCACCCCCGGTGGCGGCTACAACAACCGGGTAGTAAATGCTGTCCCCCTGCCCCACATCATGTGGTCGGTAGACACCTTGGACTGGCAGAGTCTGAACGCCAATTCTGTGTACCGTGCCATTGTCAACAATTCCCGTGACGGCGACATCGTGCTGATCCACGATCTGCACCGCACTTCCGTTGACGGCGCAATCATGGCTATGGAGCAGATGCTCAAGGGTGACTATGAATTTGTCACCGTTACCGAACTTCTGTCCCGTGACGGCACACCCCCCAAGCCCAGCACCACCTACTTCTCCGGCAGATAACCGGGTAACGGCAAGGCGCACACCGGGCACCCCAAACGGAAAACCCGTCCCTCCAATAGAAAATGTAGGGGCGATCACCGATCGCCCGATAAAAAAGCAGCACTGCGAAACACAGTGCTGCTCTTTTTTATTCGTTTTCTTCGTTGCCGGAGAAGAACAGATCCACAAGAAGTGCCGGGTCGGTAGAGCAGGGCAGATAACGGTCTGCCATGATCTGCTGGGCAGTTCTCACGCTGGAGAACATCGCCACATTGTAGATCGTGCCGGCGAAGTACTGCTGGGTACCGATGCGGTTGTCGTGACCCACATGGAAGTTATCCACGCAGGCAGGCAGCTGAGCTGCCAGCGCCATGGTTTCCTTCTTTACGCCGTCTATGTACAGCGTAGCGGTCAATCCGTCTACGGTCAGCGCCAGATGCACCGGCTTATCGGAACGGATGTCGGTATTGAAGGTGTAGCTGTAAGCCACGCCGCCGGTCTTGAAGTACAGACGGGGTTTGCCGTTGGTGTAAACTTCCAGATTGATCTGGTCGTTAGCGCTGCCGTCGTAGTTACCCATGATAACACCGGCTCTCTGAGAAACATTCTTACTGAGCAGAATGGTGGCTTCAAAGGTCCGAGGCGCAGCGCGCAGCGCATCTACGGAAACGCCGGTCTGCTGGACAGAGGGTTGGATACCCTGCGCGTCCTTGTTCACACGGTGTGCCACGATGTTGGAGATGTGAGGTGTTTTCCAGACCTTCACCAACTGACCGCAGTCCTTACATGCAGTATGGCGGATGCCGTTGACAGTTTCGGATACCACAACATCCTGCACGATCTCGCCTGCGGTATGACCGCTCTGTGAACAGGTATCAGAGACAAACATGGTGTTGTACAGCAAGCCAGGCTCTGCGGTGTTGACGCAGACGGTATCCCGGAGGATCTGCTCGGGATTTCTCACGGTGCTGAACAGACTTACCGAGTAGATCTTACCCTGGAAGTAGAAAGCATTGCCCATGCGGTTGTCACCGCCCAGACGGAAGTTGTTGGTAATGGAAGGCAGGATGAAGTCCATAGGCTTAATTTCTGCCAGCTTGCCGTTGACGTACAGAGAAGCGGTCAAACCGTCAATGGTGACAGCAATATGGGTAGGCTCCAGACTGCGCACATCGGTTACGAAGTTACAGCGACCACGGGTGCCGTTTGTGTCGGAGTAGAACAGACGGGGTTTGCCGTTGTAGAAGATCTCCAGGTTGAGCATTTCTTTGAGCTGACCGGTGTAGTTGCCTACCACAATACCGCCTCTGCCGGTAATGGAGGGATCCAACTGGATCACAGCTTCCATGGTCAAAGGTGTAGCAGCCAGTTTGTTGGCGATCAGCATATTGGTGCTGCTGGAGAAGGTGTTGCCGGAGGGAACGATCTCCAGGGGCGCAACCATATCCACAGATGCCAAACTCTTGGTAAACAGCAGGTTTTCCGCATCCAAGGAAACACCAAGCTTGTCCTGCAGGATTTCCTCCGGGGTACGCACGTCGGCAAACAGGCTGACGTTGCACAGCATACCACGGAAATACTGGCTGTTTCCGGGACGGTTATCGCCGCCGATCTTCCAGTCGGCAGTGATATCGCCGGGTTCAATGGAAAGGGTTTTGGTCTGCTTTGCCACACCGTCTACGTACAAGGTGGCAACCTTGCCATCCAAGGTCACGGCGATGTGTACCGGCTTGGCAGAGCGAATATCCGGATCGAAGATACAATCCTCACGGGTGCCGTCGTCAGCGGAGTAGTACAGACGGACACGGCCGTTGGTGAAGATTTCCAGATTCATCAGGCCGTGAGGCAGGCCATCGTAGTTACCCAGGATAACACCGCCACGCTGATGATGTGTCTTACTTAGCTGAATGGTAGCTTCAATGGTCTTGGGGTTAGACAGCATATTGCCTGCGTTTTGGATGCTTGCGGCAGTAAACAGCGTACCGTTGACCACGCTTGCGTCTGCGCTGTCTGTTGCAAAGTATCTGGAGAACAGAAGACCGTCAGCCTGTGCGCCAACCATCGCCATATCACCCCGGATCTGCTCTGCAGTTCTGGTGGTGCTGAACAGATTGACAGCGTAAATGCTGCCCTTGAAATACTGGGTGTTGCCGTTGCGGTTGTCACCGCCGATGCGCAGAGTGCCGGAGATTTCCGGCATGGGGAAGGACAGTTCCAGTGTTTGTGTTGCTGTGCCGTTGACGTACAGTGTGGCGGCCAGACCATCAATGGTGACAGCAATATGGGTGGGTGCGTTGGAACGGATGTCCGCATCAAACAGATAGGTAGCAGAAGCGGTTCCGTTATGCAGGTACAAACGAACCTTGCCGCCTTCAAAGACTTCCAGATTGATTCGTTTGGCAGCGGCACCGTCATAGTTGCCCAGGATAACACCGGCTCTTTCTTTCATAGAGGTGGGAACTTGCACGGTGGCTTCCAGCGTCAGGGGCTTTGTCTGCAGCGAGTTGGTTCTGACGTTGATAATGTCCGTGAAGGTCTTGCCGGTGAGCTGAACGAAGGAGGAGGGTGCTGCTGTCCGGAAGAAATACTTGCTTGCCAGAAGTTCTGTTTCGTTCGGGAATACAGCGATGGTGTCCTGATGCAGCTCCTCCGGGGTTCTTACGTCGGAGAACAAAGCTACGTTGTAGATCGTACCCTTGAAGAACTGGGCATTGCCGCTGCGGTTATCGCCGCCAATCCACATTTTGCCGTTTACAACGGGCAGACCGGAAATCAGTGCTTGGGTTTCTTTCAGTTCGCCGTTTATATACAGATTTACAGAAGCTTCTTCAATGGTGACTGCGATGTGTACCGGCTCTTCCGAACGGATATCGGTGTTGAACAGATAGGCAAACCGCTCTCCACCCACGGACATAAACAGTCTGGGGTGACCGTAGTCAAAGATTTCCAGATTCAACTGGTCGTTTACAGAGTTATCGTAGTTACCCACGATTACACCGCCACGACCTGTAACGGATTTGCTTAGCTGGATGGTGGCCTCCAGAGTCAGCGGCATTTGGGGAACATCCACCGCATCGCTGGTAAGCTTGGTTTTTTGGAAAGTTTTGCCCACAGCTTGAGACAGATCCAGCTCGGTATCTGCACCGGCAAAAGCATATTCCCGGGTTTCAATCAGCAGACCGCAAGCGGTGCAGCTGCGGTGTGCAATGCCGTTTTGGGTAGCGGTCGCTTCCTGCACCACAGTCCAGTCGCTGACACGGTGAACCACGTCCAGAATCTGCTTGTCGTTACAGTTGGCGCAGGGGTGATAGGTGTAGCCGTCGGAGCCGTCCTCGGGCAGGTACTCCAGCACCTCGTCAGTCCATGTATGCTCTACGATACCGGTAGTGGTGTGGTCTGCCAAGGTGAAGAACACGCTGTCTTCGGTCAGTTCGGTCTCCTTGACTACCAAAGCAAAGTTGGACTGGTAGTACATAGAGCCGCTGTGCATATTCATGGAGTTGAGCAGGGAAACGTAGTAACGCTGGCCGTTTTCTACGTAGGAGAACTGCACGTCCTTGTTGTGGACCTCGCCCAGCTCCCACTGGTTCAGGTTCTTAACACCGATATCCACGCCCACTTCCAGGTCGTCGAAGGTGGTGGTGTCGAAGTGCTCCATGTTGCCGTAGATCTTATTGCGCACGTCACGGTTTTCGTGGAAGGCGGCAATGATCATATTCTCGATCTGATGACCCAAGGGGAAGTTGCCGTTGTACTCTGCAGCGTTCCATGTGAAGATGATGTAATCTTCGGAGTTATACAGCTTGCGCAGGTACTTACAGTAGGGGTTCTGCACCTCATCCCAGGAAAGGATGTCGCCACCGAGCGGTGTAAAGTAAAGCTCGAATACCTGGTCGGTGTCGCTGCCTAAGTAGAGGATCTGCTCGCCTGCAGGAATTTCACTTTCCTGACCGGCCAAAATCATCTGTGCCTGGACAGTGGAGGTGCGGTTGACGTAGTTCTGGAACTCGTAAATGCCTTCCTGATAGTTGTATTTGGGAATCAGCCGCAGGTAGTTAACAGAGGTCTGATAGATGGCCTCGTGGTCAGAGACGATGGTGGCAGTCTGCAGCTTCCAGTTGCCGTTTGTGCCGGAGGCGTTGATGCCGTCCAAGTTGGAGCTGGAGGACCAGACTGCGTTCTGGTGGGCAACGCCGTTCATATCCAGATAGTGGGAAACGGCGCACATCTTGGTGTGCATCATGTCGGTGCCGCCCTTGTTATCCAGGGGCCATGCCACCTTGGTAAGGTTCAGATAGTCACCGATCATGCCGTCAGCTACATAAGCCGGGTCACAGGGATGATCCAAGTAATAGGTGAAGTACTCCTCAAAATTCAGCGCATCTGTTGTGACAGGATATGCGTCAATATGGCCGATGGCATTGACGTGGATGCCCATTTTTGCCGCGGATACCAGCAAGTAGGACAGTCGCACAAATCCAAACTGGTCATAGTTGATTTTGCCGGACAGATTGCGCATATAGCCGAAGTAGCGGCTGTTGCGGTTGATATTCACCGCCGCCTGCACAGAGAAGCGGTAAGCGGAGATGTCAACGTACACATCTTCTTCCGGATGTGCCTGCTTATAGCACATGGCTTGATAGATCAGCAGACCTGCGCCTACAGTACAGTTGTCTGCAGTGCCGCGGGTGGGGTAGATAAAGGAGTCCACGGTAACCGTACCGCCGTTGATGTTCTCAAAGGTGGTCACATTCTGGCTCATAAAGTTGGAGTTGTTGTCCAACCGGGGGAATTTGTCGTAGGTGCTGCTGATGTAGCCGTTGTTGGGCTTACCTTGTGCCAGATTGAACACATCGTTCACAGGCACTACCGGCATATCAGAGGGTTCTGTGGTGCCGGTATCCCGCTGGCTCTGATAAGGCTCGTAGGCAGGAATTTCCTCGGTGACTTCCTTCACCGTCAGCTTGTTGGCGATGGCTTCGCTCCAGTAAGCGCCGGTTAGCAACAGCCGGTCTTTGTCGGTAAACTTTGCCTTGTCCAAATTGAGAACTGCGCCGGTGGAGTTACCCCAGATGATGGGGCCGCCGTCGGTGGCGGTGTTGCCGGAAACGGTAGCGCCAACCAAGGTCAGCTCCGTGCCGGTGGTAGTCTCGTAGAGGAAACCACCCTTGGAAGCGGTGTTGTCGGTAGCGGTAATGTTGTAGAGCTTGGCGATGGCCTTATTGGAGGCGTAGATCGCACCGCCGTAACTGCCGCTGTTTTGTGTAAAGGTGCAAGAATGCAGCACACATTCTGCGGTGTCGGTGTACAGGAACAGACCGCCGCCGTTTTCCTCGGAGGCGTTGCCGGTAAAGGCGGTGTTGTACACATTGGTCACAGCGCCTGCGTACAGCGCCAAGCCGCCGGCATTTTTGTCAGCAGAGTTGTTCTTGATCTCGCTGTCGTACATGGTCAGTACGCTGTTCTTGCCGTAGAAGAAGCCGCCGGAGGCTTCGGTCTTATTGCCGGTTGCAGTGACCTTGTACAAGGTTGCGCTGCCGGATTCCATGGCGATGGCGCCGCCGGAACCCACGGCTGTGTTCTTGGAGAATGTGGCAGTATCCAGCTCCACATTGCCCTTGGCAACATAGATTGCGCCGCCGATGCCTTCTGTGGTCTTGTTGCTAGAGAAGGTGGTGTCGGTCATATACGCAGCAGAACCGCCGGAGAAGCAGATTGCGCCGCCTTCGGAGGCTGCGTTCTTAGAGAAGCTTGTGCCGCTGACAGTCAGAACACGCTTATCCTCGGTAACCGTCCGCTTGGTAAGGTAAATAGCGCCGCCCAAGCCCTCGGTGGTGTTGCTGGTGAAGCTGCCGCCGCTCACAAAAACTTCCGAGTTGCGGTCCAGAGCGCTGGCGTAGGAAATGTACAGCGCACCGGCCTGGGCAACAGCGGTGTTGCCGGTAAAGGTAGTGCCGGTCAGATGCAAGGTGACGCTGTGAATGGAGATCGCGCCGCCGTGCTTGCCGTTTTCCATAATTGCGTTCTGGTTAAACTTGCTGTCTACGATGTTCAAGGTAGAGCCGCCACCTGCGTAGATAGCGCCGCCTTCGGTTCGTGCGGTGTTGGTTTTCAGCACGGAGTCCACCATGGTCAAGGTAGCCTTGCGCTCTACATAGATCGCACCGCCGTTACTGGTGGCAGTCTTGGAAAGCAGAGAAGAGGCTATGTTACCGGTGAAGGTACAGCCGTTGACGATAGCGATGCCGCCGTGATCAAATTCCTTGTTGCCGGAATAGACAGCCAGCGCACCGCCATGGGTTGCCTGGTTGTCCTTAAAGGTACAGCCGGTAAAGCTATTGTGACGGGTGACGTAGGTAGCGCTGGTGTTGGATACGTACACAGCACCGCCGTATTTTTCTGTTGTATTTTCGGAGAAGGTCACGTTGTTGGCGGTGAGCTGTCCGTAAGAGCAGATTGCACCGCCGCTGCCTACGGCGTGGTTGCCTTCAAAGGTGGTGTTGCCGTAGATCACCAGGGAACACAGCGCAGAGGAATAGATTGCGCCGCCGTGGCTGATGGTGCTGCTGTTGCCCCGGAACAGAACCTTGGGATCATTTTTGTCAGCAGAGCCGATATGGGTGTGGCTGGGAGGCGTGTTGGGCGAGTAGAATACGCCGCCGTAACCGGCAGTGTTGCCGATAAAGCTGCCGCCGTAAACGTTCAGAATACGGTAGTTGTAGACAACGCCGCCACGGGCAGCATGGTTGCTTTCGAACGTGCCGTCGTAGATGTTCACGTTGGCGTTGTTGTGAATCAGACCGGTGGTACTGATGCGGTCTTCTTCGGCTATGGACAGCTCGTCGTTAACGGCGTTGTTCCGGTAGTTACCGCCGTAGATGTTCAGCGTACCGCTGGCAACAACTGCCAAAGGACCGCCGATACGGCCGGAGATGGACAAACCGTATTTGGTGTCAAGGGTACGCTCGTTGCCGGACTTGAACATGTTTTGCGCTGTGACGTTGGGATGCAGATCCACCTCGCCGCTGTAGGCGATAAACAGCGCAGAGCCTACGACGGGAACGGTCATATTATCCTTGTTGCCGTCGATGGTCAGCATGTTTTCCTTGGTGGACAAAGGGTTACCCAGCACCAGCTTGGCAACGCCGCCCAGAAGCAGGGCGCTCTGACCCTCTGCGTTCTCGCCTACTACGAACATGTCACCGCCGAAGCCGGGGGCTCTGGTCAGTGTCCGGGGCAGGGTGGAGAAAATGGTGGTGTTGCCGGTGATATAGAAGGTGCGGTCAATTTCAAAGTCCGCAATAATACGAATGTAGGCTGCGCCGGAAGCGATTGCCGCCTCCAGTTGCTGGGCAGAGGCAACGTCCGTAGCGTTTGCCATGTGGTCGTAGGATTCTTCCTGATAATCCAGCCAGCCGGGGATATCCTGAGAAATTTCCTTGACTGTCAAGCTGTTGACAATGGCTGTTTTCCAGTAAGCGCTGTTGTAAGTGCCGGTGTGGTCAAGGTCGGTGTACTTGCCCTTGTCCAGATGCAGCACAGCGCCCTTGGAGTTACCCCAGATAATGGGGCCGCCGTCGGTGGCGGTGTTGCCGGAGACGGTAACGCCTACCATAGTCAGCTCTGTGCCGGTGGTAGTCTCGTACAGGAAGCCGCCCTTAGTGGCGCTGTTACCGGTAGCGGTGGTGTTGTAGAAGGTGGCGAGCGCCTTGCTGGAGGCGTAGATCGCACCGCCGTAAGCACCGCTGTTGCCGGTGAAGCGACAAGAGTGGAACAAAGAGGCAGCAACCTCGGATTCGGTTGTGTCGGTGTACAGGAACAGACCGCCGCCGTTGGAAGCGGGTGTGTTCTGAATAAAGGCTGTGTCGTACACGCTGCCGGTTGCGCCGGCATCCATGTGCAGACCACCGCCGTTGGCGGCAGAAGTATTCTCCTGCAAGGTGCTGCGGTACATGGTGATAGAGGAGTTCTTCACAAAGATACCGCCGCCGGAGCCTGCATCGGTATGGTTCTTCGATAGGGTGACCTTGCTCAGCACGCCCACGGAGTTGGTGTACAGAGCGATTGCGCCGCCAGCGCCGGTGCGGGCTGCATTTTCTGTAAATGTACCGCCCTCCACAGTCAGTGTGCCGTTGGTAGAATAGATGGCACCGCCTGCTGCGCCGATGTTGGTGGTAAAGTTGCTGTTTTGCACCAAAGTCACGCCGGTTTCAATGATGTAGATGGCGCCGCCGTTGGAGGTAGCGGTGTTGTCGGTAAAGGTGCAGTTGGTGATGGTCAGGTCGGTTTCCTTCTCCTGGGAGTTGTGACCGTTTACATAGATCGCACCGCCGTGGGTGGAAGCCGTGTTTTCTGTGAAGCTACAGTTACGCAGGATCATTACCGCATTGTTGGTGATGATGGCGCCGCCGGACTTGGCGCTGTTTGCGGTAAAGGTAGTATTTTCGATGGTTGCTTTGTTACAAGCATAGATCGCGCCGCCGTTGGACACAGCAGAGTTGCCTTCGAAGGTAACGCTGCTTTCCACCAGGTCGTTTTCAAGACCGATGTTCAAAATGGCAGCGGTACTGCTGGGCATGTAGATAGCGCCGCCCAGCGTGGAAGCGGAATTGTTTTTGATCTCAGCGTTGTAGATGTTGGTGGTGCGGTAGCAGTAGATCACACCGCCTCTTGCAGCGCTGTTGCCTTCAAAAGTACCGCCGTAGATATTCAGCTTGCCGAAGTTGTAGATCGCGCCGCCCTGGCAGGAGTCGCCGCCAGCTTCGTCGTTAACGGCATTGTTTGCAAAGCTGCCGCCATAGATGTTCATGGAAGCGCCCTTGGCGATAATTGCTACAGCGCCGCCAACCTGATTGACGTAGGAAACGCCGTAATTTTCGGTCAGCGTCTTTTCGTTG
>JAZRQF010000077.1:0-1760 GCA_045649605.1 Faecousia sp.
TATGCGGCAGCGAGGTCAAGATCCGCAAAGATGATGAGCCGGCAACGGTTCAGCATCGTCTGCAGGTCTACCACGCCACCACAGAAGTGCTGAAAAGCTACTATCAGCAGCGGAGCCTGCTCCGTCTGGTGTGCGGCAATCAGCCGATTGACAATACCTATCGTGATATCTTGAAGGCTTTAGGGGTAGCGGAATGATCACATTAAAAAATGGACAAGAACTCGCAGCAATGCGTCAGGCCTGTAGAATTACCGCGGCAGCCCGTGCTTTGGCAGGGGAAATGGTAAGACCCGGCGTGTCCACCCGCGAGATTGACAAAGCCGTACATGACTTTATTGTCAGCCAGGGCGCAAAACCGTCGTTCCTGGGATACCACGGCTTTCCCGGAAGTACTTGCATCAGCGTGAATTCTACAGTGATTCACGGCATTCCCGGCGGCTATGTGCTGCAAGAAGGGGATATCGTGTCTGTAGATGTAGGTGCATTCTATAAGGGGTTCCATGGTGACTGTGCAGCCACTTATCCCTGCGGCACGATCAGTGCCGAAGCCCAGAAGCTCATCGACGTAACAAAGCAGAGCTTTTTCGAAGGCATCCGCTTTGCCAAAAAAGGAAATCGAGTTTCTGATATCTCCCACGCAGTACAAAAGCATGTGGAGTCTAACGGTTTTTCAGTTGTGCGTACTTTCGTAGGTCACGGCGTAGGCGCACAGCTCCATGAGGAGCCGGAAGTACCGAATTTCGGCGCTCCCGGTCGTGGGCCCAGATTGCTTCCCGGTATGACCCTGGCAATTGAGCCAATGGTCAACGAAGGCGTATTCGATGTCAAAGTCCTGAAGGACGGTTGGACAACGGTTACGGCGGACGGAAAGCTGTCAGCTCACTATGAAAATACTGTACTCATCACCGACGGGGAGCCGGAAATACTCACCGTCGCCGAAGGACTTTGATTATGGACCCTGATTTACCTGATTTATCTATTGCAGATGTGGTTGTTTCCACAGCCGGTCGGGATGCCGGTTCGCTCTTCTATGTGATTGAAGCGGATGAGACATACCTGATGCTGGTCAACGGAAAAGACCGCACATTGGAAAAACCCAAACGCAAAAAGCGTAAACACGCGAATAAGGTCCTTCGCTCTGAGACCAGAGTCGCTGAGAAACTACGAACCGGCGACAAGGTGCTCAACAGCGAATTACGAAGAGACTTGGCTTATTTAAGCCGAGAACTGCAAAGTAATGCCCTAGGAGGTTAACAACTTGGCAAAAGACGACGTAATCGAGATTGAGGGCATCGTTACAGATGCGCTGCCGAATGCTATGTTCAATGTAGATATCGGTAACGGACACACCATTCTGGCACACATTTCCGGCAAGCTCCGAATGAACTTTATCAAGATCTTGCCCGGTGACAAGGTAACCGTTCAAATGTCTCCTTATGATCTGACCCATGGCCGGATCACCTGGAGAAGCAAGTAAGAGATTTGAGAGAAACATTCTCATATGGAGGTTAAACAGTATGAAAGTAAGACCGTCCGTTAAGCCCATGTGCGAAAAGTGTAAGATCATTAAGCGCAAGGGTCGCGTTATGGTAATTTGCGAAAACCCCAAACACAAGCAGAGACAAGGCTAATAGGAGGTGCTGAAAGAATATGGCACGTATTTCTGGTATTGACCTTCCCCGCGAGAAGCGGATTGAAGTTGCGCTGACTTATATCTACGGCATCGGACCTGCCCGTGCAGCAAAGGTGCTGGAAGTCAC
>JAZRQF010000078.1:0-17062 GCA_045649605.1 Faecousia sp.
GCGGTGCCTGCCCCTCTCCTTGCCCCGAAGGGCTGCGTCGATGGTCGACCGCTGCACACCAAGCAACCCTGCTGCATCCGCCCCCGGCGGCGCAGGGCTGCTTGGGCCAGACTCTCACCTCCGGTTCGAGTCCAACCGGTACAAAAATAAATCCCATAGTGAATGTATCATTCACTATGGGATTTATTGGTGCCGGTGGCCGGACTCGAACCGGCACGATGTCGCCATCGGTGGATTTTGAGTCCACTACGTCTACCAATTCCATCACACCGGCAGGTACTTGCATAGTATACACTAAGATTTTCAAAATAGCAAGCAAAAATTTTGAAAAACCGGAATTTATAAATTATTGCAAGTCCTTTTGCCTCCCCCCTCAGAGCTGCACAGAGGGAAATCTGCCCATGTCCGTGTGGGGGATGAATTTTGCCGCCTGCATTCGGACAAGAAAATCCGGAATGGACGCAAATTGCACGCAGTAAATATTTTCTGCCAGTTCCTTTGCTTCTTGTAGACAACCATAGTCCAGAAGCATGGTTTTTGCACCCTCAAGCGAGCTGTTTTTCAGCAACGTATACTTCTCCCGGGACAAATCCGGAAAAATACCAATGGTAATGGCAGATTCCAAATTGGAGTGCGCCGGAAAAGAACCGGAGAGGTAAAGGTGTGCAAGGTCTTCCACCGCTACACCAGCCGTTTCCAGAATGCAATCCACCATAGTGTAGGCCGCTGCCTTGGTGTCCAAATACTGGTAAATGTCCGTCTGAGAAAAGTACAGCGGCGTACCGTTGGCAGATTCCTTAGCGGTTGCGTAAACAGCGGCATATTCTTGGTTTTCCTGCAAAAACACGATCCGCTCCGATGCTTCGGGGGCTAAGACACCCGCCATATTGATCCAACCGTTCAAACGCATTTGTGCTAGCAAGTCAATAATGCCGCTGCCGCAGATGCCTACCGGCCTTTGTCTGTCGATGGTGGTAAAAGAAAGCTTATCCCCCCGGATCTTTACAGAATCAATAGCGCCGGGCGCTGCCCGCATGCCAAACTTGCTGATATACCCTTCCAGAGCAGGACCTGCAGCACCGGCGCCGGCAATCATCCAATCCTTGTTTCCAAGTACCAGTTCGCCGTTGGTGCCGATATCAAAAAACATACTTGTCTCTTCTTTTTTGTGCATGCCCAGCACCAGCAATCCGCTGACAATATCGCCACCCACATAATTAGATGCGGAAGGAATGCTGTATACCAACCCCTCAAAATCCAGACCTAATTCACTGCCCCACAGAAAGCCGGGGTCAGCGCTGACGGGGGCATAAGGGGATGCAAACACCGTCCACGCGTTCAGTCCCAGCAGAAAGTGGATCATGGTGGTATTACCGGACAAAATCATGATGGGGCATTGGGACGCATCAATCCCCGTGCTGTCAGTCAATTGCTGCAACAGCGTTTGGAATGTATTTACCGTTGCTTGTTGCAGTTGCACTATGTGGTCGCTGTCTTCCATGGTATAGGTGATCCGGCTGAGAATATCCGTTCCGTAGGCCACCTGACCGTTCACCGCCGTTTCTTCGCCAATAACCGCGCCGGAATTCATATCCACAAGCTGCATCACAATGGTGGTAGAACCGTAATCCACTGCAAGACCGTAGTGATGGTTGGTGGTGTCTCCTGCCTGCACATCGGTTACCACCCAGTCAAACTCCCGGTGCACCAATGTCACCGTAATATCAAAGCCTGCATCCCGGCACAAAGGGTACAGCTTACGCAGCACCTTCAGCGGGAACGTAACCTGCTCGTACCCCAGCGTATGGAGCGCCAACTCAATACGTCTTTGGTCACTGACCGGCACGTCTTCTGTAGGCATTTTCAAACTTAAATACTCTTTTTTACTGAAACTGCCCATAACAAACCTCCTGGTTTCCTCTGTCTTATGCTATCATTATACCGGTAAGAAAAGGAGATTTCCGTGATTATATCACATAAACCCGGCTGCAAAAAGCAGCCGGGTTCCTTTTGTATTACGCGGTAAGCTGGGTAAACAAGGAAAGAAATTCCCTGCTGCACTGCTCAAAGCCGGTAAAGGCAAACACCGGTTTCGACATAATCTCGGGCATGACATCCACAATGGATTCCCCCATCAGATTGACAAATTCGTGGGCAAGGATGGCATCGTCAATGGCGAACACCTCTGTCCGTTCCTGCTGGGTCAAGGGCATATCCAGCCACTTGTTCCAGATAGCCTCCTGCAGCGGTTCTTCGATCAGCTTGTACTGGGGCAATTCTGCCTTCACCGGGCGGGTCACGTCAGACAGATACGCCTCGCTGGCATCGTGGAGCAAGCAGCCAAGCTGCACCCGCTTGGAATAGCCTCTTGCAGCTGCCTCCTGCATGCAGTTGATGCTGTGCTGGCACACCGAGTAAAAAGTCTTGAAATGGCCGTTGGCGCGGCAAAGCATAGCAAGCGCATGGGCAATATCTTCAATGTCGATTAGCTCCATCTTGGGGTGCAGCGGATCAAACATTTTCTTGCTGTGGGTCATAATTTCACTCATAACGTACCTCTTTTCGGGATTGCCATTGTTCCTTTGTTAATAGCTGGGTGTGTCCCTTTCGTGTTTCATCCAGCCAGGATAAGTACAAATCGTCCGTAGTGTATTTGTACACAAAACCCAGCTTTTCCTGCACACGGCGGGACTTTTCGTTTCCGTCATAGTAGCCGCACCATACGGCACGCATGCCTAAATTCTCAAAGGCATGCCGCAAGATCGCCTCGCCGGCCTCCGGGATCATTCCCTGCCCCCAGAATGGCTTGCCGATCCAGTAGCCAAGTTCGCATTCGTCTTCCCGTTGGGTCATATCGGTGTAGCCTTTCCGCTTCAGACCGATAGAGCCAATAGGACTGCCGTCCTTCAGGCACACTGCGTAGGTCTCCGGCGCAGAAAACACATTCTGAATGATCTGCAAGCTATGCTCCACGCTCTGGTGGGGTGACCAACCGGCTGGCAGACCGATATCCGGATCTTTGGCATATTCATACAGCTTTTGCGCATCTTCTTCCCGCCAAGGGCGAAGCAAAAGCCGATCTGTAACAAGGGTTTTGCCGGATGCTTTGGTGATCTCCGGTCTCCACAGACCCAAAGACATTTTACTAAATGCCCGCAAATATGCCTTCGTATCCAGCGTTTTTCCGGTGGAAAGCACCCGGAATACGCCGCCTACCTCCGCAATATTATAGCCGGTATCATAAAATCCGTTTTTCTCATAAAACCGCAGCCGCTGCAATCGCTGCTCCATATTATCGGCAGGCACATCGATGCGTTCTACGTTCAGCACAATCTGTTTGCCCGGATTGTTCTTTTTCAGATGCTCCAAAATCGCCGAGCCAAAACCCTGCCCCCGTAAATCTTCATGCACCGCAAAGAACATGACAAACACCACATTTTCCGTTGTGGTAGTGTGGGTAAAGCCGCAAAAAGTCTCTCCATCATAATAGCCGGTCAGTTCCACACCCTTGGGGACGGTTACCAGCCGCAAGATCCACCAAGGGAGCAGTTCTTCCTTGGGGAACGCACTGTGATACAGCTTTTTGATCTCCCCGGGGTTAGGGGCAGAGCGAAATGCTTTTGTTGTCAATTCCATAGTAATCACCTTATTTCAGTATAGCACAGAAAGGCAAAGGTTGCAATCCTTCGGCGGTTTCGGTATAATACTGTCAAAGGAGCGAATATTATGTTTGCAGTTATTGATACAGAAACCAATTGGGTGGACAAGGTCATGTCCATCGGCATTGTGATTGCTGAGGAGGACACCTTCCGCCCCATAGATGCCAAATACCACGTGCTGACCCCGGAATATCTCATCGGCGGCATGTACGAAAACACCCTGTTTTCTGACCCCAAAATAGCACCGGTGATCTGCAGCCGTCAGGATTCCCTGACAGATCTGATTCGTTGGCTGCGGGCATACGGCGTGCGCCGTGTGTTTGCCTACAACGCAAATTTCGACCGCAATCACCTGCCGGAGCTGCGGGATTTTGAATGGTTTGACATTATGCGCCTTGCCGCCTACCGGCAGTATAATCACCGGATCCCCGCCACCGCAGACTGCTGCTCCACCGGACGGTTAAAACGTGGCTACGGTGTGGAGCCTATGCTGCAGCTATTGTCGGACAACTATACATACCACGAATCCCACAACGCCCTTTTCGATGCTATGGACGAACTGGAGATCATGCGCCTGCTAGGCTACCCCTTAAGCACCTATATTCCCCTATAACAAAAGCACACAGACGCTCGTCTGTGTGCTTTTTCATCATTTACTTTGCATGGTCATATTGCGGATATCCGGTCTGGAATCTGCAGGGTAAAATGCCTCTTTTCCGCAGCCACACAGCGGGCATTCAAAATCATCCGACAGATCGGCAAACACCGTGCCGGGCGCTGCGCTGGTGCTACCCTTTTCTTCATCATAAACCCCGCCGCAAAGCTCACATACGTATTTCATATCTATCTCTCCGATATTCAGATTTGTTCCGCCAAATTGCGGGCAACGTGTACACCGCTGGCAGATGCGTGGGACAGAGAATGGGTAATACCACTGCCGTCACCGATGATGTAAAGACCCTTGCGGCAGCTCTCCAGATTCTCGTCGATCTGCACTTCCATGTTGTAGAATTTGACTTCTACGCCATACAGAAGTGTATCTTCATTGGCAGTGCCGGGAGCAATTTTGTCCAGCGCATAGATCATTTCAATAATGCCGTCCAAAATACGCTTGGGCAGAACCAGGCTCAGGTCACCGGGGGTTGCGCTAAGGGTGGGGGTAACAAATGCTTCCTCAATGCGCTTGTGGGTGCTGCGGTGTCCGGTGGTCAGATCGCCAAACCGCTGAACGATGACACCGCCGCCCAGCATATTGCTAAGTCTTGCAATGCTTTCGCCGTAGCCGTTGGAGTCCTTGAAAGGCTCAGAAAAATGCTTGGCAACCAGCAATGCAAAGTTGGTATTGCCGGTCTGCTTGGCGGGATCTTCATAGCTATGTCCGTTGACAGTAACGATGCCATTGGTGTTTTCGCTGACAACAGCGCCCTTGGGATTCATGCAGAAAGTACGGACACGGTCGCCATATTTCTGGGTGCGGTAAACGATCTTGCTTTCGTACAGTTCGTCAGTCAGGTGGCTGAACACCTCTGCAGGCAGTTCCACACGCACACCGATGTCCACACGGTTGGAATTGGTGGGAATGTCCAGCTCCTTGCAGACCGTTTCCATCCACTTACTGCCGCTACGGCCTACAGAAACGATGCACTTTTCCGTGGTGTACTCCTGATCGCCGCAGACAACGCTGTAGCCGTTTTCAATCTGACGAATATGCTCCACGGGGGTGTTGAAGAAGAACTGCACCTTGTTTTCCAAATAGGCGTACAGCTGCTCCAGCACGATATAGTTCACATCTGTGCCCAAATGCCGGACAGAAGCGTCCAGCAAGTGCAGATCGTTCTGAATGCAGATCTTTTTGAACTTGGAGCCGTTGGTGGAGTACAGCTTTGTACCCTCGCCGCCGTATGCCATATTGATATCGTCCACGTACTTCATCAGCTCCAAAGCACGCTGCTTGCCGATGTACTCATACAATGTGCCGCCGAAGTCGTTGGTGATGTTGTACTTGCCGTCAGAAAATGCGCCTGCGCCGCCGAAGCCGCTCATAATGGAACAGCTCTTACAGCCGATGCAGCTTTTTACCTTCACGCCGTCAATGGGACAACGACGCTTATGCAGCGGCTGTCCTGCCTCAAACACAGCGATTTTCAGTTCCGGTCTTAACCGGTTCAGCTCATAAGCCGAGAAAATACCACCGGGACCAGCGCCGATGATAATCACATCAAAATTCATAATCTTATCCTCCATATAAACGCAAAAAAATGCCGGCTACCAGGTAAAAACCGGTAGTCGACCATTTACGGTGGTTCGTAGAAACGCCTGCCCATATTGCAGGCATATACCATAGGGCGCTCTTGCACCTATGGTAGTATATCACATCTTAACAAAAAAGCAAGTAAAATTTTTCACTTCTTAGTAAAAAAGTACAAATACCCCTTGCATTTTTCCTACGCTACCTCTATAATAATTCTACCGCAGCTTTGCACGTTTCTGTATCAAACGTGCGAGGCTGCATTTTTTCCCTACCCCTGAGAAAGAGAGGATATTTTATGAGTAAACAATTTCGTCTTTCCATCGCATTGGATATTGATGACCTGCTGATGGAATGTTCCGGCTATGCTGTTACGCTGGCCAATGAAAAATATAAGTTTGACCCACCCTTGTCCATTCACGAAAAGAAGCAGTGGGGCAAGCAAAATGACCGCTCCGACGTGGTGTATGAATTTTTCAATGACCCGGAGTTTTACCGCACCCAGCCGGTGCTGCCGGGGGCAAAAGAATTTGTACGCAAGCTATCCCAAATTGCGGAAGTATTCGTGGCAACCGCCGTCCCCCCGGAGTTTATGGGCATCCGCGCCCAGCGCATTATGGAAGAATTTCCAGAAATTCCCCAGGATCATATTTACATGGGCGCCCGGAAAGACAAGCTGAATGTGGACATTCTGTTTGACGACGGCATGCACAACATCGTCAATTCCAATGCCGCCTACCCCATTCTCATGCGCCGCCCTTGGAATCAGCAAGCCACCGGCATGCTGGCGGTGAACAACTATGATGAGTTTTTGAAACTGATCGAAGTGATCGCCGACAGCTATTCCCTGCGCCGTAATGACAACTGGCAGGACACCCCGGGCATCGTGGTGCTGGTCGGCCCTTCCGGCAGCGGCAAAAGTAAGATCGCCAAACGGGTTCTGGCTAAGACCGACCGCTTCCAAAAACTGGTCAGCTACACTACCAACGACCCCACCGCCGTGGAGAAAAACGAGTGGTACAACTATGTGCCGCTGGAGACCTTCCAGGCCATGTGCGACAGCGGCGAAATGTTCCAGTCCACCATGTACGCCGGTCATGGCTACGGCTCGAAAAAAAGCGATGTAGAAAGCATCCTTGCCAGCGGCAAGCATGTCATGACCACCATGGACATCTGCGGCGCTATGTCGTTAAAAACCCATTTCCCCAACGTAACAACCATTTATATCAAGCGGGAGAAAACCGCTCTGCTCACCTCCATCCTGCGGAAGAAGTCCTCCATTGAGGACAAAGTCCGCCGGTTGGTCGCCGTGGATACAGAACGGCGCAACGAAGAGATCTGCGACCATGTGGTAGCCTTCGATACTTACGATCAGGCCGTGGAGCAGATCTGTCAGATCCTGCATATCTAAGAAAAAGGGGTTGCTTTGCAACCCCTTTTTTATAAAGATCAATCATCTCGGGAACATTTTTCCGCATCAATGGCAAGCACCAGCATCAGGGCGCACAGCGCATCGTTGGGATCGTTTACATCAATGATGTATGTATCCGTCCATTGGAACAGTTCCTTGTCAACGGCGGCGATTTGTCTGCCAGTGACGCTAAAAATGCTGTAGTTCCACTCCCAGAAATTACCTTCTACCTGCCAGCCGTTGCAATCGATGTTGTAACGGGGACGGAAAAGGGAGAATTCTCGGCTGATACAGCCAACATAGCGATCTGCTAAGTAAATCTCGAATTTGGGTAGCAGGGTCAGGATCCGTTCCCGTACCGTACCCACTTCATTTCCCGCGGCATCAAATATCTTCAGGCAATGTCCCCATGCTAGCTGTCCTTTTACCGTATATACCCTGCGTCCGGCTTCATCATAAATATCATAGCTATCAAACCAGGAAAACAGTCTTTGCTTGAATAGCAGCTTCATACCAATCACCTCATTACCATTGTAACAATTTATCTTAAAAAAACAACCCCAATAAAACCACAAAATTGGGCGGCTTTTGGGCCGCCCAATATATGCCCACTATATCAAATCATTTCTTCGTTGTCAATAGGCTTTTCGTTTATTTGCACAATTTCTGCGTTTTAAATAAAGCCACCTTGTTTAATTTGTATAGTTTTCCGTATTGCAAAGGACAAAAATCCGTGCTATATTATAGACACAAGAGGTGATACCGATGTACATGTAAACCTCCCCAACGGTTCAATACTTTCGTTGTAAGGATCAGTCATTTCGTTAGTACGAAGGCAATTAACCTGACTTATCAAGTAAGTGAAAAACCTTACGACTGAAAACGAACTGCAGCAAAGAGTTCATAATCATATAAAAGGAATCTTAAAAAATCAATCATTAACAATCAACAATCAAGAAAATTCCTCAAGCAATTATGATGAACGAATGACTGTAAGACAACAAAAGTACATTGGGTGAACCGTAAAACGATACCTTCATTAAGGGAAATGCTTCAACACATAAGAGCGTCCCGCTCAAGGGACAGGCCGAAATGATGATCGTGATTGTGAAGTGGATTTCGAACAAAATGAAGGCAGATCGTTAATCTGTAGAAAGCGAGGTTAACCAATGATGTTAGATACCAAGAGTGAACAGAAATGACCCTTGACTACACAGTGCTGTTAAACGGCGTAGTCAAGGGTCATTTCTTTTTTATTGCCCTTCTTCCCTGCTTGTGGTACAATACCGGGGAGAGAGGGTGTTTTTTTATGCTTTTACAACAAGGACGACCTGCCGATTTTGACAACCGATTGGAAAAAGAACAGCGGGTCTATGACTTTTTAGATACATTGGGCGTTTCTTACCATCGGGTAGACCACGAACCGGCTATGACCATGGAGGCTTGCGCCCTGATCGATACCGTGTTAGAGGCAAAGATGTGCAAAAATCTGCTGCTTTGCAACCGCCAATGTACGGACTTTTATATTCTGCTGATGCCCGGAGACAAGCCTTTTAAAACCAAGGAGCTGTCCAAGCAGATCGGATCCTCCCGTCTGTCCTTTGCCGGCGGCGAATATATGGAGCAGTTTCTGGACATCACTCCCGGTTCCCTGAGCGTACTGGGACTGATGAACGACAAAGAAAACCGGGTGCAGCTGCTTATTGACGAGGATCTGCTGCAGAGCGCCTATATCGGCTGCCATCCCTGCATCAACACCTCCAGCCTGCGCCTTTTTACCTCTGACCTGCTGAAGAAGATCATTCCGGCTATGAATCATACGCCTCGTGTGATCCACCTTGACTACCCGGAAGAAACCGAATAAAAATGGGCGGCTTTTTAGCCGCCCAACATATTTACTATAACAGACCAAAACACCATATGTCAATGATTTTTTGCACGGTAACTCCATTTTCTGTACTTTGTACGAAAGACATTTGTCTTTCTTGTGCAACATTCCATATTGATTTTCCCAAAAATCTATGGTACTTTATAGTTAGAAAGGGTGATACCAATGAACAGGTAAGAAACCTGGATATCTTGCAAGAGCAAGATGAAAAATAAAAGATTGTGAGGTAACCATTGATGATAGAGCCCAAGAACGAAGCGAAATGACCCTTAACTGTTGTAAAGAAAGCAGTTAAGGGTCATTTCATTTTATTGCATTGGGCTGCACTTTATGTTATAATGGGCAAAAACCACTGGGAGGAAAACATACATGGATCATTCATTTTATGCTGCAGAACTGTTTCAGCAAGGTTACAACTGCGCACAGGCTGTGGCAGTTGCTTTTTCTGACGTAACCGGCTTGACACCGGAGATGTCCGCCAAACTCGCCTCCTCTTTCGGCGGCGGCATGGGCCGTATGCGGGAAGTCTGCGGTGCAGTCAGCGGCATGCTAATGGTGGCAGGTTATTTGTACGGCTACGACTCTCCTGACCCCGAGGCGCAGAAGGCACACTATGCGCTGGTGCAAGACCTTGCCGGTCAGTTCCGGGAGGTTGCCGGCAGCATTATCTGCCGGGATATCTTGCAAAATCCCCCCTCCGACCCCAAGCCTACCCCCAGAACGGAGGAATTCTACAAGAACCGTCCCTGCACCCGACTGGTGGTACTGGCAGCACAGATTTTGGATGCCTACATTGAAAACAACCCTTTATAAGAAACACAAAAAAGAGGTGAACCGATTGGTTCACCTCTTTTTTTATGCCAAAAATGTAAATACGAAGGCCATGATCATATAGATGATGCCGATTCCTACGATCACCACGAGCATGGGTGTGAACATCATTTTTACTGCGTTCCAGTAGGTATCCCACACATCCTTTGCCCGGGGACGGGGTGCAGCAGGATGCCGACGACCCAACCGGGGACCGGACACATTAGACATATCGGCAATGGTACTGCCGTCGTCTACGTAAACGATCTTTTCCTTCTTTTTCTTCTTGCCCATACTTACTCCTGATCCAGCAGGTGGCAAGCTGCAAAGTGACCCGGCTCATACTCCTTATATTCAGGAGGAATATGCTTACAGACTTCCTTTGCATAGGGGCAACGGGTATGGAACCGGCAACCCTTAGGCGGATTTGCAGGAGAAGGAATATCGCCTTCCAGCTTGATGCGCTCCATCTTTGCGGTGGGGTCGGGATTGGGAACAGCAGAGAACAGCGCCTTTGTATAAGGATGCAGAGGCTTGCTGAAAATTGCTTCCTTTGTGCCGAACTCCATCATAGCGCCCAGGTACATAACACCGATCTTATCGGAGATAAACTTGACCACGCTCAGATCGTGAGAAATGAACACGTAAGCCAGATTCATCTGCTTCTGCAGATCCTTCAAAAGGTTAATGATCTGTGCCTGAATGGACACGTCCAGTGCAGAAACCGGCTCGTCACAGATGACCAGCTTGGGATTGACAGACAGCGCTCTTGCAATACAAATTCTCTGGCGCTGACCGCCGGAAAACTCATGGGGATAACGCTCGTAATAGTAATCCCGCAGGCCGCACTTGTCCATCAGTTCCAGAACATAGTCCTTGATCTGGCTCTTGGGCACGATCTTGTGGACTTCCACCGGCTCGCTGAGAATGCCGCCGACGGTGCTTCTGGGGGGCAGAGAGGAATAGGGGTCCTGGAAAATGATCTGCATCTGCTTGCGGATCTCACGCATCTGCTTGGAGTCAAACTTGGTGATGTCCTGACCATTGAAGATGATCTGACCGGCGGTAGGCTGGTGCAGCTTCAAAATGGCTCTACCGGCAGTTGTCTTGCCGCAGCCGGACTCACCTACGATACCCAAAGTCTCGCCGGGCATCAGCTTGAAAGAGATATCGTCCACAGCCACCAGTTCCTTGGTGACTTTGCCCATCATGGTCTTTTTCAAAGGGAAGGTCTTACGCAGGTGGCGAACTTCCAAGATCGCTTCCGGATCGAAAGGCTTCTGGAAGTCCTCTTCCATCTGGCGCTGCTTCTTCTCCAGATACTTTGCCTGCTCTGCTGCATCGTCGTACTGTACGGACGCATCAGGCGCAGTATTCAAAACTTTTTCATCAGCCATTTGCGCTCTCCTCGTCGTACAGATGACATGCTACAAAGTGGGTCGGGCTGACCTGCACCATGCCGGGATAATCGCCGGAACATTTTGCGGTGCACTTTGCGCATCTTTCCTTAAAATAGCAGTGGTCAGGCATGTTCACCGGGTTGGGAACGTTGCCGGGAATGTTATACAGCTCGGTGCTGTCGTCCAAAGTCATGGTCGGCTTGGACTTCTGCAGGCCGATGGTGTAGGGGTGTCTGGGATCCTGGAAGATCTCATACACAGTACCCTTCTCAATGACCTTGCCGGCATACATAACCACCACGTAGTCGGCCATTTCTGCGATAACACCCAAATCGTGGGTAATCAGCAAAATAGAGCCGTCGATCTTGGTCTTGATATCCTGCAGCAGATCCAAAATCTGTGCCTGAATGGTAACGTCCAAAGCGGTGGTAGGCTCGTCAGCGATGATCAGACGAGGTTCAGCAGCCAGCGCCATAGCGATCATAACACGCTGACGCATACCGCCGGACAGCTCGTGAGGGAATCTGTCGTAAACGTTTTCCGGGATAATGCCAACCAGACGGAGCATTTCGTAGGACTTCTCCTTGGCCAACTCCTTGGTTGCGCCGGGAACGTGGATCAGGGTTACCTCGTCCAGCTGCTCACCGATGGTGAACACCGGGTTCAGGCTGGTCATAGGCTCCTGGAAGATCATAGCGATCTGCTTGCCGCGGATACGGTGGATCTCATGGATCGGCATCTTCGCGATGTCATAGATCTTCTCTTCCATCTCGAATTCGCCGTTTTCCTTAGTCATGGGCGCACCCTTTTCGTCGCGCTTATAGTCATAAGCCTTGAAACGGATAGCACCTTCCACGATCTGACCGGTAGGACCTTGAATCAGTCGCATAACGGACATACTGGTAACGGACTTGCCGCAACCGGACTCGCCCACAACACCCACAACAGCGTTCTTGGGGACGTCATAGGAAACACCGTTGACGGCCTTTACGGTACCCTGCTGTGTAAAGAAGTAGGTGTGCAGATCTTCGATCTCCAGAATGTTGGCGGGATTCCGCATCTCGGTAAGGAATTCAGACTCCTCACACTTGCGGTTCTTATAGGCCTCCAGGCGCTTCATTACCTTGGCATTTTCCTTGGCAATGGCGCGAATCTCACGGCCGGTTAAGTAATTCTTTTTCTTTTCGGGCGTCTTCATGACTTATCTCCTCGCTTTCGGATCCAGAGCGTCACGCAAACCGTCGCCCACAAAGTTAAAGCCAAGCACAGCAATGACGATGCATATACCGGCAGGCACCCAAACGTACCAATGGTTTTGCAGCACATCCTGGTTGGTAGAGATGATATTGATCATCGTACCCCAGGCAGCGTAAGGTGCTTTAACACCCAGGTTCAAGTAGCTCAAAGTTGCTTCGTAGAGGATCATGCTACCCAGAGACAAGCTCATCTGCACGATCAGCTGGGGCATAACATTGGGCACCAGATGCTTAAAGATCTTGCGCCATGTGGAATAACCCATAGCCTCTGCAGCAACCATGTACTCCTGCTCACGCAGGGAGAGGATCTGACCACGCACCAGACGGGCTGTACCGGTCCAGGAAATGAAGGTCAGGTAAATCATCAGCAGATAGATGCGGTACTTAGCATCAATGTCCGATGCATCCAGAATGGTACTGATAATCAGCAAAATCGGAACACCGGGCAGACACATCAGCACATCGCAGACACGCATGATGATGGTATCGATAGCGCCACCGAAGTAACCGGCAACACCGCCCAAGATAACACCCAGAATGGTGATCAAAAAGACGGCGATAAAGCTGACGGTCAAAGAAATTCTACCGCCGTACATCAGACGTACAAAGACGTCGTAACCCTCGTTGTCTGTGCCGAGAATGTGCTCAGCAGAGGGAGGATCCAGGAAGTTGTCCTTCAGAGACTTTTCTGTGGTCTGGTGAACGGTGTACTCTACCCCGTCAACGGTGTAAGTAGAAACAGAAGATGCGTACTCAGTCTTGCCGCTTTCGTCCAACTCGATCTCACCCCACTGGGTATAGATCATAGGGCCGAAAAAGCTGAAGATAAACAGACCGATAACCATGATCAAGCCCAGAATACTGAGCTTGGAACGGAAAAATCTGCGAACCACCATACGGGTCGGAGACATAAGCCGTACATTTTTGTCAAGAGGCGCTTCCGTGTCTACGGACTGGTTCTGCTGAATTTCTTCATTTTTCAGTTCTTCCATATGTACGCCTCCTTACTCCAATTTGACTCTGGGATCCACGATGCCGTACATCAGGTCAGCCAGCAGAACGCCCAACACACTCAGCATAGCCAAGAACATGTTGTAGCCCATGATAAAGGGAATGTCGCCGCGGTTCATAGCATCCAGCGCAACATTACCGATACCGGGCAGGTCAAAGACCTGCCCGGTGATGATCGCGCCGGAGAACAGGCTGGGCAGCAGGCCCGCCATGGATGTAACCAGAGGGATCAAGGTATTGCGGAAAGCATGCTTGTTGATAACAACGCTCTCCTTCAGGCCCTTTGCGCGGGCAGTACGGATGTAGTCAGAGTTCAGAACCTCCAGCATGTTGGTTCTGGTCATACGCATTCTGGCGCCGATACTCAAGATAACGATGGTCAGAATGGGTATGAACATGTGACGCATATAGTCCCAAAGCAGGGCGATGCCTACATTGGATGCGGTAGCATCAATCAGACCCGAGGCCGGGAACCAGCCCAGCTTCAATGCCAGCACGTCCTTGAGCATCTGTCCGAAGAAGAAGGACGGCAGAGAAATACCGATCATAACCAGAATGGTGACGACATAGTCACGCAAGCTGTACTGATGGGTTGCCGCTGTAATGCCCAAAGGAATGGCGATCATAAACTCGAAAATAGTCGCAATCAAAGACACCGCAAAGGAGATACCCATGTGCTCCACGATGACCCGTGCCACGGGAATGCCGTGGACGAAGCTGGTACCCAGGTCAAATCTTGCCAGGGCACCCAGCCAGCTGAAATAGCCGCCCAGGATACCCATGAAGCTGTTATCTCCCAAGCCATACATTTTGTACATGGCTTCTACGGTCTCTTCGCTGACGGTTGCGCCGCCCTGGTTCATGGCGTTGATCTTATTTTGAATAAAGTCAACGGGCATGAGGCGGATCAAGAAGTAAATGATCAGCGAAACGCCTAACAGGATCAGAATTGAATATGCAATTCTTTTAACAATATATTTAAACATACATTTCTCCGATCTTAGCCGGCGAATTCAATCTCCCAGATGCGGTCCAGGGGGGAGGAATAGGGGTTGACCTCAGAGGGGATGCTCTCAGACTTGATAACCTTGGAGTTGTAGGAGTACAGAACGCTACGCTGGTAGACAGGCAGCTCGATAGCCAGCTCCAGAATCTGCTCCATAGCTTCCATATACAGCTCGGAACGGATTGCCTTGTCGTTGGTAGAACGAGCTTCGTCGATCAAGTCGCTGAGGGTGTTCAGGATGTCCATTTCCTCGGAAGTGCCGCTGGTCTTCAGGAAGTTGTAGCCCCAAGCCAGGGTGCTGGTTGCGGTGGAATCCTTGTGGTAGACCTGATACAGGTCGGGATCCAGTGCGGAGGACCAAGCAGCTGCCCAAACCTCCAGTGCGCCGGTGTTGATCTTGGTCAGAGCCTGGGTGTCACAGACAACCTCAACGTTCCAACCCAAGCTGTTCAGCAGAGTAGCAGCGTCACGGAATACCTTGTAGGTGGGGTGATCCTGCAGGCTGGAACCTGCGATGGTGAAGGTGACCTTCAGCTGGCTGTCGCCCTCGCTGACGCCTGCCTCCTGCATGTACTTCTCAATGTTTGCAATAGCAACATCCTGGCTCCAAGTACCCAGCTGGGGATAGTCAAAGCCGTTGTCGGTTGCCTCAGGACCGTTGGGGTATGCCCAGCTGATCTTGGACATGGGCCAGTAGATCTGAGAAGCAGTACCTGCACGGTAGTAGTCCAGTGCCAGAGAAGTGTTCATAGCACACATAATTGCCTTACGGATGTTGATATCATTGATCTTTGCAGCGTTGACGCCGATGTAACCGTAGCCCAGCTGATCGGTGGTCAGGGTAACCATACCCTTCTTCTTCAGAGCTTCCAGCTTCTCGTAGTTATCGGTGGTCAGTGCAGGGGAAATGTAGTGAACAGTGCCGTCCTCCAGTGCTGCGATGGCGTTGTTGGAGGAGACAATCTGGTAACGGATCTTGCCGATCTTAGCATTCTCGATGCCCTCACCTACTGTGGTGAAGTTCTCGTTAGCCTTGAAGTAAACAACGTTGTTGGTGTAGAAAGCGCTCTCGGAGGGAGTGTCGCTGTTGGAAGCATCGGTAACTCTGTAAGCACCGGCGCCCATGGGCAGCTTGATGTTTCTCTGAGACTGAATGATGTCAGTCATGAAGTCAAAGCTTGCGAACTCAACACCGAACTTATTGTTCTTGATGTCCATGGGAACGGAGCTGCCCTCGCCATAGTAGTGCTGAGGAGCGATTGTCAGCGCGAAGTTCCAGATAGCCTTGGGGTCAACGCCGTCAATGGTGATCTGCAGAACGTCGTTTTCAGCGGTGTTGGTAACAGTGCCATCCTCATTGTGGCCGGAAGCAACGGTGTACTCAGTGCCGTTGACAGTGATCTTGGAGCCGGCTGCATCGGTGTGGCCCAGGGAAACGATACCGGAGATGTTCTGAACAGCCAGGTCGCCGTCAGCAGAAACATTCTCAAGCAGGATAACTTCCTTAGCCTTTGCGGTGAACTCAGTTGCCAGGGTGTTTGCAGTGCCCCAGTAGGACAGAATGATGTCCAGGTCGCCTGCGATCTTGTCGTTGAAGATATACTCAACAGCAGCGTCCTTGTTATTGATGGAGTTGGGGTACTGGGGAGTCAGCTTCTCGATGGTGGTACGGTCGATCTTGCCGTTAGCGCCTTCAGCGTACTTAACATCAACGTAACCCTCGGTGTACATGAAGCAGAAGATCTCATCCTTGAATTCCTCATGGGACTTGTAGGGCTCTTCTGTGTAAGACTCCTGAGCGCCCAGGTAGTCGTTGTACAGCTCTTCCTTGAACAGCTTCAGAGCGTACTCATAGTCAGCCAGCAGATCCTCGTTGTTGACCTCGCTGGGGTTGTTGGAGATAGCACTCTGATAGCCTGCGCTGACAGAGTGGGACTTAATAGCAGAAACCATAGCATCGTAGCCAACTTCGTTGGTGGAGGATGCCTTCAGCTGTGCGCGGAACAGATTGATCAGCTCATTCAGACGAGCCTGTGCTCTGGTGGAAGCCTGAGATGCGATCATATCGTTGTTGCTGTCAGAACCTGCGCCCACAGTCTGGGTGCGGTACTCGCTCAGACCCTGAATGTCGGTGGAGTACAGAGTGTTGGAACCGGTGTAAACGGGGTCCAGGTAGACGTAGTAGTTAAACAGCACGTCTTCCATGGTCAGAGGATGACCGTCGGAGAACTTGATGCCGTTCTTCAGAACAAAGTAGTAGCTGGTGGTGTTGTCACCGTTGTCCACGATCTCGTAGTCCAGAGTAACAACAGCCTCATTTTCACCGTAAGCAACCTCGGTCTTGCCGTCCACATACTTGGAAGACAACATGCC
>JAZRQF010000079.1:0-3299 GCA_045649605.1 Faecousia sp.
CCTCGCTGCCGCATAGGTCACAAATACCTTCGGTCTTGGTAGGGTTGTTGACGATGTGGTAGCTGGCACCGCATTGGGTGCAGACGCGTCTGCCGGACATCCGGTTTGCGATTACCGCATCATCGATTTCCAAGGAAACAACATGGTCGATCTTGATCCCTCTTGCTTCCATTGCCTCAGCCTGGGACAGGGTACGAGGTACCCCGTCCAGGATGAAGCCATTTTTACAATCAGGTTGGGCAATTCGATCCACAATGATGGACATGATCACATCATCGGGAACGAGAGAACCCTCGTCCATAAGCTGTTTCACTTGCATGCCCAGAGGTGTCTGATTTTTCATCGCCTCTCTGAGCATATTACCGGTGGAGATTGTAGGGATCTGCAGTTTCTCGGAGAGAAGTTCTGCCTGTGTTCCCTTACCTGCACCGGGTGCACCTAGAAGAATCAGCTTCACAGGTTTTACGCCTCCAGCCTTAATCCAGGAAACCCTTGTAGTGACGCATCAGCATCTGAGCTTCCAGAGCCTTAACAGTCTCCAGCGCGACACCAACAACGATGATAACGGAAGTGCCGCCGATTGCTACATTCTGAATGCTGCTGAAGGCAGTGTGTGCCAGAGCAGGCATGTTAGCAATAACGCCAACCAGAATCGGCAGACCGGCAACGATTGCCAGGTACAGAGCGCCGAAGATGATGATCTTATTGATCACATTCTGGATGAACTCGCCGGTAGGCTTACCGGGACGGAAGCCAGGGATAAAGCCGCCGTTCTTCCGCAGGTTGTTGGAGATCTCAGTGGGATCATACTGAATGGTGGAATAGAACCAGCTGAAGAAGAAGATCATTACAAGATATGCAACGAAGTAAGCCCAGCTGGTGGGAGCAAACAGATTGTTATTTGCCCAGCTATCCGACCAACCGGGCACGAATGCACAGATGGTAGCGGGAATGGAGCAAATGGAAGATGCAAAGATAACGGGCATAACACCGGACATTGCCACCTTGATGGGCAGGTTGGTGTTCTGACCGCCGTAGATCTTACGACCTACAACGCGCTTTGCATACTGAATGGGGATGCGGCGCTCTGCATCGTTGATGAACACGATGAATACGATCAGCAGGATTGCTGCAACGACCACCGCAATTGCCCACCAGCCCATAGACATCAGACCGGAAATGGAGCTGGGCAGACCTGCGATGATATTTGCAAACAGGATCATGGAGATACCGTTGCCAATACCGAACTCAGTGATCTGCTCACCCATCCACATGACGAAGCAGGAACCTGCTGCAAATGCCAGAATGATCACGATAGCAGCCAGAACGCCGGAATCGGTCAAAATTGCATTGCCGGTCAGAGGATTGGTCTGAGAGCTGATCATCATGTAGTAAGCGAAGCCCAGCAGCAGACCCAGACCTACAGTGGTGTAGCGAGTGATGCGCTCGATCTTCTTCTTACCAACTTCGCCTTCCTCCTTAGCCATACGCTCCAGAGCGGGGATGGCAACAGTCAGAAGCTGAATGATGATGGAAGAGTTAATGTAGGGCTGGATGCCCAGTGCCAGGACAGTCGCCATAGAGAAGGCGGAGCCGGACAAAGCGTTGTACAGACCCAGAATGGTGTCAGACAAAACAGCATCGTAGAAGCCCTGCATCTCGGTGGGAGATACAAAAGGTACGGGGATGACGTTGCAGATTCTGTAGATCAGCAGCATCAACATAGTGAACATCAGCTTTTTACGCAGTTCGGGGATCTTCCAAGCGTTTGCCAGTGTAGAAAACACTTAAATCACCTCGGCCTTTCCGCCTGCCTGCTCGATTTTTTCCTTTGCAGACTCAGAGAAAGCCGCTGCCTTAACAGTAATCTTCTTGGTCAGGGTGCCGTTAGACAGAACCTTCAGACCGTAGGGGCAGTCGGAAATGACGCCCTTCTCAATCAGAGCAGCAGCATCAACTACTGCACCATCCTCAAAGCAGTTCAGAGCAGCAATATTGATAGCTGTCAGAGGCTTCGCAAAAATGTTGTTGAAGCCACGCTTGGGGATACGACGAACCAGAGGCATCTGGCCGCCTTCAAAGCCGATACGGGTCTTGCCGCCGGAACGAGCATGCTGACCCTTGTGGCCGCGGCCACCGGTCTTGCCGTTGCCGGAGCCTGCACCACGGCCCTTACGCTTGCCCTCGAAAGTGGAGCCAGCGACAGGAGCAAGTTCATGAATTTTCATTCTTGTCTCCTCCTTATTCTACTTCTGTGACCTGCAGCATGAAGCCGATCTTAGCGATCTTGCCGCGAGTCTGGGTGTTATCGGGCTGGATAGTAACCTGGCCGATCTTACGCAGGCCCAGGGAGTGGGCGGTAGCGATCTGCTTTTCCAGCCGGCCGTTCAGGCTCTTAACAAGCTCAATTTTCAGGTTTGCCATGTTAATTGCCCTCCTTAGATGATTTCTTCTACGCTCTTACCGCGGATCGCAGCGATCTGCTCGGGAGAGCGCAGAGACTTCAGACCCTCCATGGTGGCCTTAACCACGTTCTGGGGGTTGTTGGAACGCTGGCACTTTGCAACGATGTTGCGGATGCCGACAGCTTCCATAACTGCACGAACTGCACCGCCGGCGATAACGCCAGTACCTTCGGGAGCGGGCTTCAGCATAACTGCGCCTGCACCAAAGATGCCGATAACATCGTGAGGAATGGTGCCGTTGGGTGCCAGAGACACCTTTACCATGTTCTTCTTGGCATCAGCGATGCCCTTGATGATAGCTTCGGAAACCTCGGCAGCCTTGCCCAGGCCGTAGCCGACAGTACCCTTGCCGTCACCAACGACGACCAGAGCAGAGAACTTCATAACGCGGCCGCCCTTAACGGTCTTGCTGACGCGGTTCAGGAAAACGACCTTCTCAATGAGCTCGGGAGCTTCATTTCTAGGAGTCTTTTCGTAAGCCATTTCTCTTCCTCCTTCTTAGAAATCGAGTCCGCCTTCGCGGGCGCCCTCAGCCAGTGCAGCAACACGGCCATGGAAAATATAGCCGCCGCGGTCGAAAACGACCTGCTCGATGCCCTTGGCCTTTGCACGCTCAGCCAGGACGATGCCAACCTTCTTTGCAGCTTCTGCATTGCCGGTTGCACCCTCAAAATCCTTCTCCAGCGTATTGGCAGCAACCAAAGTTACGCCATTTACGTCGTCGATGATCTGTGCATAGATGTTCGCATTGCTGCGGAACACGTTCAGACGGGGACACTCAGGAGTGCCGGAGATCTTGCCACGAACGCGGACATGCCGCTTCAGGCGCATAGC
>JAZRQF010000080.1:0-3930 GCA_045649605.1 Faecousia sp.
GATGGAATTGGTAGACGTAGTGGACTCAAAATCCACCGCTGGCGACAGCGTACCGGTTCGAGTCCGGTCACCGGCACCAAAAAAGCAGATACCCATTCGGGTATCTGCTTTTTTGCTATGCCGGTGGGACTCGAACCCATCTAAATGCAACGCGGATGAGCGTTGCCGCCGACGGCTTGACGGAGGCGAACCTTAATTTTCTCCCAGGGGGAGAAAATGCAAATCGAGTCCGGCCACAAGACCTAATCTGCACATTCCCCCGGGAGATTGCCACGGGCGCAAAAGCGCCCTCGCAATGACACGCAAAGGAAAATGGCACGCACCGCAACAGGCCACCCGGCACCATAATACCTACCCTTATTTGATACAATGGTATCTGCAAGGGTAGGTGTTTTCTATATTCTACTTGTTGACATTTTTGCATTTACATTTTAATATAATTATAGAGGAATCTCCATTGGCGATAGTTTTTGTGACTACCGCTCACTGCGGCATGTAAAGTCCGTTGGGTGGAGATACCATCTGCAGAAACATTGCATAGGAAGTTAGACTTCGGATTTTATCTGTATGAGCTGACGATGTCCTATGCAATGTTTTCCTATGCATAGTCATTGAACGAACGCAACGCTCGGCGGTATAGCGTTGCATTGTATCAGCTGCGGCATCGTTTTGTTGCTTGACTTTCGTTATCACCGCCTATATAATACCTTCAGAATATGGCGCTGCCACCGGGTAGCAGATGCGAAAAGCATTCGTTTACACATCGTTAGGTCTTAGAAGATGTGTATACGGGTGCTTTTTTTGTGCGGAGGAACTTATGAAAAAGTATTTCACAAAAGCCGAATTGACTCTTTGGGGGTCATCCGTTGCGCTGATACTTTTATCCTTTTTGATTTTTGACCGGGTAAATTATATGACCTTGATGGCATCCCTTATCGGTGTGACCTCGTTGATCTTCAACGCGAAGGGGAATCCGATTGGTCAAGCGCTGATGGTCGTTTTCAGCTTGCTTTATGGCATCATTTCCTATCGTTTCGCCTACTATGGTGAGATGGTCACCTATTTGGGAATGACCGCCCCTATGGCACTCTTTGCGCTGATCGCCTGGCTCCGGAATCCCTACAATGGGAACAAAGCGGAGGTGGCGGTTAATCGCCTGGGTGCTGTGGAATGGGTCATTATGCTGATCCTATCTGCCTTTGTGACAGTGGTATTTTATTTCATCCTGGACTATTTCGGCACGGCCAATATGCTTCCCAGTACACTATCGGTTACTACCAGCTTCATCGCTGTATATCTGACCTTCCGTCGAAGTCCTTACTTCGCCTTGGCGTATGCCGCTAACGACATTGTGCTAATCGTGCTTTGGATTTTGGCCTCCATTGAGGATGTCAGCTACTTGTCCGTAATGATTTGCTTTGTGCTGTTCCTGGTCAATGATATTTATGGCTATATCAGCTGGAGAAAAATGGAACAGCGGCAAATGGCATAAACATTTGACTATACCACTAAAAACAGACTGTTTAACAAATGCAACGATCCACGTACTTGCGTTGCATTGTATCAAATAGTGTAGTATATACCCAAATATGGGATACCCCAAACGGGGTATCCCATATTTTTATTGCCCCGACTGAGATTCGAACCTCTCTGTGTTCCGTGGAACGGAATAAAATTTTTCGTGACAAGATGGGGAAAGTATGATATGCTTAAACCGCTGAAATCACACCAATTGCAAACTATATTTCTATAAAACACGCAAAATCCAAGGAAAAACCGAAGATTCTTACGAGAATAAGGAGAATGTGTGAATGCATATTTTGGTAACTGACGGAATGAATAAGTCCGCAATTGAAATGCTGCGCTTGCAGGGTCACACTGTTGTGGAGCAATACTTTGAGCCGGAAGCGCTTGGGGAAGCTTTGCAGGCCTTTGACTGCGTTGTGGTGCGCTCTAAAACCAAGGTTCGTGCCCAGCATATTGACCAGGCGGTAAAAGGAAAGCTGAAGCTGGTGATCCGTGGCGGCGTGGGTGTGGACAACATTGATGTTGCCTACGCTGAGAGCAAGGGAGTCGCTGTTCGTAATACGCCTTGCGCAAGTTCGGCAGCGGTTGCGGAGTTGGCGTTGGGCCACATGTTCTGTCTTGCCCGTTTTATTGGTGATGCCAATGTGACTATGCGGCAGGGTCAGTGGAACAAAAAACACTATGAGGGTATGGAGATTGGCGGTAAAACCCTCGGTCTGATCGGCTTTGGCAGAATTGCGCAGGAACTGGCGAAGCGGGCGCAGGCTCTGGGTATGCAGGTTGTTTATACCCGTCGTAGCGGCGCAGACGAGAACTTTCCCCAGTATACCTATTTGCCGCTTGAAAAGCTGTTGCAGGTTTCGGACTTTGTTTCCCTCCATATTCCTATGCCGGCGGACAAGCAGCCGGTATTGGGCGAGAAAGAGCTGTCTCTCATGAAACCGACGGCATTTTTGATCAACACTGCAAGAGGCGGCGTGGTGGAAGAAGATGCGCTTTTGAATGCGCTTAACGAAGGCAAGATCGCCGGCGCAGCGCTGGACGTATTTGCTGAGGAACCCACTGCAAATACAGCGCTTTGCAACCACCCGAAGGTGTCCGTAACGCCCCACATTGGTGGACAGACTGCTGAGGCGCAAGGGCGCATTGGCGATGAGATTGTTTCTATTATTACGGAGTTTTGCGAAAAAACTTGAATTTTTAAAAGTTTTCTTGTAGAATACAAACAGTTCCCGAAAGGAGATTAAATAATGAAGAATTTTGCTAAATTGATGGTTTTGTTGATTTGTATTTGCATGGTGCTGGGCATGGTTGCCTGCGGCAATTCTCAGCCCGGCAGTCAGGAAACCCAGGGTGACTCCCAGCCTGCATGGATGACTATGCCCACCGGTGAAACTGATACCAACCCGGATGAAAATCAGTGCGCTGCTGATGCAACCACAGAGGAGACAGATTACCCCACAGAGCCTTCCGTACCGGAGACCACCGTGCATGAAGTTGATGTGGAAGAGCCCGAAGAGACGCAGACCTATTCCCCTGAGGTTGAAGAAGATCCCGGCGATATCCATATTCCCATGCCTAGCGATCCTGAATACGTAGACTAATATAACAAAACCCCTGACACATTTTGTGTCAGGGGTTCTTATTTTACTGCAGATAACCGATCAAGACCTTGATCGTATTGTACACACCGTCAATATGGCTGCGCTCGTAGCCGTGGCTGGCGTAGACACCGGCGCCGATCAGACCGTGGCGGATATCGTGGCCGCTGCGCAAGGTGGCTTCCACGTCAGAGCCATACATGGGGTATACGTCTACCGCATAGTCAGCTTCCGTTTTCTTGGCAGCTTCAATAAGCTTGCCCACCACATCGTAGCTATAAGGACCACCGGAGTCCTTGGCACAGATAGAGACTTGGCGCTCTGTGCACTGCAGACCGTTGCCCACACAGCCCATGTCCACGGAAATGGCTTCGGTCACACCGGCAGGTACAGAGCCGGAACCGCCATGGCCAACTTCTTCGTACACGGTAACATGGACGTAAGTTTTCCGGGGCAGGGTGATATGGTTGTCAGCCAAATACTTGGCAAAGCCAAGCAAAATGCCAACGGACAGCTTGTCGTCTAAGAAGCGGCTCTTCAGATAACCGGATTCAGTGCGGCGGGTGCGGGGATCGAAACAGACAATATCACCCACCTCAATGCCCAGCTTGCGGACATCATCGGCAGAGGATACAGCCTCGTCCAACAACACCTCGGTAACATCGAAGGTGCGCTTTGTGTCGTTGTATTGGGGGTTGACATGGAGGGAGGCGTTGCAAAGCTGCAGAGTGCCGTCGATGATCTTGCCTGCTCGGGTGTACACGCGGACGTTTTCTGCTTCTGCGTTGTTGGCATTCATACC
>JAZRQF010000081.1:0-13850 GCA_045649605.1 Faecousia sp.
TTTACCGTTGCAGAAGGTGAAATTCGCGCGCTGGTCGGCGAAAACGGCGCCGGCAAATCCACCCTTATGAAGATCCTCAACGGCAACTATAAGAAAGATGCCGGCGAGATTCTCATCGACGGCGAGCCCGTCAACATTACCAATCCCCAAGTGGCAGATTCCCTAGGTATTACCATTATCTTCCAGGAGCTGAACCTGGTTGAAGAGCTGTCTATTGCAGAAAACATTTTTGCAGGCCGCCTTGCTCCCAAGGGCAAGCTGGTCAACTGGAAAGAACTGAACGCCAGAGCCAAAGAGCTGATTCAGCGCATCGGTTTTGACAAAGATCCCAAGACCATTGTCGGCAAACTGACGGTTGCCGAAAAACAGATGGTAGAGATCGCCAAGGCATTGAGCCGGAATTCCCGGATCATTCTCATGGACGAGCCCTCTGCCACATTGACGAAAAAAGAACTGGATGCCCTGTTCCAGATCATTCGGGATCTGAAGGCACAGGGTATCGCCGTGATATATATTTCCCACCGCATGGAAGAGATCTTCGAGATCTGCGAAACCGTTACGGTCATGCGTGACGGTCAGATCATCGGCACCCGGGATGTTGCCAACGTTACATCCAAGGAGCTGGTGGAAATGATGGTCGGCCGTGAGCTGGACGCCGCCTTCCCCACCCGGAACGTAGAAATCGGTGAGGAAGTCCTGCGGGTAGAAAATCTGTGCCGCAGAGACCGCAAGCAAGATGTCAGCTTCTCCCTGCACAAGGGCGAGGTGCTGGGCATCGCCGGTCTGGTGGGCGCCGGCAGAACCGAGATCATGCGCGCCGTATTCGGCGTGGACTACATAAACGCCATGAACGTATACATTCAAGGCAAGAAAGTGAAGATCAAGGACCCAGCGCAGGCCCAAAAGTACGGCATCGCTTTCCTGACAGAAGACAGAAAAGCGGAGGGCCTGACGCTGGACTTCACCGTAGCATCCAACATCGTAGCGGCAAACCTGAAATCCATTCGCAGCGGTCTTTTTACCAGCAAAAAGCGTGAAAACGAGATCGCCGACGAATACATCGCTAAAACCCGCATCAAGACACCCCACCGCAATCAAAAGGTTGGCAATCTGTCCGGCGGCAACCAGCAAAAGGTCGTCGTCAGTAAGTGGCTCAACTCTACGCCGGATATTCTGATCATGGACGAGCCTACCCGTGGTATCGACGTTGGCGCAAAGCGTGAGATCTACGAGATCATCAACGAACTGGCCGCCCAAGGCAAAGCGATCATTCTGATTTCCTCTGAGCTTCCCGAGGTTCTTGGCATGAGCGACCGTGTTCTGGTCATGAAGGACGATGCCATCGTGGCATCCCTCACCGGCGACCAGATCAACGCCGTGGAAGTTATGAAATATGCACTATAAAAGGAGGTAAGGTATGCATACAAAAATCGGTGAACGCCTTACCCCCAGGCGCGCCGGGGAATGGGCACTGAACAACACCAACATTTTACTCATGTTCCTTCTGATCATCGTTGGCGCGGCAACATCCAAAAATTTCTTCAGCGGCTCCAACTTGGCAAACGTGCTGCGGCAGATTACCGTCAACGGTCTGCTGGCGGTGGCTTGTACCATGACGCTGCTGGTCAACGGCTTCGACCTTTCCATCGGACACATTATGGCGCTGAGCGCTGTGCTGTGTATCGGCTTTGAGAAAACCCACGGCGGCGTAGTGGCAATTCTGGTAGCATTGGCTGCCGGTGCATCTGTGGGTCTTATAAACGGTTTGCTCATGAAGCTGACCCGTGGTGGCAGCGGCGAAGGCTTTATGATTACCCTAGCCACCGGCATGATGGCCCAGGCCATTGCAAAATGGTACTGCGACGGCAGTGAGATCATCCGTATGCAGATCCCCGAGGAGCAGGACTGGTTCCGCTTCTTAGGTCAAGGCAACATTCTTGGCTTCCCCGTGTGCGCGCTGATTTGGATCGCAGTGATGGTGATCCTGCAGATCGTAATTAAAAAGACCACTTTCGGCAGGAAAATGCTACTCACCGGCGCCAATAAGAAGTCCGCTTATTTAGCAGGCATCAACGCCGGTAGAGTCAAGGTCATTGCCTATACCGTGGCAGGTTTGGTCTGCGGTCTGGCAGCAGTGATCTTTGCGGCTCGTTTCAACAGCGCCAACGACGGCTCCGGTGTGGGCGGCGACTTTAACGGCGCCGTTATCTCCATCATCGGTGGCAACGCCTTGTATGGCGGTCACGGTGGCATGACGCAGGTATTTATCGGTGCAGTTACCTTTGGTTTGATCACCAACATTCTACAGCTTGCTGGCATTCCTACGGAAATTCAGTACATCATTCAGGGTGCCATTCTGCTTCTGGCGATCAACCTGGACCGCTTTAAGAAGAGGTGATCCATATGAAAAATACATCTTCTGTAATAACCGTAAACCCCAAGCTTTCCCGTGTAGGCTCTGCCTCTTTGCGGTTAGGCAAAACAATTGTAACAGACTATCGTATCCCTATGCTGGCGATTTTGCTGTTCATTGTTATGAGCAACATGTTCCCCCGGTTTGCACTGCCTTACAACATGTACACCATTGCTGACTCTGCAGCCAGCAGCGGTATTGCAGCTTTGGGCTTTACCTTTATTCTTCTGGTAGGCCAGCTGGATATTTCCTTTAACTCCGTGATCTCTTTGTGCGCTTGTGTGTTTATGATGCTGCTCAAGGCCAATGTAAACATTGTGGTAGCACTGATCGTGGCGTTGCTTTTGGGTTGTGCTTGCGGCACGCTGACCGGCTTCTTCGTGGCAAACTTCCGTTTGTCTCCCTTTATCGTCACCATGACGATGCAGCTGATTTATCGCGGCATTGCCCTGACGATTACCAAGTCCACCCCGGTGGCTATATCGCACCCGGTACTCAAGAGCATTTATGCATTCAAGCTGTTTAATATCATTCCCGTGTCCTTTATCCTATTTATCCTGGCGGCATTGCTGGTGGAATTCATTCTGCGTCGGACGCAGTTCGGCAGAAATCTCTTCCTGGTTGGCGGCAACATCCATACTGCCGACAACTTGGGTATCAAGGCAAACCGCTACATTTGGAGCGCATATATTCTCCAGGGCTTCTTTGCTGCGCTGGCCGGCGTGGCGCTGATGACCCGTACCTTCTCTGCCAACGGCAATATCGGCAAGGACTTCCTGATGAGCGTAATTCCCATGGTCATCGTAGGTGGCACCTCCATGGCCGGTGGCAAGGGCGGCGCTCTGAAGACCGTATTTGGCGTTATCCTGCTGAGCATGGTCTATAATGCTATGACCTTCTTCGACATTCCTGCTATGTTGCAGCCCTTCGTCAAGGGACTGATTTTGGCAGTTGTCATCGTCAGCGACAAGTACATGGAACGTCGCCACGAAAAGGTATAATCCCCAAACCAAAAGGGCAACTCCCTCCGGAGTTGCCCTTTTTTCATATGTAGTCCCGCCGGGTGCTAACCCACTCCCTGGCGTTTGTCGAAAACTGTCGGTTTTTCGTTACCGAGCGGGTGGGCAATCACGATATTTGCCGCACAATGCACGAGTTGCCGCCGGGTGCTAACCCGGTCAGTCTAAGTAGCGGCAGGCGGCCATGGCTGCCACTGCGCCGTCGGCGGAGGCGGTAACCACCTGACGAATGGTCTTGCTGCGGCAATCGCCGGCAACGTACACGCCGGGGGTCACGGTGCAGCAATCCTCACCGGATGCAAAGTAACCCCAGTCGTTCAGATTTGCCAAATGGGAGAATGCCCCGTTCTCCGGCACAAGACCGACCGCCAAAAATGCGCCGTCGGCGGCAATGGTGGTGGTTTCGCCGGTCTCGGTGTTGCGGATCTTCACGCCGGAAAGGCTACCGTCCTTTGTCTCATAGCTTTCCACAACGCTGCTAAAATACACCTGCACGTTGGGTTTTGCCAAAATGGCCTCCGCCAGCTTCTTTTCGCCGGTGAAATCTGCCAAATTCTGCACCACAGTAACCTTGTTGCACACTTCAGACAGCAGCAGCGCCTCCTGCAAAGCGGAGTTGCCGCCACCGATCATTACCGTGTCCTGACCGGTATAGAATGCGC
Source organism: Faecousia sp. (assembly GCA_045649605.1). Classification (GTDB taxonomy): domain Bacteria; phylum Bacillota; class Clostridia; order Oscillospirales; family Oscillospiraceae; genus Faecousia. The sequence goes on from JAZRQF010000081.1 coordinate 4,095, forward strand.
CGTCGCACACAGCGCAGAAGCTCAAGCCGTTGCCAACCAGCTCCTGCTCACCGGGCAGACCCAGCATTCTGTGCTTTACACCCACCGCCAAAATCACAGCCTTGGCTTCATAGACGCTGCCTTCCTCGGTAGTGACATGGAAAATTTCGCCCTCTTTGCGCACATCGGTAACCGTCTCCAGTTCCACCTCTGCGCCCAAATTCATAGCCTGCTCCACAAGCTGTTCGGCAAACTGGCTGCCGCTGATGACCTGCGTGCCGGGAATGTTCTCCACCTTGGGAGAATAGGCGATCTGACCGCCGAAGCCGTTTTTCTCGACCACCAGCACGTTTTTGCCTGCCCGCAGGGCGTAAATCGCAGCGGTCAGCCCGGCAGGACCGCCGCCTACAATCAAAATATCGTACATTGTATTCACCTCATAGGAAAGGGTCGGGCGTTTGCCCGACCCTTATTTTATTTATAGGGTTGCCAAATATTTCTTGATCTCGGGAACGCTGTAGTAGGTCTGGAAATTCTCACCGTCGGTGATCACCAGCGTGGGAGCGCCCTTGATGCCATACTCACGGCACAGATCCAAGTTTTCTTCTGCGATCTTCTTTTCGAAAGAAACACCGGCCTTGGTCAGCAGGCTCTCTGCCACCTTACAGTTGGGGCAGGTCACACGGGAGATGAGGATCGCCTTTGCGCCCTCGGCAACTTCTGCCTTGGGTGCTTCACAGACGCAAGCCTCTTCCACGGGTGCTTTCTTCTTCAGCACAGAATTGCCGATGTTGTAGGTCTTACGATCCTTGTACTCCTGGCTCTTGCCGTCGTTCCAGTTCTGAACCGGGCGGTAGTAACCGGTGATACGGCTGTAGACCTCCGCCTTCTTGCCACAGTGGGGGCAGGTGTACTGCTCGCCGGGCAGGTAGCCATGCTCAGCGCACACAGAGTAGGTGGGAGACATGGTGTAGTAAGGCAGCTTGTGGTTTTCAGCGATCTTACGAACCAGCGCAGCAGCGGCCTTCCAGTCGGGCAGCTTCTCGCCTAAGAATGCATGGAACACGGTGCCGGAGGTGTACCGGGTCTGCAGCTCGTCCTGAATTTCCAGAGCGGTGAAGATATCCTCGGTGTAGCCAACGGGCAGGTGGGAAGAGTTGGTGTAGTAGGGTGTGCCGTGCTCGTTTGCGGTGATGATGTCGGGATAACGCTTCTTATCATGCTTTGCAAAACGATAAGTGGTGGACTCGGCGGGAGTAGCTTCCAGGTTGTACAGGTCGCCATACTGCTCCTGATAGTCACTCAGGCGATCACGCATGTGATCCAGCACTTCCTGGGCAAACTTCTGAGTCTTTTCGTTGGTCAGGTCAGCCTTCAGCCACTTAGCATTCAGACCCACCTCGTTCATACCGATCAGACCGATGGTGGAGAAGTGGTTGCCGAATGTACCCAAGTAACGCTTGGTGTAGGGATACAGACCGTTCTCCATGAGCTGGGTGATAACGGTACGCTTGGTCTTCAAGCTGCGGGCAGCGATGTCCATCAGCTTGTCCAGACGCTGGTAGAAGTCCTGCTCGTTTTCCGCCAAATAAGCGATACGGGGCAGGTTGATGGTAACAACGCCGATAGAACCGGTGGACTCACCGCTACCGAAGAAGCCGCCGGACTTCTTACGCAGTTCACGCAGGTCCAGACGCAGACGGCAGCACATGGAGCGCACGTCGGAGGGTTCCATATCGGAGTTGATGTAGTTGGAGAAGTAGGGTGTGCCGTACTTTGCGGTCATTTCGAACAGCAGCTTGTTGTTCTCGGTCTCAGACCAGTCAAAGTTACGGGTAATGGAGTAGGTGGGAATGGGGTACTGGAAGCCACGGCCGTTGGCATCGCCCTCGATCATGATCTCGATGAATGCCTTGTTGACCATGTCCATTTCCTTCTGGCAGTCGCCATAGGTGAAGTCCATTTCCTTACCGCCAACGATGGCAGCCTGCTCCTTCAGGTCGGGAGGACATACCCAGTCCAAGGTGATGTTGGAGAAAGGTGCCTGCGTGCCCCAACGGGAGGGTGTATTCACGCCGTAGACGAAGGACTGAATGCACTGCTTGACTTCCTTCTGGGTCAGGTTGTCTACCTTAACGAAGGGCGCAAGGTATGTATCAAAGGAGGAGAATGCCTGAGCGCCTGCCCATTCATTCTGCATAATGCCCAGGAAGTTGACCATCTGGTTACACAAAGTGGACAAGTGACCGGCGGGAGAAGAGGTGATCTTGCCGGGAACGCCGCCCAGACCTTCCTGAATGAGCTGCTTCAAGCTCCAACCGGCGCAGTAACCGGTGAGCATGGACAGATCGTGCAGGTGCAGCGCAGCGCTGCGGTGTGCCTCTGCGATCTCCTCGTCGTAGATCTCAGACAGCCAGTAGTTAGCGGTGATTGCGCCGGAGTTAGACAGAATCAGACCGCCAACAGAATAGGTAACGGTAGAGTTCTCCTTAACACGCCAGTCGTTGATCTGCAGGTAGTTGTCCACCAGATCCTTGTAGTTAAGCAGGGCGGAATTGACGTTACGCACCTTCTCACGCTGCTTACGGTACAGAATGTAAGCCTTGGCAACATCGCTGTAACCGGCCTCAGACAGAACACGCTCCACGCTGTCCTGGATATCTTCCACAGCGATGGTGTCGTTCTTGATCTTGGGCTCAAAGTCTGCGCTGACCTGCAAAGCCAGCATGTTGATAACGCTTTCATGGTACTTGCGACCCTGAGCCTCAAATGCCTTGATCATAGCTGCGCTGATCTTGGACAAAGAAAACTCAACGGTGCCGCCGTCTCTCTTTAATACCCGATACATCTTCTCTTCCTCCTACAATGTCGCGTAATGACGCGTAAAATAAAAATACAGACGCTCCCCGCAAAAAGCGCGGAACGTCTGTATTATAAACCATATCTATTTCGTTTGTCAACTGCAAAAACACAATATATTGAGATTATTTTTTATACCAAAACACAACATATAGTGTCTCAGTCCATTCCACGGACTTGAACGACTTCTGCGAAAGGTTGCAAAATCGACACAAAATCCGTCATTTTTTCCTTGCTTGGTGGGTTAAATCCGGGGGAAAGCACACTTTCCCGCTCCATATAGCACTGCAGGAAAAGCCGCTTTGTCTTGTGGTCAGAAGATAAACTTTCCAGCCACCGACCCATGGCCGCTATGCCTTCCTCGCTGTGCAGCTCGTCCACCACCGTGGTACGAAATTCGTAGTCCACATTTCCGGCAAGCAAAAACCGGGCGCTGTCCTCCACCGCTTCCATCAAAGCCGGGCGCATGCCCGCCGTTTCCGGGTAATCTGCAGGACAGTTTTTGATATCCATAGCCACATAGTCCACAAGGTTTTTCTCCACCAGCGCCTTGAGAACCTCCGGGCGGCTGCCGTTGGTGTCCAGCTTCACCGCAAAACCCAGCGCCTTAATGCTGCCAATCAGCGTTTCCAGTTCCGGCTGCAAGGTAGGTTCACCGCCGGTGATGCACACGCCGTCCAAAAGACCCTGCCGCTTTTCTAAAAACGTCAAAAGTTCCCCGTCCGACATCCCCTCCGGGCCTTTCGCCCCCAAAAGGTCGCTGTTGTGGCAAAACGGACACCGGAAATTGCACCCTTGCAGAAACACGGTGCAAGCTACCTTGCCGGGATAGTCCAGCAAGGTCATTTTTTGCAATCCGGCAATGTTCATTAAATCAGTTCCTTTGCCAGCGCATCGATCTGCGCCATATTTTCCGCAGTAACTGCGCCCAAAATCTTCACGTTGTTTTCGGTGTAGGTAATATTCTTGCTGCCTTCCAGCATCTTGGTCATGACCTTGACTGCCATAGGCGCCCAGCTACCATTCTCGATCATACCGATGGTGCGGTTTTTGTAGCCACGCTCGGTCAGATGGTTGATAAACTCCCGCATAAAGGGGAAAATCTCGCCGTTGTAGGTGGTGGTTGCCAGCACCAGCTTGCCGTAACGGAAAGCATCTTCCACAGCCTCCGCCATGTCGCACCGGGCAAGGTCGTTAACCACGACCTTGGGGCAACCCAAAGCGGTGAGCTTTTCTGCCAACTGCTCCACAGCCAGCTTGGTGTGGCCGTACACAGAGGTGTAAGCGATGACAACGCCCTCGCTCTCCACGCCGTAGGAGGACCAAATATCATACAAATTGATGTAGTAACCCAAATTTTCTGTCAGAACCGGTCCGTGCAGGGGGCAGATGATGGAAATATCCAGTCCGGCGGCCTTTTTCAGCAACGCCTGCACCTGCATGCCGTACTTGCCTACGATGCCGATGTAGTACCGGCGTGCCTCGCATGCCCAGTCCTCCTCCACATCCAATGCGCCGAACTTGCCGAAACCGTCGGCAGAGAACAGCACCTTGTCGTAAGAATCGTATGTAACAATGACTTCCGGCCAGTGAACCATGGGAGCCGTCACAAAGGTCAATGTGTGCTTGCCCAGACAAAGGGTGTCGCCCTCGCCAACCACGATCCGGCGGTCAGCGTAATCCTCACCGAAGAACTGCTTGACCATAACGAAAGCCTTGGCAGAAGAAACGATAGTAGCCTCGGGGTAAGCTTCCAAAAACTGGGCAATGCCTGCAGAGTGGTCCGGCTCCATGTGCTGAACAACCAGGAAGTCCGGCTTCTTGCCCTCCAGCACAGCCGAAAGATTTTCCAGCCATTGTGCGGTGAAATTCTTGTCCACGGTGTCCATAACGGCGATCTTCTCGTCCATGATCACGTAGGAGTTGTAAGCCATGCCGTTGGGTACGTCGTACTGACCCTCGAACAGGTCTACCTGATGGTCGTTAACGCCGATATAGCGAATGTCATTTGTAATAAACATATCTTGTCTCCTTTTGTAAATATATTCTAAATTATAGCACACCGGTAAATATTTGAAAAGAGGAATTTCCTGCAAAAGAAAAGGCCCGGAAACCCGAGCCTTTAGATTTTAAATGTACGGTTCTGCTGGGCGTACTGCTTGGGGGTCAGACCGGTGCGTTTTTTGAAGGTCTGACAGAAGTGGAACACGCTGGAAAAGCCGCAGGCTTCCGAAATTTCCGTTACAGACAGCAATGTGTCGGTAAGAAGCTGTTTGGACTTTTGGATTCGCAGTTCCAGAATGTACTGCCGGGGGGTTGTGCCGTAATGGGCGGCGAACAGCTTACGGAAATAAATCTCGCTGATGCCCATTTGCTTGGCAAGGGCAGTGTTGGAAATGTCCGGATTGGACAGATTTTCCTCCACATACTGCAAAATCGGGTCTAAGGGTGTCTCCTTGGGCATGGAGGCGGCGAACACCTTTTCCAGCAACCGATAGAAAGTGCTGTACGACTTCAGATGTCCGTTCTGCCGCAAAAACAGCTTTCTCAGCTTTTCAAAATCGTCAAGGCATTCCTGGGGATTTTGCAGGGGAAAGGTCAAAATATCCGTCTCCGGCACTTCCTTTGCCTGGAAGTTGACGATGGCGAACAGTCCCTCGGTCACGCCAAAACGGGTGTAAGTGCCGCCTTTGGGCAGAATAAGGGCGTTGTTTTTGTTGCTTATGTAGGTCTTGCCGTCCATGGTGTAGGCGGCCTCACCCTCCAGACACAGCACCAGACCGAAACACTCTCGGTTAACGGTGCGGTACTGTACGCCTTTTTCCATATAGGCGACCTTGGGCGGGTTGACCAGGTAGGTTACAACAATTTCGTTAAACAGATCCATATGCACGCCCCCTTTGGTTTCATAGTATCTAAAACAACAAAGAAAATCAAGATTTTTAATCATTTCGTATCAAAAATCTTAATTTTGTGTTATTTTTATATATTGCGAACCCCCTCTTTTACCATTATAATAGAATTGAGAAATCGTAAGGAGGTCAACCTTTATGAAAATTTCCCGACACATGCATAAGATTTGGGTCGCAATTTTGGTGATTGCGCTGTGTCTGTGCGCCCTGCCTCTGTGGGCAGCGGCTACAGAAACCGCAACCCCTTGGACCCTTACTGAGGGCGGCGAAGCCAATGCCATCACCCAAGACGGCAGCTTCTACCTGACCGGCGACGTCACCGGCATCACCGCGCCCATTTACATCGGCAGTGAGTCTACCCCTGCCAACGTGACCTTGGATTTGAAGGGTTACGACATCATCTCCGCCAAGCGGGCATTCATCGTCTGCCCCGGCAGCTCCCTGACCGTTAAGGACAGCGCAAACGGCGGCGAAGTCAAGGGCGCAGAAACCGGCGATAACCAGCAGGGCGGCGTTATCCGTGTAGACACCGGCGCAACCTTCACCCTGCACAGCGGCAGCGTTGTGGACGCAGCCACCAGCGCGCACTTGAGCGACGGCGGCGCCATTGCCGGTATCGGCGGCACGATTAACATCGCAGGCGGCGAAGTCAAGGGCGGCACAGCCTACTTTGGCGGCGCAATCTACGTAGACGGCGGCGCATTGAACATTCAAGGCGGCACTGTCAAGGGCGGTACTGCTTCCCATGAGACCTCCAACCCCTGCGGCGGCAACATTTTCGTCAAGAACGCTGACTTTTCCATGACCGGCGGCAACGTTCTGGAAGGCAAGGTAACCTCTAAAGCAAAGACCCCCGCCGGCGGCAACATTTACCTGACCGGCACAAAAAACACCTTCTCCATCACCGGCGGCACCATTGAAGGCGGCAAAGCCGACAACGGCAACGGCGGTAACATCTATCTGAACACCGGCAACTTGACCGTGTCCGGCAATGCAGTGATCGAAAACGGTTACGCCAAGAGAGATTTCTCCCGCAACAACGGCGGCGGCAACTTCTACCTGCAGATCAATGCTTCTTTGACCATCAACGGCGGTACGATCCGTGGCGGTGAATGCGCCAACTCCTACGGCGGCAACATTTTCTCCCGTGGTAACATCACCATCACCAGCGGTCTGATCGAAGGCGGCAAGGCCGTCAACGGCGGTAACATCTTCATCAGCGGCTTCGATGCAGCCAAGACCTTGACCATCTCCGGCGGTACCATTCAGAACGGTATCATGCAGGACGGCATCAAGAAGGACGGCACTACCGCAGCTGCCGGCTCCATCGACGGCACCGGCATCTACAACGGCGATAACATCTATTCTAACTCCGGCATCGTCACCATCTCCGGCGGTCGCTTTATTGACAACGACGGCGGCAATGCTGTCTTGGCTTTCACCAAGAAGGCAACCACCCCCGCAACCGTAAATTTGAGTGTGGCTGGCCAGAATAAGACCGCAGCCGATCTGAACGGCAAGATCCTCCTGATCGCCGGCGCAGTTCTGAACACAGACCGGGGCGCTACCCAGGCAGACGAAAACGGCAATCAAGTCTGGATCAATCAATCCTTTGCTGATGCAGCAGGTATGGAAGCTATGAGTAATGATGTACGCGGCACTTATAACACCGGCAACGGCTACGAGACCGTATATGAAAATGCAACCAAAGACGAGCTGGCAGCTTACGAGCAGGCCCTTGTGGCAGAAGGCTACACCCTCCACAGCGCCAACAGCTTCAGCGGCACTTCCACCGACGGCAACGCCACCGCGCTGGAAAACCTCTTCCGCACCTACGTTTCCGACACCAAGGTGGTCACCATCAGCTATCACTCCGCTGACGGCCGCTGCTATGTGATCTGCGAGAACAAGGACGCAGCGTACCTGCCCGCCACCACCGCACCCACCTACACAGCAGTCTGTGATCCTTTGATCACCCAGGTAGGCAGTGAGGACATTACTATGCTGGATGCCACTGCTGATTTCCTGCAGGAAAACGATATGTGTTACATTATCCGTCTGGCTGACGGCACCTTCTTCATCATCGACAGCGCAGAAACCGCAACCGCTGACCGTATCTACAAGATCCTGAAGAAGCAGGCAGTTGATCCTAATAACATCGTAATCTCCGGCTGGATGATCACCCACCCCCACGTGGACCACTACCGCGGCTTCCTGGCATTTGCGGAAAAGTACGCAAGCGACACCTCCATCACCGTAAAAGAATTCCTTTACAACTTTGCAGACGCCTCCACCATTGAGGCAGCCTCCGTTACCGAGCAGAATACGATCGTAAGCACCATGAAAACCGCTTACCCCAACGCCAAGCACAGCATTCCCCACACCGGCAACATTCTGCGTTATGCGGATATGGCGCTGCAGATCCTGTACACCCAGGAGGATTACCTGGCAGCCAACAACGGCAAGATCTGTAACGTGAACGGCACTTCCATTGTGTCCCGTATGGTATTTAACGGCGGTACTTCCGTGTTTATCCCTGCTGACCACCCCACCAACGGCAGCAGCTCCGGCGGCACCTGGTGTGAAAACAAGCTGGAAATTTGGTACGGCAAGGGTCTGAAGAGTGATATTTCCACCGTTTTCCACCACGGCTTCGGCGGCGGTGCTCATAAAGAAATCTATTATGCCGTTGAGCCTTCTGTGGTTCTGTGGGATGCGGACTGGTACCGCATCGACTACCACAATGTTTGCGGCAACGCCCGCAATGCATACTTCTGCGAGAACAACGCCCCGAAGGACTTTGTCTATGTGGCAGGCTCCAATGTCACCGTTTTGAATCTGAAAAACGGCGCAATCGCGGAAGAATTTGACGGTCTGGCAACGGTCTATACCGGCGAAACCGAACCCACCGACCCCACCGAGCCTACCGATCCCCCTGCACCGGAGACCTCTGCGTGTCCCCACTGCAACAAGGAAGTGGTTTGGACCGATTGGACCGGCGGTAACCTAAACGATGCATCTCTCCACGGCGGTCATCACCACTACCGTCTGACCAAGGCATCTGTCACCGGCTCTTCTCAGATCAAGATCGGCGCAAATGATACCGCTGTATTCGAAATCTGTATCGACATGAACGGCAACAATATTAAAAAGACCAGCCGTGCCTTCGCAATCTACGGTGGTACAACTGTGAACTTGGTCAACACCACCGAAACCGAAAGTAAGGTTCAGGGCGCATATAAGGCAGCAGCCGGCGGCGTTATCAACCTGGACGGCCGCTCCAACCTGCGTCTGTACGACGGTGTCCACCTGTCCTCCACCGCCGCAGCCGATGTATTCCCCTACAACGCAGGCGTTGTGCAGGTCAACTCCGGCACCTTCACCATGAAGGGCGGCAAGATCACCGGCAGACGTGTTCTGAACGGCGGCGCTGTATACGTCAACACCGGCGCATTCAACATGGAAGGCGGCATCATCACCGGCGGTAACGCTGTGATGACCAGCACCAAGGACGCTGAGCCTCAGGGCGGTAACGTCTACATCGAGGCAGACGGCGAGATGACCATGTCCGGCGGTATCATTGAAAACGGCTCTGCCACCACCGCAGGCGGCAACATCTTCGTGGAAGCTGGCGGTATTCTGAATATCACCGGCGGCGTTATCCGCAACAGCGCATCTGCCGATAACATTTATGTTTGCGGCACTGTGAATCTGACCTTGGCTGACAGCACAGCCGAGACCGCCACCACTTTGGACGGTCAGATCCTGGCAGAGAGCACCGCAACCATCAACGCCAACATCGGCTCTGTGGCAATCTTGGAAAGCGGCAACCAGGTCTGGAACAACACCACCGCCGCACCCGAGACACTGCCCGGCGACATGAACGGCGACGACAAGCTCACCAACGACGACGTAGTTGCTCTGATGTGGAACATTCTGTTCCCCGAGCAGTACCCCCTGGATGTGGAAACCGACCTGAACAAGGACGGCAGCCGCACCAACGACG
>JAZRQF010000082.1:0-17620 GCA_045649605.1 Faecousia sp.
CAGGACTTCGTCCGTTCCGACCTGTTCAAGGGCGACGTTGCTGGCTACATTGCTGACGCTGCTAAGAAGCTGGGCGGCAATGTTAAGTTCGTCAATGCTATTCACTACATCAAGGGTGAAGGCATCGAGAAGAAGGAAGAGAACTTCGCTGCTGAGGTCGCTGCTCAGATCGCTGGTTCTAAGTAATTCAAACAAAACAAAAACTCCTCAACCACTCGGTTGGGGAGTTTTTTATTACATATAACATCAACAAAGACCTGCAAGGCATCTGCCATACGATCTTCATACTCCGGGCTGCCAAATACGCCGACCAACCATTGCTGGCCATTATATTCAAAAGACGACAGGAGACAGTTTCCTGCCTTTTTCGTATATCCCGTCTTCAAGCCGGTGGCATATTTGCAGTAGTAGGGGGATCTCGGGTTGAGTAAGGCATTGGTATTCTGCCACAGCATTACTTCTCCGCTGACACATGTGGCTGCCAGTTCACTGGTTCCGGCGCTTTGGCGGATCGTCTCATTCTCCAGCGCCAGCTTGCCGATGATCACCAAGTCCTGATAAGAGGTGTAATGGTCATCGTCATGATAGCCGTCGGGATTTGTAAAATGACTTCCGGTCATGCCCAAAACACGGGCTTGTCTGTTCATTTCCTCAACGAAGCATTCCACCGCCGCCGTTGGTTCCATATCCTCGTCTCCGGTGATGGCCGCAGCTGCTGCAGCCGCCAGCAAATAGGACGCATCATTGCCGCTGGGTAAAAGCATCGCCTGCACCAGCATTTCCACGGTTAGAACATTTCCCTTTTTAATGCCCGCCACAGAGGAATCAGCCGCCACCGCATCCAATACATCACCGGCGACAATCTCTTGGTCTAAGTACAAATATTGCAGCGCAACATAAGCAGTAAACAGCTTAGTGATGCTGGCCGGATATACCCGATCTTCTTTCTGTCCAATGATATAAAGATACGACTGCGTATCACAGTTATACACAAATGCCTGCCGGGCGGTCAGCGCCCGATCCATAGGCAGCGGGTACCATGTAACTTCCAGTTCCTCCACTTCCGGTTCGGTGGGTTCTACCTTGATTGCGGGTCTGGTAGGTTCCGGCACCAGTACAGAAAACACGTCCGGTCTGACCGATATGCCAAACATGGTCTTAGGAATATCCAATTGGTATATGACACAGTACACAAGCCCTGCTGCCAATATCAGCAGCACCAGCAACCATACTATGAGCCTTGCCCATTTTCCCACGGTCATATCCTCTCCTATCAAAACGATATTCTTATTATACACATATTCAAAGAAAATGGAAAGTATTTTTCTTTTATAAAAAAAATCCCTGCTGCATTTGGCAGCAGGGACTCTTTTAAATAATGTGCAAAGCGATCAGTACCTGAACTGTGACGAACGCTGCGTAAATCAGCAGCAGCGTTGCGCCTTGCCAGCGGTACAGTTTTTTCTTGAGCAGTGCCGGCAATGTCATCAGCGCCATAACTGCCACCATCAAGGGAATCTCCATAATTAAGGAAGTGTTATAGCCGAAAAGCTTGCTGCCTTCCGGAACCGGGAACGGAGACAGAGTAACCGCAGCACCGGACACCAACACCAGGTTAAAAATATTTGCGCCGATAATATTACCCAGCGACAGTGCGCCATGGCCCTTGGCCAGCGCTGTAATTGCCGTAACCAATTCCGGCAAACTGGTACACAACGCCACAATGGTAACGCCCACAACCTCTGTGGGAATACCGGCCATAGTTGCCAGGGATACAGAAGAACCCTCCAGCATATCCGCGCCAACCGCAATCAAAGCGGCGCTCACGATCAGCACCAGCACGTCTTTCAAAAGAGAAGCAGATGCTTGCTCCTCTTCTTGCGCTTCTTCCGTGTTTACAGGATTCTTAAATCCCTGGCGAATCGTCAATGTCATATACACAGCAAACACGCACAGCATCACAATGCCCAACCAGCGGTCAAAGGACTCAAATACATACGCAGCAACACAATAAATCGCTGCAGAAATAAAGAAAAACAGCACCGGCATGGAAATTGCTTTACGGTTTACCGGCGCAGGACGGATTGCAATGGTCAGCGCCGCAATCAAAGATGTATTGCAAATAATCGAACCGATTGCGTTTCCATATGCCACCGCACCGTTTTGATTCAGTGCCGCCGTGGCAGACACCATGACTTCCGGTAAAGTCGTGCCGATGGAAACCACAGTTGCGCCGATGATAATCTCCGGAACCCGGAAACGCTTTGCAATTCCGGTGGCACTGTCAACAAACCAATCGCCGCCTTTGATCAACAGCACAAGGCCAACTGCAAACAGCAGCAAAGAACCCCATAGTCCATCTGTCAAAGCATTATACCAAGAAAGAAATTCCTGAATCATACGCCTAACCTCCCTTAACAAACGTTTGAATTTTATCATCCACACCAACAAATGTCAACACATACCCCACCAACCTTGACAGTTTTGGACTTTTATAGTATAATCCACTCAACTTCATAGGACAGTTCGTAACCATCCTGTCGGTAAACAAAACTAGGAGCAAAGATGATGGGCGCTGTGCGCTCATTTTTTATGGGATGGGTGCGTACTGCGCCCATTTTTTTGTTGTTTGGAGCAAGTTATGAATAAAAATACTCGTTATATCACCCATGCAGCGCTGATTGCCGCTACCTATATTGCCCTGACGTATCTGCAGAATTTTTTAGTGCCCAATTCCGCATCCTTTGCCATTCAGTTTCGGGTATCGGAAGCGCTGTGTGTGCTGGCGCTGTTCACTCCGGCAGCCATTCCCGGTCTTACCATCGGCTGTCTGCTGTTCAATTTAAGCTTCGCCGGCGCATTGCCCCTGGACTTTCTGGTAGGCTCTTTGGCGACCTTTCTTGCCGTAGGCGGTATGCATCTGATGCGCCGCGTCTGCGTAAAAGGCTATCCCCTGCCGGCTATGCTGCTGCCTGCCATCACCAATGCCGCGCTGGTTGGTTGGGAGCTGGCTTTTTACATTGGCGGCGGTTTTTGGATCAATGCGCTGTACGTGGCAATCGGAGAAGCCGCTGTGCTGCTGACCTTAGGCACGGCCCTGTTTTATACCATGAAAGCACGGCATCTGGATTACCGTCTGTTCGGTTGATAACTCTTCCTTTTTGTGATATACTGTGAGCAGAGGATGTGTTACAAATGATCGATTTTCAGCCTTTTGACCTATCAAAAAAAGCGCTTTATGATTCCTTCCTGCAGGAAGTCGGAGAACGGGGATGTGAATACAGCTTTACCAACCTCTATATGTGGGGACGGCAAAGCGCCGCCATTTTGGGCGATCAACTGGTATTTTTTTCTCAGTTTAACCGCAAAAGCGTGTATTTGTTCCCCGTAGGCGGGGAAGATAAAAAACCGGCTTTGGATGCTATCATGGAGGATGCCCGGCAGCGGGGCATTCCCTGCCGTTTTACCGGCCTGACTTATGACGACTGCGCCTTATTAGAGCGCCTTTATCCCGGAAAATTCCGTTATCATTTCGACCGGGATTCCTTTGATTATGTCTATGCTATCGGCGACCTTGCCCAGTTGAAGGGTCGTAAGTATCAGCGCAAGCGCAACCATCTGAACCGTTTCCGGGAGGCCCATCCGGATCATATTTTAGAGCCGATTACCTCTGAAAACATTTCCGAGGCTGAGGCTTTGGCATCGCAATGGTATGACCTGCGGCTTACAGAAGCACCTCACAGTGACTTTCACATGGAGCAAGCTGCCCTGCGCAAAGCTTTAACGCACTTTGACGCATTGGGCATGGAGGGTCTACTGCTGAAGGAAAACGGTCAGGTGCTGGCTATGACCATCGGTTCCCGGATGAATAGCAACACCTTTGATATTCACTTTGAAAAAGCTTTGGATGTAGACGGCGCTTATGTAGCCATCAACAACGGCTTTGCCACATATCTGCAAAATAAGTATCCGGAACTTGCGTTTTTGGACCGGGAAGACGACATGGGTTTGGAAGGCCTGCGCAAAGCAAAGCTTAGCTACTGCCCCGACCACATGATCGAGAAAAGCTGGGCGCACCTGCTGGAGGATGGCTATGATTATTGATAAGCCAAATGCCCAACAGCTCCCCAGTCTGCACCGGCTTTGGCAGCAGGCATTTGGGGACTCTGCGCTGTTCGTGGAGAATTTCTTCCGTACCGGTTTTTCCCCCGATCGTTGCCGCTGTTTAACCTTAAATAGCCAACCGGTAGCTGCGCTTTACTGGTTCGACTGTGTATGGCAGGACAAAAAGCTTGCCTACATGTACGCCGTTGCCACAGAAGAAGTACACCGGGGACAAGGTCTTTGCCGGAAGCTTATGGAAAACACCCATAGCCACCTGCAAGCAAACGGCTACCATGGCGCTGTTTTAGTACCCGGCACACCGGCGCTTGCTGCCATGTATCAGAACTTAGGTTATACCCCTTTCCTTTTTGCAGACACCGTATCCATTTTTGCAAACGGACCTGCCTGCCCTGCAAACAAAATTTCCGCTGAACAATTTGGACATCTGCGGAAAACCTTTTTGCCGGAAAACGCTGTAATACACGAAAAAGAAACCTACGCTTTTTTGGATACCTTCTGCGAATTTTTCCTCGGAGAGGATTTTCTGCTATGCGCTGCCCGAGAGGACGGCACATTGCATGTTCAGGAATTTTTAGGAAAAGAACAAACGCTTCCCGGTATTCTCACCGCAATGCAGCTTGAGAAAGCTGTGATAAGAATTCCCGGCAGCAACATATTTGCCATGTACCGCAGCTTCACAGAAGATAATCAACTGCCCGGTTATTTTGGCATCGCATTGGATTAAAAACCATCCCGACACTTACGTGTTGGGATGGTTTTCTCTATATAAATGGCAGGCACAAAAGTGTCCGGGTTTTACTTCCTGCCACGCAGGCTCGGTATGGGTGCAGATTTCCATGCAATGGGGGCAACGGGTATGAAATCGACAGCCATCCGGCGGATCTGCCGGCGAAGGAATGTTTCCCTGCAAGATGATCCGTTTGCCCTGATGATCCGGGTCCGGCATGGGAATGGCAGAAAACAGCGCTTGGGTATAAGGATGCAAAGGCTCGTCAAATAGTGCCCGGGTAGGCGCGTACTCCATCATTTTCCCCAAATACATAACGCCCACCGTATCGGTGATATGCTCCACCACAGAAAGGTCGTGGGAGATAAACAGATAAGTCAGGTGATATTCCCTTTGCAGCTTTTTCAGCAGATTGATAATCTGCGCCTGCACCGACACATCCAGCGCCGATACCGGCTCATCACAGACCACAAATTCCGGTTTTAATGCCAGCGCCCGGGCAATACCGATTCTCTGCCGCTGACCGCCGGAAAATTCATGGGGATAGCGGTTTTTATGAAAGGGTTGCAGACCACAGCTGTCCATAATTTCGTCGATATAATCGTTATATTCCCGCTTGGGGACGATCTTGTGTTCCCGCACAGCTTCCCCGATAAGCTCCCCCACCGGCAGTCGAGGGGACAAGCTGGAAAAAGGATCCTGAAAAACGATCTGCATTTTCGGCCGCAAATGCCGCATTTCACGAGTGGACAGTTTATAAATATCCCTGCCTTGAAACAGCACCTGCCCGGCGGTTTTCTCGCCACTAAGGCGCAGCAGCATACGACCGGTGGTGGTTTTGCCGCAGCCGGATTCGCCTACCAACCCCATGGTTGTACCCCGTTGTATGGAAAAGCTGACGCCATCTACCGCTTTGACAAAATGCCCCTTCTTCCCTTTTATGGGGAAATATTTTTTCAGATCCCGAACTTCTAGGATGTTATCCATTTTCAACCTCGTCTGACGTGTAATAGCAGCTAACCTTATGGGTCTCGGAAAGACTGATCTCCTGAGGATATGCGCCGTGGCAGGCAGCGAAACCCCGGTCACACCTGTCTCTGAAGTAGCAGTAGTCCGGCATATCGATGGGGTTGGGTACTTTGCCCGGAATGGAGTAAAGCTGCTCTACCCGTTTGCCAACCACCGGCTTAGATGCCATCAGTCCCACCGTATAGGGATGGGCAGGATTTTTGAATATCTCCTGCACCGTACCCCGCTCCACCACCCGTCCGGCATACATGACCACCACATAATCTGCCACACCTGCCACCACACCAAGGTCGTGGGTAATGAGCATGATGGCTGTTCCCAGTTTTTCCTGCAACTGCTTCAAAAGCTCCAATATCTGCGCCTGAATGGTTACGTCCAAAGCGGTAGTAGGCTCATCTGCTACGATCAGTTTGGGATTGCACGCCAATGCCATGGCGATCATCACCCGCTGGCGCATACCGCCGGAAAGTTCATGGGGATACATGGTGTAAACGCCCCGGCTGTTGGCGATTCCCACCATTTCCAGCAGTTCCAAAGTGCGGGTTTTGATATCCTCTTTGCTTTTGCCCTTGCTGTCATGCAGCAAAATCACTTCCTCGATTTGCTGCCCAACACGAAACACCGGATTTAGCGCTGTCATCGGTTCCTGAAAGATCATGGACATGACATTTCCCCGCAACGTCTGCATGACCTGCTCCGGCGCTTTTGTTACATCGATGGCTTTGTCTCCCAAATTAACACGGATCTGCCCGGAGAGGATCTGCCCTTGGGGGCGCTGCAAAAGCTGCATCAGCGACAGACTGGTAACCGACTTGCCGCAGCCGGATTCTCCCACCACGCCTACCGTCTTTCCCATAGGCACAGAAAAGGATACCCCATCTACTGACCGAACAATGCCGGCATCGGTAAAAAAGCAAGTTTTTAGATCCTCAAATTCCACCGCATTTGCCGGGTCTTTCATTTGGGTAATATACGCCCCTTCCGGCACATTTTTACGGCGGCGCTGCTTTTCCCGTTCCTTGATCATGCGCCGGTTTTCCTTGTCCATATCCGCTCCTCCTTTACCGTTTCATTTTGGGATCAAAGGCATCCCGCAAACCGTCTCCCACAAAATTAAAGCCCAGCACGGAAAGCACCAGACAAACACCTGCCGGTATCCACACAAACCAATAAGATGTCAGCACATGGGCATTGGCCACATCATTCATAATATTGCCCCAAGAGGCAAAGGGAAATTTAACGCCCAATCCCAAGAAAGACAGCGTAGCCTCTGTCAGAATGGTAGAGCCTAAGCTCATGGTGCAGGTTACGATCAATTGGGGGATCACATTGGGGATCAAATGCCGGAATATCCGCCGGGATACCCGCAGACCGGTGGCCTCTGTGGCTGTCATAAACTCCTGCTCCCGCAGACTTAAAATCTGTCCTCGCACCAATCGGGCAATTCCCGGCCAGCCAAGAATGCCAAGTATGAGCATCAAAAGCAGCATGCGAAGTCTGGGATCTACCCGCATGCCGTCCATCGCCGCACCCAAAATAATCAGCAGCGGTGTGGAGGGGATGCAGTAAAACACATCCACCGTCCGCATGATCAGATTGTCCACCCATTTACCGAAGTAACCGGCGACACCACCTAAAATCACCCCAAAGAACGCAGAAATAAACACCACGATAAAACCGATCACCAAAGACACTCTGCCGCCGTACATCAGCCGGGTCAGCATGTCCATGCCGTTTTTATCTGTTCCCAAGGGGTGCTGCACCGACACCGGCGCATAGGCATCCCAAACCAACGTTTGCGTATCTTCCCGGACAGACCACACCCGACTCGCTCCATCATAATGTAAGGAAAACTCCCGGTTTTGTCCGTCTGCCTGATAGGTAAAATGGGAAAGCTGCTGGGTTATGGCATGCTCAATTTCCTGCCGCAATGGTTGCGGTATAACCGTACCAGTCTGCTTCGGTTGAATGACCAACCGGCTGATATGCCCCACCTGCGTCTCCACATACCAAATATTGCCTTCTGCGTCCAGTTGATACGGCTCTCCGTTTGCCATGAACGTATGGCTGCCTTTGGTGTAGGCTTGTAATGCCTCAAAAATGAATTGAAAATCAAAAGCCATTCCCGACACCGGTTCGGGAATATCCTTATAAGCGATACCCACCAAGATACCGCCTGTGCTCACGGTGTAAAAATCCGGCCCTTCCTGCATGATGGTATAGGTGGTATCCCCATAGGTAAACTGCTCCTGCTTACCTTGGTACAGCGTAAACTGCGCTTGCAGCACCGCATCGAAGGTCTGTCCCGGCGCTGCCAGAAAACGAAATGTGTCATTTTCCCGGACACCTGCATACTCTTTGACCTGCAGTTCATTCCGGTAAAACACCTGATCCTGCCGGTAGGGACTTAGCCAACCGCCCACAAAAGAAAACAGAAACATAAATCCCAAAATTGCCAGTCCCACCACCGCCAGCCGGTTTCGCAAAAACCGCTTGGCAGTCAGTGCGCCGGGAGAAAGGGTCTTGATTCTGCGCTCGTCGTCCAACGGCAGCCGATCCGGGGACGGCTGCTGCTTATTCAAATCCTTGTCATTGGGCATGTGTTACCCTCCCAGCCGTACCCGGGGATCCACCACCGCATACAAAATATCGGATATCAGATTACCAAGCAGCGTCATGGCCGCCAGAAATGTTAAAAAGAACATAGAAAACGGAATATCCCCTGCCACCATGGCCTGATAGCCGGTATAACCAATGCCATTGATGCCGAATAAGGTTTCCGTAATTAATGCGCCGGCAAACAGTCCCGGCAGACTGCCGCCCACCAATGTCACCAGC
Organism: Faecousia sp.; assembly: GCA_045649605.1. Lineage (GTDB taxonomy): Bacteria > Bacillota > Clostridia > Oscillospirales > Oscillospiraceae > Faecousia. Next base: position 8,720 of record JAZRQF010000082.1, read on the forward strand.
GGGATCAATGTATTACGGAAGCCATGGCGAAAGACAACGGAATTTTCCGACATTCCCTTTGCCCGGGCAGTGCGGATAAAGTCTGCATTCATTACCTCCAGCATATTGGTGCGGGTGTAGCGCATGAGAGAGCCAACGGAGACTACGGTCAAGGTCACCACCGGCAGCACCAGATGATGCGCCATATCCAGCAGCTTTCCAAAAGAGGAAAGCTGCTGGTGATTTCGTCCAACCAAGCCAAAAAGGTCAAACCAGCCCAGCTTTACGCAAAACACCAGCTTCAGCAAGGTCGCAAAGAAAAACGTTGGCAGAGAAATACCCACCAGCGCCCCGGCGGTAATGGTATAGTCGGTGGCGCTGTATTGCCGGGTGGCTGCCCGAATACCCAAAGGAACGGCAATGAGCAGTTCCAGCACCAAAGCAATCGCACCCATAGCAAAGGACACCCAGATCACTTCAGAAAATTTCTGCACCACCGGCACAGCAAATTTCCAGCTATCGCCGAAATTGCCGGTCAGCAAATTCTTCAATTGAATGAAATATCCCTCAAACAGACCGGCATCCAGTCCGTACTGGGCATTGAGCTGCTCCACCCACTGCTCATAAGGCTTGGCGCCGGGCGCTTGGGAAAGCTGGATCGCCATGGTCTCCACATAGGATGCCGGCAGCATCCGCATCAGTAGATAGATTAAAAATACGACCAAAAGCAAGATGCCTACCGATATTCCCAAACGTTTTGCAATAAATTTCCCCATGTTATCTCAATTCCAGATTTTCAATATCGTTTTCCCATCCCCAAAAGGTGGTCATATCCTTGGTTAGTGTGTCCATATTGATGCGCTGCGTGGAGAAGATCACCACGTTCTGCCGCTGGTACATGGGAATCTCCACCGCCCAGTCCCGAATAATCTCTAAGCACTCCCGATAAAGAGTCTTTCTATATGCCTGATCGGTGGATTTTCTCGCCATGACGATCAGTTCATCCAATCGGGCATCCTTGAGCCAGTAGCTTTTTTCATTGGAGCCGCCTTGAGAGTGGTAGATCTGATACATATCCGGGTCTGCTGTAGCGCCCCATGCCATGGCAAAAATCTCTGCTGTACCGGCATTGACTGCATTGGTCAGCTCTGAAAAATTGGATATATCCGTAACGATCAGCCGGAAGCCGATCTGCTGCAAGGCATCTGCCGCCAAGGTCAACGCCATGAATGTGGGGTGATCTCCCGTACCGCCGCCGGATACCAGCGCTTCGTATGCCATTTCACCACCATCAGGCGCTGCAGTTACCTTGCCGCCGGACACTGTATAGCCTGCCGCCTCGAAGTATCCCAGCGCCGCCTGCTGCGCCGCAGCATAGCGCTGGCTGGCATCCATCCCTTCGGTATAGATGGGCGCACCGTTTACGTCTACGCTAAACGCAGTCTCATAACCCGGATCGGTAATTCTGGGCGCTGCCCATGAGGTATCGGAAATAGGATACTGGATCACATTGGCGTAAGCGCCGTAATAGGAGTCCACCGCCACATCCCGGTAAGCTGCGATCACGGTGGCAATCGCTTTTCGTAAATTTTTCGATGCTTCGCTGCCGCTTTCGCCGCCGATGCAGACGTTTTTACTGTTAAAGCCGATATAGCCGTAACCCAAATTCGCTACCATGCTGGTAGTCAGTACATCGCCGCTGATGCTGCCGCCGTTGGCATTGGCGATGGCTTTGGCGGTTTCCGTGGAATAGGACGGGTCGGTAATGTCCAGCGTGCCGGTAACCACGCCGGGAACTTTGTCCGCATCCTGCCCTTCCTTGAATTGGATATACTTGATCTTAGGTGTGCCTTTGTAATATTGGTCGTTGGCCTCCAAGGTCACTGTGCCGCCGGTATAGCTGACAAACTTATAAGGACCTGCGCCCATGGGTTTGGGCGTAACGGCTCTTACTTGGGACAGATCGCCCTTAGGGAAGCCGAACATATCCTTTTCGTAATCGTAAAGACTTTCGTCGCCGTAATAGTGCAGCGGCACAACCGCTGTCGCCAGTGTATAAATTGCAGAAGCAGATACTTCTGTCATGGTAATGCGCAATGTCCGCTCACCGGTTTTCTGAATGCCGCTAATGCTGGTAACAGAAGGATCGTCCCGGTATTCCTGCAATCCCCGAATGGGCAGAGAGTATAAGGTCATAATGCCGTCGTAAGAGGGATCCAGCGGCACATACAAAGAGAAGATCACATCGTCAATATCCATCTTCTCGCCATCAGAAAACCGCACACCCTCTTTTAGGGTGAAATCATAATGCACCGTTCCGTCCTCATTTTCGGTGATCTCACAGTCGGCAATGCCCCGGTAGGTATAGGAATTGCCGTTATAAGGCCGCATTTCTCCATTAATGCCACGCAGAACCACCGCCCCTTCCCGGTCTGTACCCAGCAAAGGCAAATGCACCAAACTTAAAACATCGTTTTCATAGGCATTGGTATAGAAAAAGGGTGAAAACTTACCGTCAAAATTGGTGGTGCCAACCACCAGCGTATCCGCCTTCCCGCTGGGTGACGGATTGGTAGACTCGGCAGGCTTTCTGCCACAACCTACCGTCATCGCCGACAATGTAACTATCAGCATCCATGCAATTATTCGTTTCATTTTTTTCATAAGCATCTCCTCGGCCATAGTTTTCACCGGATAAACGATTTTATCCCCAAAAGCCTTGTTGAAAAAAACACGATTTTTGATTATACTATTAATAAGGCTAAAAATTATGCGAGGTAACATTATGACACCTGAAGAATTAAAACAAAAATTAGATCAATATAATTACGTTTACGACGAGACTTTGATAACCGTGCTTTCTGTAGCCTTGGCATTGGGCCGCCCCTTGCTCATCGAGGGCGCTGCCGGTGTTGGTAAAACAGAAATCGCCAAGGTCATGGCAGCCGCTTTGGATCGGGATCTGGTGCGTTTGCAGTGCTATGAAGGCTTGGACGAAAGCAAAGCGCTCTATGAGTGGAACTACCAAAAGCAGCTTCTGTCCATCCAGGTCAACATGGGTTCTACTGACAGCGACACCCTGACAAAAAGTCTTTTCAGCAACGAATATTTGCTGGAGCGTCCTCTGCTGCAGTCCATTCGCTCAGAAAAGCCGGTGGTGCTGCTCATCGACGAAATCGACAAAGCCGACGAAGAATTCGAAGCATTCCTGCTGGAACTGCTTAGTGAAATGCAGGTAACCATTCCGGAAGTTGGCACGATCAAAGCCAAGTCCGTCCCCTTTGTGGTGCTGACCTCCAACCGGGCACGTCCCTTAAGTGAGGCTCTGCGCCGCCGTTGCGCCTACTTGTATATCCAGTATCCGGACATGGAAAAAGAGCTGGCGATCCTGCGCAAAAAGCTGCCGCACATTGATGACAAGCTGTGCGCACAGGTAGCTTTGGCTGTGCAAAAACTGCGCTCCAGCGAGGCCATTTTGAAAAAGCCCTCTATTGCGGAGACTTTGGACTGGGCAGCCGCGCTGGATGCCTTGGGTGTTCAAGAACTGACCCCCGATGCTTTGCGCCAGACTGCCGGTTTTATTCTGAAAAACAACGAAGATATGGCGATTTTAGAGGAATCCCAAGAGGAAGAATCCACCCATGAATGCCACTGCGGCGGCCATTGCGGAGGACATCACCATGGCTGATCCGGCGGTTTATTTAGCAAAACTGTCGGTTTTTTCCCGGATGCTGCGGCTGGAGGGACTGAACGTCAGTCCCAAGGAAACCGCAGATGCCAGCGCCATTCTCTCGGTTTTGGGTTTTGAATCCCGGGAGCAGGTCAAAACTGCCCTGCGTACAATTTATGCCAAATCCCGGGAAGAACAACTGCTTTTCGATCAGGTTTTTGATGGCTTTTTTATCTCTGAAGAAGCGATGCGCGCCCAAGCAGAGCAAACCGCCCGTATGGATATTCAGGCAGAGCAGGCTCGGCAGGAGATCATGGAAAACGTCCAGCTACGGGAATTGAACCCGGATCAGATGGAAACCTATGCCACCATGCCGGAAGAAGCGCGGCAAAAGCTGCAGCGGTTTATGGAGAAATATAAAGAAAGTGCGGAGCGCAACCCGGACTTGTATACCAACTTTATTCACTCCGTCTTTACCAAGACCTTACTGGAACAGCAGATCCGCATGGAAGAAGCGGGCATGGGCGGCGCTGCCGTCGACCCGGAACTGGGTCTTCTGTATCGGGATATTTCTCAGTTTAAGGACACAGACATTCCCAAGGCAATTTCCATCATTCAAAGCATCTCCCGGCAGATCAACGGCGAACTCACCGCCAAGCGGAACAAGCAAGGACACAGCGGCAAGCTGGATTTTCGCCGCACCATTCGCAAGGGTTTGGAGACCGGCGGCAGCTTTTACCGGCTGCGGTATAAGAAAAAAAGAAACCGCCGCAAGCACCTTGTGGTACTGTGCGACGTTTCCGGCTCCATGATTCAATTTTCAGAGTTTGCTCTGCGGTTCATTCAATCGCTGAATCAGGCATCGGAAAGTTCCAGAGTATTTCTTTTCTCTGAAACGCTATTCGAAGCAGATGCCTTCAGTCTGCAAAATATGGATCTTTTCCGCAACTATGTGAAAGAAAGCGGTGTTTACGGCAAGGGTACAGACTTAGCATCCGCATTGGAAAAGCTTTGTATCACAACTCCGGCTGTGCTGAACCCTTCCACAACGCTTTTAATTCTCTCTGACACGAAGACCGTAGACCAAAACCGGGCAGTTTTGGCGCTGCTGGAAGCAAAGCGGCAAGCAGGCAGAGTGCTGTGGCTTAACCCCATCCCGGAAAGCCATTGGAAGCATATTCGCAGCGTGCAGGCATTTTCTTCCATTTGTTCCATGGTGTCTTGCAACACCTTGCAAACCTTGGCAGCCGCCTGCCGCAGACTTACTTTAACATAAAAAACCTTCCTGCAACGCAGGAAGGTTTTTTCTATGTAATTTAGATTCTTGCAACACCGGTCTTGCGGGCAGCCTCAGCAACAGCCTTAGCAACTGCAGGACCAACGCGCTCGTCGAATGCAGCGGGAATGATGTAGTCAGCATTCAGCTCATCGTCAGAGATCAGGTTTGCCAGAGCCTCAGCAGCAGCAACCTTCATTTCCTCGTTGATATCGCTGGCTCTTACGTCGAAAGTACCACGGAAGATGCCGGGGAATGCCAGAACGTTGTTGATCTGGTTGGGGAAGTCGGAACGACCGGTAGCGATAACAGCTGCGCCGCCTGCCTTAGCATCTTCGGGGAAGATCTCGGGAGTGGGGTTAGCGCAAGCAAAGATGATTGCATCCTTAGCCATGGTCTTAACCATCTCGGTGGTCAGAGTGCCGGGAGCAGAAACGCCGATGAATACGTCAGCGCCAACAATTACGTCAGCCAGAGTGCCCTGCTTCTTCTCCAGGTTGGTAACCTGAGCCATTTCTTCCTTGATCCAGTTCAGACCTTCACGGCCGGCATAGATAGCACCGGTACGGTCGGTCATAACAACGTTCTTGAAGCCTGCGCTCAGCAGCAGCTTAACGATAGCGATAGCAGCAGCGCCTGCGCCGGAAGTAACGATCTTAACGTCTTCCTTCTTCTTGCCAACGACCTTCAGTGCGTTGACCAGGCCAGCCAGAGTGATAACAGCAGTACCATGCTGGTCATCGTGGAAGATGGGAATGTCGCACTTTTCCTTCAGCTTGCGCTCGATCTCGAAGCAGCGGGGTGCGGAGATATCCTCCAGGTTGACGCCGCCAAAGGAGCCGGACATCAGGTAAACAGCGTTGACGATCTCGTCAACATCCTTGCTCTTAACGCACAGAGGAATGGCGTCTACGTCGCCGAAAGCCTTAAACAGTGCGCACTTGCCTTCCATAACGGGCATGCCGGCCTCGGGACCGATATCGCCCAGACCCAGAACTGCAGTACCGTCGGTAATAACGGCGCACAGATTGTGACGGCGGGTCAGCTCGTAGGACTTGTTGACATCCTTCTGAATCTCCAGACAGGGCTGTGCAACACCGGGGGTGTATGCCAGAGACAGATCATCCTTGGTCTTGCAGGGGACCTTAGCGATCACTTCGATCTTACCGCCCCATTCTGCGTGCTTGCGCAGAGACTCTTTTGCGTAATCCATAATAAATATTCTCCTCTTCAAAAGTGTTTTGGGATTACTCCATTTATACAATTTTTTCCTTGCTATGTCAAGAGAATCCAGGCAAAAACAACGTCCTCTGCCGGAATTTCCGACAGAGGACGTCTCTTATTTTGTTCTTGGGCAAAAACCGGCAGTGCTCCTTCGCTTACCCGATTGGGGTGCCCGATAAAATCTTCGGGCTCACGCATTTCCTCGATTTTATCGACCCCGGCTCTTGCGCTCGGTCGCTTCATCTGCCACCGGCAGCGCTCCCTCGCTTAACCCTTAACAGCACCGGCTGCGACACCCTTGATGATGTGCTTCTGGCAGGTCAGATAGAAGATAATAACCGGAATAATGCTCAACAGGATCAACGCCATGGTGGCGCCCAGATCCACTGTGCCGTAGCTGCCCTTCAAATACTGAATGTGAATAGGCAGGGTTCTGTACTCGGTAATATCCAATACCAGATAAGGCAGCAGATAGTCGTTCCAAACCCACATAATCTCCAGAATCGCAACAGAGATCAAGGTCGGCTTCATCATAGGCAGAACCACGCTAAAGAATGTGCGGAAAGGACTGCAGCCATCCATAGCCGCAGCTTCCTCAATATCCAAAGGAATGCTCTTGACAAAGCCTACAAACATAAACACCGCCAAGCCTGCGCCAAAGCCCAGATAAATCACGGGAATGGTCCAGGGTGTATTCAGTTTCAGCGTATCTGCCGTCTTGGACAAGGTGAACATGACCATCTGGAAAGGAACCACCATGGAGAACAGGCACAGATAGTATACAATGCGACTGACAATGGAGTCCACACGAGCAATATACCAAGCTGCCATAGAGGTAAACAGCAAAATCAGGAAAGAAGACAGCAGTGTAATAACCACACTGTACAAAACCGATTTTACAAAGGGATAACCACCGAAGGTCATACCCTTGATAAAGTTGTCCCAGCCTGCAAAGCTCTCTTTGGTAAACCAAGCAAAGGTCTCGGTTTTTACGAAGGTATTTACCTTAAAAGAGTTCAGCAGCACCATCAGTACGGGGAAGATATAAACCAAGGAAAGCAGCACAAAGAACGCGCTAACAATATTTTTGCTGATACGTTCAGCCTTCAGAGAATTTCTCATTACTGCTGCACCTCCTTCTTACGGGTAGCGCTCAGTTGGATCAGACCAAGTGTAGCAACCAAAACAAAGAACAGGACTGCTTTCGCCTGCGCCACACCACGGGAATTGATATTCTGACCGTAGAATGTTCTGTAAATGTTCAGCGCCAGCATTTCTGTTGTATGAACAGAGCTGCCGTCGGGGTTGATGATGAACGGCTGACCGCCGGTCAATGCCAGGTTCTGGTCGAACAGTTTAAAACCGTTGGTCAGAGTCAGGAACATGCAGATGGTGATGGAAGGCATAACATTGGGAATAGTGATTTTAAACAATGTATGCCAAGCATTTGCGCCGTCAATGCGGGCAGCCTCCAGCATATCCTCCGGCACCGCTTGCAATCCGGCTATGTATATGATCATCATATAACCGATCTGCTGCCAGCACATCAAAATGATCAAACCCCAGAAACCCCAAGAGGTATCCATCAGAATGGAAGTGTTGTAGGCGCTGAGAATGCCGTCAAAAATCATGCTCCAAATATAACCCAGCACGATACCGCCGATCAGGTTAGGCATAAAGAACACGGTACGGAACAGATTTGCGCCCTTGATCTTCTGTGTCAGCGCATAAGCGATTGCAAATGCCAGCACATTGATCAGTACCAGAGAAACAATGGCATATACCGCAGTATATCCAAAGGAATACCGGAAGCTTTCGTCATTGAAAGCTTTTAAGTAGTTAGAAAAGCCGATCCATTCCCACTTACTTGTGGTTTTGAATTTTGTAAAGGACAGGAAAAGTCCCTGCAGGAAGGGCCATACAAATCCAATCAAAAATGCGGATACCATCGGCAACAAAAATACCGGAGACCAGCGCTGAATTGATCTGCGGATAATGTGGCTGCGGACAGCAGAACCGCTAAGCTTACGTTTCAAGTTGCATCAACTCCCGAAATAGTTTCTAAAACAAGGCACGGACCGGGCCTCATGCGGCCTTTGCCGTGATATAGAAAGGGTTTCCCCTTTTATTGAAAAACGGGGCGAGCATATGCCCGCCCCGTCGTAGGTGCGTTTTTATCTTAAGACGAGTCTTATGATATTAGCCGTTAGCCTCATTGTACTGAGTTGCCCAGCCATCGATGAATGCGGCGACAACCAGTGCCCAGTTCTCGTCAGTGGGATCAGCGTTGTACTGATTCAGAGCGGAAACAGCGGTAGCACGGTAAGCGTCGACATTGGGCTGATAGTTGGTTGCCCACCACATGTTGTAGCAGCCATCAGCCAGGTATGCGTTAGCCTGAGCCAGGAAGGGGTTGGTGGACTCAGCAGCGTTCTTGTAAGGCATAACGCCGAAGGTAGCAACAGCCTTAGCGGAAGCTTCTTCGTCGGTTACCAGCCAGTACATGAAGTCCAGGGTAGCAGCGATGTCTTCCTCGGAAGCCTCAGCATTAACTGCCCAGTAGTTCTCAGTACCGCAGTTCAGACCAGCCTTCTCTTCACCCTCAACACCACAGTAGTAGGGGATCATGGACAGGTTCTCAGCCTTCATGCCCTTTTCGGACAGGCCGGACCACTCCCAGTTACCGTTGAAGTAGAACAGAGCCTTGCCTTCAGCGAACTCAGCAGCAGCGTCGAAACCGCCGTTTGCCAGC
>JAZRQF010000083.1:0-33755 GCA_045649605.1 Faecousia sp.
TCGGCGAAGCCTACGCCGTGGTGTGGGAGGACATAGATCTGGACAAGCAGACCTTAGCTGTCAACCGCCAAATTCAATGGCAGAAAGATTCTGCCCGGTCACGGGAGGACAAGTTGGCTGCTAACGGTAGTGCTGCCTGTGGGGATGGATATTGGTACTTTGAGTACCCCAAATATGATTCCCTGCGGAAAATTACACTCAGCGATAAGCTGACGGAATTACTGCGCCGTGAAAAGGCCAGACAGGCCGCTATGCGGGAGTACTACGGCGAATACTACACCCAATATACCGCAGAGTATCCCCTAAGTCATGACGGCAGAAAGGCCGTGAACACGCCACCGATCAATCCTGTTCGCATGGGTGGCGGCAGATACCCCGTCAACTTTGTCTGTGTCCGGGACAACGGGACATACATAACGAGCCGCACAATGCAGTACCCCTCCACCATAATCCGCAACGAAATATATGAACGATTCTCGTTCCATTCCCTGCGCCACACCCATGCTTCGATCCTATATGAAGCCGGATTGAATGAACGGTTTATCATGGAGCGCATGGGTCACAAGGACGATAGAGTAACGAGAGCGGTGTACATCCATCTCACCGATCAATCAAGAGAACAGGGACGAGCTGAGGTCAACCGTATATTTGGAGCTATTGAATACTGACTTTCAATGCGGTGTGGAAATGTGGTATTTTCCACACCGCTTCCACATTTTTGTGGATTCGATAAAATACACATTGGGACGAATTGAGATAGATACAGATTTACCGTTTGGGTTATTCCCTTTTCGGCTAGACATATTCGGACGAATTGATACGGATAAAAACACATCATTTTGACCCAAAGACCAAGGTAACAACCCCATGGTCGGTATGACCGTCTCTGTGGCTGTTGCTGTCGAAGAGTCTCTGAAGTAATTTCATTCCCTATTAGGAGACCGCTTCGCGGTCTCCTTTTTGCTACCGCAAGAGGTGATAAAATGTTCAAAAACACAATTTCACTGTGTAACTCATTTTTGGAAATGGGTATCCCGGGTTATGATCTGGTTGTATATAAAAATGGCGAATGCGTGCTGCGACATATGGACGGTTATTCAGACAAAGAGAACGGCATCGTCATGCACGGAGATGAACTGTTTAATATTTTCTCATGCTCCAAGCCAATCACCTGTGTTGCCGCTATGCAGCTTTGGGAAAAGGGCCTGTTTCAACTAGAAGACAAGTTATCAGACTACATGTCGGAATTTACAGATATGCATGTAAGAACGCCAGATGGTCTTGTAAAAGCCAATAGCTCCATTCGAATCCACCATTTATTCGAGATGACTGCAGGCTTTAATTATAACATCAACAGTCCCGTCTTGCTTGCTCTAAAACAAAAAACCAATGGAAGTTGTCCTACACGGGACGTTGCAAGGGCAATCGCAGCAGAACCGTTGGACTTTCACCCCGGAGAGCGATATCAATACAGTCTGTGTCACGATGTTTTAGCTGCCCTGGTAGAGGTAATTTCCGGACTGCCCTTCGAGCGCTATGTAAAACAACATATTTTTGATCCTTTGGGCATGATACATTCTGATTTTTTACTTCCTATGGAGAATTACAAAAATGTTGTGCCTCTTTATCGCGGCAACAATGGCAAAGTCGTACTGAATCCCTCCGGCAATATTTCCGCCTACCGACTTGGCTCACAACACGCCAGCGGCGGAGCGGGTTGTGCATCCACCGTAAACGACTATATAAAATTTGCCGAGGCGTTGCGTATTGGTAATGTAATCCTAGCAAAAGACACCATTCGTCTTATGACTACAAACCGACTGACAGAAGCACAACGTGGCAACTACGGATCCACCGGAAACGGTTATGGCTTAGGCCTGCGTGTAGGCGCAGGCGCGGCAAACGGGCGCTACGACTTTGGTTGGGGCGGTGCAGCCGGCGCATTCCTTGCCATAGATCCAACACACGAAATCTCTCTATTTTATGTGCAGCACGTTCTGAGCGCACCCAACATGGCCCTACGGCAGCAGTTATATAGTGCCGTGTTAGAGGATCTCGAGGGAATCACTCCTCAAAGCAGAAACGTTGATCCAGCATTGAATAATCTAACATATTAAAACAAAATCCGGGACCCTTTGAGGGTCCCGGATATTTCTTTATCTTGTATAAGCAATGGATTCTGTTAGGTACTGCTCCCAGGGATAAATATCTGATTTTCTCTCCCAGCGCCATGCATCACGAATAGCTTTGCAGAGCATAAGCAGCTTTTGCTGCATTATCTCAGATTTGAAAGCATCCGCATTATCCGGCTTCATGGCTTCAAAGAAAATGCGGCAACGATCTTCTGTCACTGAACCCATGGAGATTTCATCAAAAAATGCCATGGTCTCACCAGAAAGGTATGTATCAGAATATGTGGTTTCATCGCCGTAGACAAAGCCTTCCGGATTCAGGTCGTTCCAGTAATCGTAGTTAGGACTGTTACCAAGCACATGGCTATCAACAACACCACTCAATGCCATCATAAACGTATTGCGCACATCAGCTGTTGCAGGCAACAAAATGAATGCATCGCCGTCATACCAATACTGCACTGCCCCATCGCTACCGGATATACTGCGGACAATACAGATGCGAATCCGGGACAAAACACTCTTATAGAGAAAATCCTGCGGGAACTCGCTAAGCACACTCTCCAACTGATCCAAGCATTGGTTAATAGCAGCAGTCTGGTACTCACCTTCTGCCGTGTAACCACCGGTGTACTTTACAGCTTCTTCCCAAATGCGAATATCAACACCATGTTTGTCAGACATTTCCTTCGCCTGCTTGCGGCATAAAGACAAGCCGTCCTCATCGGGGGTCGCGGCACTATAGGCCGGTGACGTGTAAATCTGCTCGTCCTCAACCGGCGTTTCACCGATATCCCAACGCAACAACTTCTGTGTTCCGCTGTCGCCATTGATTAAGATCCATACTGCATGTTCCTGAGGATCGCCCAAAAACGCCTCTGGCTTACCAATATCCGGAATATTTACAGATGACGTTCTCTTTCCGGTAGACTGCTCATAAAAATCAAATTGCCATTCGCCATTCTCAATCTGCGTGTAGCTAACAAGGCCGCCCACTTCTAATACAGAAACCGCCTTGCCATTCAAAATATTTAACTGCTGACCGCGTTCCTCTCCCAGTACACCAAATAAATACTGGGTAACACCGCCATCTGTGCGTTCTAAGAAGTAGCTATCGCCGCATGTGAACAATTGTTGCAAATTGTTATCGGTACCAACGGTTTTTCCGTTTTCAGAAGAAACAAAGACATAATTCATTTCTCCTGCTTCATTGTCAACACGGAGGAAAATCAGTTTCCCGTCAAAGAAACAGTCATTCGATACCAGACTGGTGCAGGAGAGAGATTTGATCATACGCGTAATCCCCTGATCTGTATTAAATGCACGTACTTCCTGCCCCTGGCAGTAGTAAACTTCTACGCCATCTTTAGAGAAACTGGGAGCACCTTGCCCATCTTTTCCAACGCCTTCCGGGAGCGACACACGGCGCAGTTCCTGAAGACTTGCATCTAAATACACAGCTTCGTTCTTATCTCCATCATAATAGACAACACCGTTTTCAGTAACAAGGACTGACGGAGACTTCTCCTCCAATTCCGCTACAACTGCGCACCGTTCCCCCTCAAGAACGCACATATCTGCGTAGTAACCACCAAGTAACAGTCGGTTGCCCATCTTGTAAATCTGTTGATATGCATTGTAGCTTAAATCAAACAACTTAACTGTGCCCTTAGTATACTGTTCCACTTCGCTGTTCTCTACATACAGTCCCGGCGGTTCGGTCGCTGCTGTGGTAGGTTCCGTAGGGGCAGTTGTCTCTGCGCCACCTTGGCCGCTGCAACCTAACAGAAGTACCACTAACATAAGAATAATCGGAATTAACTTTTTCATTGTTACTGTCTCCTTGCTAAGGTGTAATCATCACCTTGACGGTAGTAAGGACAATGGTTGCTCTTGGAAGAAACAATCCGATACACTTCGTCTTCATCCAGATCCATCATGCAATAGTATTCATCATACTCTTCATCATAATCATAATACCAGCAGGTATCACATTCGCAGCCAACCATATTATTCTCCCAAATTCGTTAAATAGGCCTCTATGTCAAAAGACTTCAACTTCTCATCCTTGCGTAAGTACAAAGGATGATGGGGATGTCCTTTCTTGCTTACCGCACCAGCACAATACCAGTTGGCCTTGTAAGCCTGGCCGATAGACAACATGTCCCGAAGGCAAGCAGGAAGATATGCACGCTTCTCAATAATAGTCCCCCACGCTGCCCAAACTGCCGGTTCTTTTGAAATAGAAAGAACATATTCAAATGCTTTCATGTTTTCTGCGTGCAGCTGAGTGTTACAAGTTCGCTCCATGGCATCCGGATCCGTAGCACGTTGGGCATAGACGTTGAACATGATAAAACTGTCAAAACCATTTCCCAAAGCAATTCGCTCAACTGATTTCAAAGTATTGTCCAAATCACCAGGTTGTGCTGTGGATGGATTAATGCCTATGCAAATCAGAGGATTTTGACCTCGCGTTCCCAGTATGTAACGGTATTCCGAATAGAAATTGGGCGCATACAGCCAGTGGTCAATATCATAGTCAGGACTTGGCGTATTCGCCGCCTCCAATGCCTGCTGAAATGTTACCAACTCTAACTCTGCGGTTGTTCCTTTGGGAATATGCATATATAAGACTCCTTATGCCCAGAGAACACAGTCCACCGGGATATCGTATTCCTCAGTTTCCAATACAGGAAGCATTTGGAAATCATAACAAAGCGCGATCGTGGGATGATTCGGCTCTACAGATAGAAACTTGTCGTAAAAGCCTCCACCGTAACCAATGCGGTGTCCCTGCGGATCAAATGCCAATCCCGGCATCAGTACCAGGGCTGTAGGATCGTCCGCAATCGGGCCATCTGCAATCGGTTCAGGAATGCCCGCATAACCTTCAGATACTTCAGATAGATCGGTCATATAAATAAATTTCATCTCTTCGCCATATACCTTAGGAACCGCAACACGCTTACCGTCCTGCAACGCTTTTTCAAGCATGGGGACTGTGCGCACTTCCTGATTATACGGCAAGTATCCATAGATCGTCTTTGCCTTTTGATACAGCTCAGATGCAGCAAACAACTCGCCCAATCGGCAACTTGCTTCATTGATCTGCGCCTGCGTCATAGCACGTTTCTTTTCCCGAATCATTTTGCGCAACGCAGTTTTATCCATTACGTTCCTCCTTTGCAGGTCTATGGTACAGTCTGAACCACAGGATAATCGCAAGCTGCCCCGGGACACCAAGCAAGAATAATTTCCAAATATTCAAGCTAAAGAACACCAGCAGCGTAATATACAGGCTCAGAAGTCCACCCCACATAATCGCCGAAATCAAGACTTGATTCCAGCGAAAATCCTTCCATGCAGAACGCAGGCTCAAAAGAACAACTGCATCCGCCGGGATCGCATAGATAAATGCAACCCAGCTTTTCGGAACATCCAGAGAAGAGATCACAACAAACAATAAAAGCGCCACAAACCAAACAAGCAGAGAAGATAACCCTAAAATAATACGCTTATTCGCCTTCCGTTTTAATGTTCTCTCAACTGCTCTGCCCATGACTCGTTCTACCGTGCCGGGATTTTCCGGTAACGCGTTGGGGTCAACAAGCAGTTCATTGACAGTAACATCAAACAGCTCTGCAATTTGCATCAACGTAAGCACATCCGGAACAGATTCGCCACGCTCCCACTTGGATACCGCCTTATCAGAATAATTTAATTTCTCCGCCAAGCCCGCTTGGGTCATTTGAAACCGCTTGCGGTAAGAAATAATATTTGCACCAATTTGCTTTTTCAGCTTCTCGTCGTCCATAATTGCCCTCCGGGAATATAGTTATGTACATTTTAACAGATTTCAGTAATAATTGCAACAAGAACCGCCTCTCCGCTGAGAGGCGGTTCTGTTTAATCCTCCGTGAACAGCTCTTGCCGGCAATACTTGATAATCGCGCTTCTTGTAACAATGCCAATAAACGCATCTTTATCATCTACGACCGGAACAAAATTCTGCGTACTTGCACGTTCAACCAGGTCCTGCATACCGGTAGTAACACGTACAGATATGTAATCTTTTCGACGGGAAATTTCCATGATCCTTCTTGCTTCTGCCTGCCGCATGTCCATATAGCACATGTTCTTAAGTGCCCATAAAAGGTCGCCCTCTGTTAATGTGCCACGATATTCTCCACGTTTATTCAGAATAGGAAGCGCCGCATATCCGGATGCTTCCATTTTTTCAAGTGCCTGTCGAATTGTATAATCATCGTACACAAAAGCACACATGGCTTTTGGCGTTAAGAAAAATAAAACGTTATTCATACGAGCTCCTTTACTGCGCTGCATTAGCGGTTACCAACCGTCATTAATATTATATCACAGAAACGGCGAGAAAGGTTGAAAATTTATCGTAAATATGTTTTTCAAGCGCCAAAAATAAGCCCTTGATTTTGTGCATTATGTACAACTCTACAAGCAGTAGACCCCCTCCCTACTTCAGAGAATATCCTATCCTCCTTATTGGAGATATTACAATACCCGCTTTAGCGTTACCGATGACCATATTGTGATACAATAACTACAGAAAGGCGGTAACTTACTATGAAAAAACGAACAAAGCTTTCAGACAGAATTCTCCCAAACTATACCCGTGGGGAAGAAATCATGAATATGGTCACGCATATTGTCGGTGGTGCACTTGGCATAGTAGCGCTGGTATTATGCATTTGTATTACCGCAATCCACAAACAACCTTTAGGAATTGTAGGAGCAGCAATCTACGGCACCAGCATGATTGCGCTATACTCTATGTCAAGCATTTATCACGGATTGAAACCATGTACCGGAAAGAAAGTTCTACAAGTTTTGGATCACTGCACCATCTACTTTCTGATTGCAGGCACGTACACCCCTATTTTGCTGTCAGCGTTTGTACCAGTATACCCTACAATTGGCTGGGGACTGCTAATGATTGAGTGGTCGCTTTGCATTCTCGCTACAACACTAACCGCTATCGACTTAAAGAAATACAATGTATTTTCTATGATATGCTATATCGGTATGGGCTGGAGTATCATCTTCTTTCTGCCGCAAGCAATTGCAGTTTTATCTTTCCAGGGTTTCCTTCTGTTATTAGTCGGAGGAATTACCTACACCATTGGCGCAATCATTTATGGTATAGGCGTAAAGGTGCATTGGATGCACTCCGTATTTCATATATTTGTAGTAATCGGAAGTCTGTTTCAATTCTTGTCTATTATTTTTTATGTTTTATAAAATACAACCCACCACGGTTGTGGTGGGTTGTATTTTATTCTTTTGTCTCAAAGGCGTCGAACAAGGAGTTTTCATCAGATAACTGAATCTCCTCGCCCGCCATACACTGTGCAAATTGCGCGCCGGACATTGTCTCATGCTCCAACAGGAACTCAACAACTTGACGCAGCTTAAGCGCATCCCGCTGCAGAATCTCTGCGCACTGCGCGTATGCCTTGTCAATAATAACCTTGACTTCGTCGTCAATTGTACCGGCGATCTTTTCAGAATAACTCTTGGTCTTCTCATAATCTCTACCGATAAACACTTCATTGCCGCTGGTATAAGAAACCGTGCCCAACTTCTCACACATGCCATAGCGGGCAACCATATCCCTTGCCAAGGCAGATGCGCGGTCGATATCATTAGATGCGCCCGTGGAAATATCCTGCAAGAACAGAGCTTCTGCCACACGACCGCCCAACAGTCCAACGATCTGTTCATACATCTCGTTTCTGGTCAGGTGTGTGCTATCCTCCAAAGGCCGTGTCCAGGTTAAACCCAACGCACCGCCGCGGGGAATTACAGAAATCTGATGCACAGGGTCATGGGTCTTAAGGCTATACATTGCCACAGCATGACCCGCTTCGTGAATCGCTGTCAGACGTAAATCTTTCTGCAGACGAACACGGCTGCGCTTTTCGGGACCCGCAAGGATCTTCATCATCGCCTCATTCAGATCACCCATATTCAGCACAGGGCGATCTGCGCGCGCTGCCAAAATTGCCGCTTCATTCAGCAAATTACTCAAATCCGCACCGGTAAAGCCGGATGTAGCAAGTGCAACAGTTTTCAGATTTACTGCGGAATCCAGTCGTTTTCCTTTCGCATGAACCTTGAGAATTTCCTCACGGCCCTTAGCATCCGGTCTGCCAACATAGATCTGACGGTCAAAACGACCCGGACGCAACAACGCAGGATCCAAAATATCTACACGGTTCGTGGCTGCGAGAACAATAACGCCCTCTGTGCGGGAGAAACCATCCATCTCGACCAGAAGTTGGTTCAAAGTCTGCTCTCGCTCATCGTGACCGCCGCCCATACCAGAGCCACGCTTACGGCCAACCGCATCAATCTCATCAATGAAAATGATCGCAGGCGCTACCCGTTTCGCCTGATCAAACAAATCACGAACACGGCTTGCACCAACACCTACATACATCTCCATAAAATCGGAACCGGAGATGGAAAGGAACTGCACATCAGCCTCGCCTGCAACGGCACGAGCCAACAGTGTTTTACCGGTACCAGGAGGGCCGGAAAGCAAAATACCGTGGGGAATCCGTGCGCCAATATCACGGAATTTGTCCGGGTTGCGCAAAAAGTCAACAACTTCCTGCAGCTCAGCTTTTTCTTCATCTACACCGGCAACATCATCAAATGTTACCTTTTTATTCTCAGGCAAACCATTGATCGTACGTGCCTTTCCAAAATTAGCCATCGGATTATTGCTATTTGCACGGCCTGCCAACAAAACCCATGCGATGATCAACACCAAACCAGCCAGTATAATGGGAAGCACATATGCAAATGGAGATGTCTCGCTCTCAGGTACAAAGTCATAGGATTGCAAAATACCTTTTGCAGACTGCTCTTGCAACAGAGGCCACATATCCTGACGGAAACCCTCCGGATCAGCCAAAGGCGCACTCACCTTGCTTTTGCCATCATAGGGTTTATTCAGTTGCAAAATAATTGTTTTATCTTGAACAATAAAACCGCTTACTTGCTCTTGTTCAAACAATGAAACAACCTGAGAGTATGTCAGATTGTTTCTTCCTGCTCCAAAAATCGAAAGAATTAACGAAAACGCCAACACCAACACGATTATATAGAACGCCAAAGTGAAAAACTTATTTTTCTTCAAAGTTGGAAACTCCTCATTTCTGGTATATCTCGGGCTTCAAAATGCCGATGAACGGCAGATTGCGATAATACTCATCGTAATCCAAACCGTATCCCACAACAAATTCATTAGGGATTACAAAACCTGTATAATCCGGCTGCAATGTAACAGCAGGGTCACGGCGAGAGGGCTTATCTAGCAAAGTGCAAATCTTTAGAGATGCAGGCTCCTTGGACAGCAAATGCTTGTAAGTAAAGTCCAGCGAATGTCCTGTATCAAAAATATCCTCCAGAATAACCACGTGTCTACCCTTGATGTCAGAAGAGATGTCGCGTCTGACCTGCATTTGTCCGGATGTCGTACCTGAATACGAGGATATCCACATAAAATCAATCTGACACGGTATATCGATACGTTTCACCATATCAGCAAAGAACAAAACAACACCCTTCATAACACCGACAAAAACAGGATTCTTACCGGCATACTCATCGGACAGTTTTCCTGCAAGTTCCTTAACTTTTGCCTGAATCTGTTCTTCACTGAGCAATACTTTTTCAATATTCTCTCTCATGTGGAAGCCCCCTAAAGCTTGCTATAGTTATTTTTAAAGTTTTTCAAAACGAATTTCAATAGCCGGCAGGCTGTCTGCCAATCGATCTCTGTCTGCACCAAATCCATACACACCCAGCACACCAGATTCATCTGCGACAACAGGAATCGACATGCGTTCGGCTGCAGAGATCTTACGATCAATGAACAGCTTTTTTAGCTGTTTTGTACCACCACTGCAGCGCATCGTATCGCCGGCCAAACGTGATCTCACATACATCGAACCAATTGCTTTTACTACGAAGCAATCCCTGGTATCAATGAGCTTATCCGCCGGTTTCGCAGTCACAACAATCCCCTGCTCTGCTAGAGTAATCTCCCCGGGACATGGCAGTTCAAAGGCATCCAGTGAACCCTTGGAAGAATAGCGCTCTAAACGTTGATAGTTGCGACAAATTACAACATTTCCGGGAAGATTTACTCTTCCTGATGGTTTGCCGGAAAACACCAATTTCTCTACAAGTGCAATATGCTCGGCTTCCGGTTCTTGAACACCGCAGTCTTCCAAAAACTTAGATAACACCCGACTACGCAATGCAACGGGCATCATTCGTAATTGCTCAACATCGGGCATCTGCGCAGATTGAGCCATGGACGCCAGCACCTGCTCATCTTCACGCAAACGCAGCGCCATACTGGAAAGATTCTCGACTACTCTCGGATTCTCTTGCTTCAATAGCGGCATGACATGATGTCTCAGACGGTTTCTCAAAAACACGTCGGTGTCATTCGAGCTATCTTGCACATATTGAAGATGGTATTCATCAATGAACGCCATCACATCCTGACGCGTCACATCCAGCATAGGGCGAATCAATTGTCCATTAATCGGACTAATTGCGCCTAACCCTTTGAGACCGGTGCCACGCACCATGTGCATCAGAACAGTCTCTGCATTATCATCCGCCGTATGCGCTGTTGCAATTTTGCCCGGAAGTGTTTTCAAAAAACCGTAGCGTGCATCCCGCGCAGCAGCCTCTAGTCCCTTTTTGCCAGGAACAATTTCACCATCACCGGAGAAAAGCGGAATTTCATACTGCTGGCAAAATTTTTCTACAAAATCTGCATCACGGTTAGATTCCTCGCCACGCAAATGATGATTGAAGTGAGCCGCAGAAACATGGATTTGCAGTTTTTCAGAAAGGAGATACACCGCAAATAACAACGCTATAGAATCAGCGCCACCGGAAACCGCGCAAATCACGTGATCACCGGGCTGCAGCATCTGATATTGCTGGATAAAAGCTTGCAGCTTATTCAGCATGCTTCCACTCCCGATCTGTAAACGTCTGATACTCAGGCAGCCACTGTAACTCTACTGTGCCAACCTCACCATGGCGGTTCTTGGAGATAATACACTCGGCAATGCCCTTTTTCTCGCTATTCTCATTATAGTACTCATCACGGTACAAGAACAATACTGCGTCAGCATCCTGCTCGATAGCACCGGATTCACGCAGGTCAGAAAGCATAGGACGCTTGTCCGAACGGCTTTCAGGACCACGGGACAACTGACTCAAACAAATCACGGGAACATTCAATTCCTTTGCCATGATCTTCAAAGAACGAGAGATCTCACTAACCACATTAACACGGCTATCGCCGCCCTTGCCGTAACCGGAACCGTTCATCAACTGCAAATAGTCGATGATAACCAGACCAAGATTGTCAATTCGACGGCACTTGGCATTCATTTCCGCAACAGTAATGGAAGGATTGTCATCAACGTGAATTTGTGTCTGGCTCAAAGCCGCAGATGCCATTGTCAGCTTAGTCCACTCCTCGTCTGTGAGTTTACCCGTTGCCATCTTCTGGCTGTCAACAAAGCTCTCAATAGACAGCAAGCGCATTGCCAACTGTTCTCTGGACATTTCCAAAGAGAACATAGCAACCTTCTTGTCGTATTTCTTTGCAACATTAAGGCATACATTCAATGCAAATGCCGTCTTACCCATCGCAGGACGTGCAGCCAACAGCACCAAGTCAGACTTATTCAGACCGTTGATTTTCATATCAAGATCACGCATGCCGGTAGACAAACCGGGAATTGCGGAATCAGACTGACTGAGTTCAACCAAGTGGTCGTACACTTTGTGCAAAGTTTTACCGATATGTTCCAAAGAATCGCCACGCTCGCCCTTACGAAGCGCATAGATTTTCTTTTCGGCATTCTCCAAAATCTCTGCGGGAGTGCCAACCTGATTGAAAACTGTTTCCGAAATATCGGAAGCGGCATCCGCAAGTCCACGAAGCATAGCTTTATCGCGTACAATACCCGCATAGCGGACTGCATTGGCCGCGGTAGGTGTGATTTCCATCAACTGCAAAATGTAATCTCTGGAATCATCGTGGTAGACACCCAATTCTTTCATCTTATCGAGCACAGTAACCGGATCGATGGTCTGAGAGAAATTGAACATGCTGTAAATAGTTTCATAGATTTCACGGTTTTGCTGGAGATAAAAATCCTCCGGGCGCAAAATACCGATAATATCCATAAGGCAGCGGCTGTCGATCAAAATCGAACCCAGAACCGCCTGCTCAGCCTCCAAGGATTGAGGCATTTGCCGGGCAATCAGTTCTTCATCCATGCTGCTTCTCCTCTCTTGTTATGGTTAGAAATGAATTAAGCCTCAACGATCTTAACCGTCAGAGGTGCAACGATCTCGTAACCGAGTTTGCACTGCACAGTATAGGTACCAACGCTCTTAATGGGATCTGCAATTGCGATCTTGCGCTTATCCAGTGTGATACCGCAGCTTGCCTTCAGCGCATCTGCAATTTCCTGGTTGGTAACAGAACCAAACAGACGACCTGCGCCGCCGCCTTTAGCGGTAACGGTCAAAGTCATTTCGCGCAGCTTTTTGGACAGCTCCACAGCCTCTGCGCGCTCCTTGGCGGCTTTTTCAGCAGCAGCTTTGTCGTTCATGCGCATTGTGTTCACAGCATCCGCTGTAGCCTCCACAGCGATCTTGCGGGGAAGCATATAATTTCTGGCATAGCCATCAGAAACTTCGATCATTTGACCCTTCTTGCCTTTGCCCTTTACATCCTGCAACAGAATAACTTTCATATTCAAATACTCCTTTAATCCTCGTAATATTTATCAATAGATTCCACCAACTGATCAAGCGCATCCTTTACACTGCTACCAGACACCTGTGCGCCTGCAGTTGCAGTGTTTCCGCCGCCGCCAAGAGGTTCCAATATCACCTGCACATTGGCATCACCAATAGATCTTGCGGAAATGATAACCTGATCTCCATCCGGGTAAAGCACAAAAGATGCTGTAATTCCGGAAATGTTCAACAATTCGTCTGCTGCCTGAGCAGCCAGCGCTCTGGATGTTCCTGCGTTGAGCGCTGCTATTGCAATCTCCTGACGATACAAACGTGCAGATTTGATAATCTGGTACTTTGCAACGGTCGTCTGGAAGTCGTTTTGCAACAGCTTTTTAACTTCCACCGTATCTGCACCCAACTGCCGCAAATAGGCAGCTGCTTCAAAAGTACGTTCACCGGTGCGAACATTGAAGCTCTTTGTGTCCAAGAAAATGCCCGCCATCAAAGACTTTGCTTCGATGGGCAACACATCCTTGCGTTCCACAGCATACTGCAAAAGCTCTGTTGTCAATTCTGCAGCAGAAGATGCATGTGGCTCATGGAAATTAACCAAAACAGGCTTAATATATTCTGCAGCTCTGCGATGATGGTCTACCACACAGACCTTAGGAATCGCTTCAAGCAACGGCTTAAATTCCACCTGATCCGGGCGGTTGGTATCCACAACCACCAACGTACTGCGGTTATCACAGAGAAGCAAAGCCTCCTGACCAGAAATGAATACATTCTTGTATTCGGGAACTTCGCGAATCTCTTCGACCAGTTTTTCTGCGGAATTATTCTGCAAATCCAACACGATGTATGCTGTCTTGCCCTTTTTACGGCACATACAGCTAATGCCCATCGCTGCGCCAATAGCATCCAGATCTGCATTCTTATGACCCATAATAAAAATCTGACTGCTTTGACCGATCAGTTCCATTAAAGAGTTGGCCGTCACGCGGGAACGTACCATGCTACGATGTTCAGCCTCTTTGGCCCTGCCGCCATAGAAGTTGAAATTCAATCTATCCTTGATAACAGCCTGGTCACCACCACGGCTCAAAGCCATTTCAATGGAAAGTGCAGCAAATTCATAGCTTTCCGCAAAGGTTGCACCCTCTACGCCAACGCCAACGGAAATAGAGGCTGCCAAACCGGAAGGCGCAGTGATGTCATGGATATCTTCCAAGATTGTGAATTTGGTTTCTTCAATCTGTTTCAGATCTCGTTTCTCAAAGACCAGCAAAAACCGGTTCTTTTCCAGTCGGCGCAACATTCCCTGATACGCCTGCGCCCATTTCATAATCTTATTGTTAATGCGGGCATCCAACGCAGAGATCGCACCATCGGTCATGTTTCTTGTCAGTTCTTCGTAATTATCGACCAGAATAATCGCAACAACCGGACGGGAACGAACATACTCGTCACGGACCTGATACAGTTCTGTCAGATCGGATAAATACAAAATACCCAACGGTGTGCTGTGAGAATCGTTAGCACGCAAGGCTGTGCCGTAAACACGATAGCGACGTTGCTCAATTGTGACATCATAGGGATACTCTGTCTTGCCGGCAGTCAACCAATCTGTGGAGAAACCATGTAGCACATCATCAATTTTCTTCTCAGACAAGGTATCACGCAAACCGGTAAGTTGGACAAACGCGTCATTTGCATATACAACACCACCGTCTGTCAAACGCAACAACACGGTAGGAAACGGTGTTTCCACACCGGACGTGCCCAATTCTTCTTCCGCCATGTTCTGAACATACTCACGCAGTTCATTGCGGCGGTGCTGACTATATACCAAATGCACGATCAGCAACAACAATGTAATACCGATCTCAACACCTGCCAGGACGTATTGTTCGCTTAATGCCGCAGCAATGCCAAATACCAGTAAAACAAACAGATACATGCCCGTGCCAGGGTGTAATAATCTACCTAATTTCTTATTCAAAATACGCCGCCTCCTTTTCGAGTGCTTATAATGACGCTATTTTATTCATTATAGCAAAGGAACGCTAAACACGCAATAGATTTTTTGCTAAGGCGTCAAGAAAAAGATCCTGCTGTAACATGTCGAAAAATAAATGTGTACAATCTACCAAAAATGTGGTATACTATGTACACAAGCGTCAGGTAGCAAGGCCTGAGCAAACAACGCAATTGCGTGCAATTTTATAAATAATGCGGGCGTTTGCCTCCCTAGCAGCGATACGGGGCTGTAAAAGAGGACGACGGCTGCTGATTTTGTCATGTCCATTTGGACAAATTCGAAAGGAGTATATACTTGGCTGAAAAATTAAAAATCATTTCCCTTGGCGGTCTAGATGAGATCGGCAAGAACATCACCGTGTTGGAATATGGCAAAGACATGATCGTAATCGACTGCGGCGTTGGTTTCCCGGACGAGGATATGTACGGCGTTGATCTGGTAATTCCCGACTTTTCCTACCTGGTGCAAAACGAGAAGAAGCTGCGTGGCATGTTCATTACCCACGGACACGAGGATCATATTGGCTCGATTCCCTACTGCATGCAGCAGGTTAACTGCCCCATCCACGGAACCGCTATGACCAACGGTCTGATCCGCCTAAAGCTAGAAGAACACCGGATCGCCGACAAAGTTAAACTTATCACACACAAGCCCGGCGATGTCGTCAAAGCAGGTTGCTTTACTGTAGAGTTCATTCACGTAAACCACTCTATTGCTGACGCTGTCGCTTTCGCAATTCATACACCGATAGGCACAATTGTCATGACCGGTGACTTTAAGATCGATCCCACCGCGAAGGACGGCATGATTGATCTTGCCAGACTGGGCGAATTGGGTAATCAGGGTGTTCTGGCACTGCTTTGCGATTCTACCAATGCAGAACGGCATGGTTACACTCCCAGCGAAAACATTGTGGCAGAAGGTTTGGACCGGCAGTTTAAAAATTGCGATCAAAGAATCGTTGTCACCACATTTGCTTCTAACATGCACCGCATTCAGGCGGTTTTGGCCACTGCGCACCGTTACGGCAGAAAGGTCGCCGTCACCGGACGCAGTATGGAAAACATGCTAAAGGTCGCGCAGGAGCTGGGCTATATTAAAGTCCCTGCCGGAACAATTGTGGATCTGAACGCCATTAAGAGCCTGCCCAAGAACAAAGTTGTCATCGTTTCCACCGGTTCTCAGGGCGAGAACATGTCTGCTCTGTACCGCATGGCATTTTCCTCACACAAGCAGATTGACATTACCTCCGGTGATCGTATTATTATTTCTGCTTCCGCAATTCCCGGTAATGAGAAAGCTGTTTCTCGTATCATCAACGAACTGTACCGCAAGGGCGCAGAAGTTGTGTATGAAAAGAGCGAAGGACTGCACGTATCCGGCCACGCTTGCCAAGAGGAATTGAAGATCATTCACGCATTGTGCAAACCCAAATTCTTCATCCCCGTTCACGGCGAGCAGCGCCATCTACAAATCCATGGTAAACTGGCAGCACAGATGGGTATCAATCCTAAAAACGTACGCATTGCAGAAATCGGCAACGTGATCGAATTGACCGGTAAAACCTGCAAAATTAACGGAACAGTTCCTGCCGGCAAAGTATTTGTTGACGGCACCGGCGTTGGTGATGTAGGCAGTGTTGTGCTGCGTGACAGAAAGCACTTGGCACAGGACGGCATGATCGTTGTATGTGTCAATCTGTCTAGCCAGGATGGCAGCATTGTAACCGGCCCAGATATCATTACCCGCGGATTTATTTATGTAAAGGAATCCGAGGAGCTGATGGAAGAGCTGCGCTGTGTTGCAATTGAAGCCATCGAGCGCTGCTGGCGCAAGCATATCCGTGATTGGACAGCAATCAAGTCTGCTATTAAGAACGACCTTAGCGGTTATCTGTTCAAGACAACCAAACGTAATCCTATGATCCTGCCCGTGATTATGGAAATCTAAATCAAAAAGGGTGCGCCTGCGCGCACCCTTTTTTCGGAGAGACAGATATGAACGTATATTTCGCCCCACTAGAAGGACTGACCGACAGCATTTACCGCAAACTGCACAATCGGTTCTTTCCCGGCATCTATCAATACTATACACCGTTTTTCTCCCCCACCATTCACAGAACACTGACACCGAAAGAGCTTCGTGAGTTGCCACCGGCGGAGGAAAACGGTTACCGGGTAATTCCGCAAATCCTTACAAAAAGTCCCGAAGATTTCCTCTGGATGGCGCAACAATGTAAGGAACTCGGTTACCCAGAAGTCAATTTAAATTTAGGATGTCCTTCCGGCACGGTTACAGCCAAAGGAAAGGGTTCCGGCATGCTCCGAAATCCCGAAGAGCTTGACTGCTTTCTAAACAAAATTTACAATTGCGCACCTTTGGACATATCTATCAAAACACGCTTGGGGTTTACAGACGCCACCGAATTCCCTGCCCTTCTAGAAATCTTTAACCGTTATCCCGTAAAGGAACTGACTATTCATCCCCGGGTGCGCAGCGCATTTTACAGCGGCAACGTGGATATGGATGCTTTTACCTATGCCACACAGCATAGCAGCATTCCCCTTTGCTACAATGGAAATCTATGCAGCTTAAAGGAAATCAAAGCCTTCCAAGATAAATTCCCGCAGATCAATGCCATAATGTTGGGCAGAGGTCTTGTAGGCGATCCCGGCATGATAACTCCCGGTGGCACAGACAGAAAAACACTGCAAGCTTTT
Organism: Faecousia sp.; assembly: GCA_045649605.1. Lineage (GTDB taxonomy): Bacteria > Bacillota > Clostridia > Oscillospirales > Oscillospiraceae > Faecousia. The sequence goes on from JAZRQF010000083.1 coordinate 17,730, forward strand.
TACGATGCTCTCTTGGAAGAGTACTTAGTTTCTTTCGGCGGTTCGCGAAACGCCATGTTCCGTTTAAAGGAGAATTGGCACTACCTGATCTGCAAATTTGAAGGCGGCGACAAGCTATGGAAACAACTCCGTAAAACCACAGATCTGAACGAATACAAAGCCATTACCCGGGAAATATTTGAAACCTTACCAATGAGAGAATCTTTGTCGCCAAATTGGTAAATAACCAAACGAAAACCGCCTGCAGTTCTAACTGCAGGCGGTTTTACAATCAACTAATGTTCAGTTTTGTCAAAGCAATTTTCTTATAATTGACCTTGACGGGCCACTGCTGCTGCGCATTTTCAAGCAAAGCATTTGTGCGCTCCGTAGTAAGAGTAGAGCGTACAGAAGTGATCCAATAATGCTCACCGGTTACAAAATACATGATGTGATAGCCGGATTGGGATTCTACAATACCAGTATCGCCGGTCTTACGGCTTACATCAATGGACCAATTCAGGAAATTCTCATAATAAGCAGAGCCGGGAGCAATTCCCTGATACAAACCGCCGGTGGTGTTGGAGCCAGGATCGCCGGAGTACTTATTGGCCAATTCCGCAAAGCTATCTTCTGTTGCAGCGCCGGCTTTCCACTCTTCCAAAATTCTCTCCGCCTCTGCCAGAGCAGTTGCTTTTTCTTCATCGGAATAAGTGGTCTTGCCCTCGTCGTCAGTAGTACCGCCCTCAAAGAGAACAAGAATATGACGCACATCAGACACCTGACCGCTTTCCTTGGTAATACCGCTTTGCGCCAGAGTTGCCTCGTTTTCAGCAAAGTACTTTTCAATGTCTTCCATAGTCGGCGTTAGACGCTCATACTCGGAATTATAAAATTGATTACTCAGATATATCAAGCGGATATAGTCGATGTAATCCTCCAGCGTACATGCCTTACCCAAAAACTCTTGGATCATCTCGTCGGCATTGGCATAACCGCCCTGTACAGCCTGCTGGTTCAGCGATTCAGGCAGACCGGCAATTTGTGCCTCTGTATCTGCATCCAGTGTAAATCCGGCTTCCTCTGCCAGCAGTCCCATAGATTGATAGTTATGCCAGGTTTGAATTGCGATGTTAATGAAATACTGTTCCCATGTCAAGCTCTCGTCAAGCGCACATTTTTGCTCACCAAAAGGCTTTGAAGGATCAAGGCCGATATAGGTCATATAAGATCCGTAATAATTGATGAAATCCGCCACCTGCATGTTGTAATAAACCTGCAGCTGACCGTTAGTGAGCTTCTTGTTACCAATGGTAGCTACAACAACATCAGCCTTTCTGCCCGCCACTTCGTCGCTGACAGTATAATTCTGCTTGTATTGAATGTCATTGGCGCGAGGCTTCAGATCAACACCCAACGCTACAAGCAAAACGATGGTCAATACACCCAGCGCTGCAACAGCACCGATAATACCCAAGATCAAAGGCCAAAGCTTCTTTTTGGGTTGTGCCTTTTCCTCTTCGTCTTCGTCTTCGGAATCTTCGTCGTCTTCGAAATCTTCGTCATCATCGAAGTCTTCGTCATCCATTTCCTCTTCTTCGATATCCACTTCTTGGAAATCCTCGTTTTCAGAGTCCTGGACAATCTCCACAACTTCTACTTCCGCGGGTGCTTCCTGCGCATCAACAGTTTCTTCTTCAAGAAACTTTCCGCAGAAAGGACAGATGTCAGCTTCTTCATTGACCTCTGTTTTACAGAACTTACAAATCATAATTTTCTCCCTCTCAAAGTGAGTAAATAACGCATTCAGTTTATCACGTCCCACGGCGAATTGCAAGCAAATGTTGAAATGTTTATAGACTATTAAAAAACGCATCGGACTATTGCAAAAAGACGAAAAAAATGTTATTATTTATACTTGAGAAATTATAGACAGCGGAACCGTCAAAACGCGGTTGCAACTGTCATGTTGAGGTATTGTTTGATGAACACAAAAACAACTGTTATTTCTAAAGAAGATCTGACACATCAGCTCTCTTTTTGTGATAAAATTCGCGCCTACTGGCACGATCGAGATCGGGTGCCCTGCGCCTATGTTGAAACCTACGGCTGCCAGCAGAACGAAGCGGATTCTGAGCGTATTCGCGGCATTCTAAGCGAGAGCGGTTATGCGATTACCGACAAAGCCGAAGGGGCAGACGTGGTGGTTATGAACACCTGCGCTATCCGTGAACATGCAGAACAACGTGTATTTGGCAACATGGGCGCGTTGACACATACAAAGCGCCGTCATCCCTGCCAAAAGATTTTTCTATGCGGTTGTATGGCAGGACAAACCCATGTAGTAGACAGAATTCGTAAAAGCTATCCCCATGTGGACGGTGTATTTTCTACCCACCATTTATGGCAATTCCCTCAAATTCTGCACAGCGTCCTGACTGTAGGCAAGCGTGTATTCTTTGTAGAAGATGAACCCGGTTCTATTGCAGAGGGATTGCCGCAGCTTCGGGACAACACCTTGAAGGCATGGGTATCCATCATGTATGGTTGCAACAATTTCTGCACCTACTGCATTGTCCCCTACGTCCGTGGTCGTGAAAGAAGCCGTAATCCCGAAGATATTCTGGCTGAATGCCGACAACTGATTGAAGCCGGTGCCAAGGAAATTACCCTGCTGGGACAAAACGTAAACTCCTACGGCAAAGATCTTGCCTGCGGCATTGATTTTTCTGATTTATTGACACAAATTGCCGCCATTGACGGTGACTTTCTCATTCGCTTTATGACAAGCCACCCCCGTGATGCCGGCAAAAAGCTGTTTGACACCATGGCTGCATCTTCTAAAATCGCAAAGCAATTGCATCTGCCCTTCCAATCCGGCTCCAGCCGTGTGCTGAAAGCCATGAATCGGCACTATGATCGGGAGAAATATTTGGAATTGGTACGTTATGCAAAGTCCGTTATGCCTGACCTTGTTCTGACTTCTGACGTAATTGTTGGTTTCCCCGGCGAAACAGCTGAGGAATTTGAGGAAACCATTTCCTTGATCAGCGAAGTCCACTACGATGCTTTGTTTACTTTCATCTTCTCTCCCCGTGTCGGTACTCCCGCCGCCTCTATGGAAGATAACACGCCTAAAGAAGAGAAGAACCGCCGTTTTGACAGACTGTGCGCTGTACAGAATGAGATTTCTGAAAAAATCCATAGCGCTTACATTGGAAAGACTATGCGCTGCTTGATTGACGGCATGGACAACGAGCTGCTTACCGCCCGCACTGAAGGCGGCAGATTGGTTCGTCTCTCCGGCGCATCCGACCTTGTTGGCAACTTCGCATGGATTGAAATTACCGGCTCCACAACCTGGAGTCTGACCGGAAAACTGGTAGAAAAGGAGTGAATCCCATGGCTGTAGATAAAAATGAGCCGACCCCAATGAAACGGCAATATAATGCCATTAAAGCGAAAAATCAGGATTCCATTCTATTTTTCCGCCTGGGCGATTTCTATGAAATGTTTGATGAGGATGCCAGACTGGCTGCAAAGGAACTGGATCTGACTTTAACCACGCGCGATCGCAGCAAACCCAAGGAAGAACAGACCCCCATGTGCGGTGTCCCCTACCATTCTGTGGATGCCTATATCGCTCGCTTGGTTGCCAAGGGATATAAAGTTGCGATTTGCGAACAAATGGAAGACCCTGCCGCAGCAAAGGGCATCGTAGAACGAGACATTACCCGAATCGTCACCCCCGGTACTGTTACCGAAAGCTGCATGCTGGACGAAAGTAAAAACAATTATATGGCTTGTCTGTACGGAGAGGATTCTCGATACGGACTGGCATTTTGTGACGTCTCTACCGGCGCATTCTTTGTAACGCTCTGTGCAGACCCGCAGGCAGCCGCTTCTGAACTGGGCCGCTTTGCTCCCTCCGAGGTCATTCGCGGTGGTACTGGCGTTCACGATCCTATTTTGGAGGATGCGCTGTTTCACCGCCTGAATTGCTGCATTGACGAAGGCAAGCCGGAACAATTTGATTTATCCGGCAGTCAGCAACTATTGCAGCAGCATTTCAATATGCCTTTGGCGCAGCTGGGTTTAACCGGACTGCCGGCAGCTGCCATTGCCGCAGGCACTTTGCTGCAAACACTACAGTTTGTACAGAAAAACGATTTGGCACATATCCGTGAATTACAGTATTACACCACTGGACGTTTTATGGAACTGGATATGGATGCCCGTCGCAATCTGGAGCTGACCGAAACCCTGCGCAGCAAGGAAAAGAAAGGCACACTGCTTTGGGTGCTGGATAAAACCCATACCGCTATGGGTGGTCGTATGCTCCGCAGTTGGCTGGAAAAGCCCCTTTTGGATCCTGCGGAAATTGGTCGCCGTCAAAGTGCTGTTGAAGACCTGGTAAACGCCACTGTCTGCCGGGGCGAACTGATCGAAGCGCTAAAAGATGTTACCGACTTGGAACGTGTTACCACACGTATTGTTACCGGCACCGTCAATTGTCGGGATCTGTTAGGTTTGGCTCGCGGTCTGCGCGCCCTGCCGGAAGTTAAGCATCAACTACAGCAAACAGAAGCTCCCCTGCTGCAGAAATTGGCGCAGTCTATCGATCCGCTATCCGACTGCGCTAACATGATCGAAAACACCATTGTGGATGAACCCCCGCTAACCGTACGTGAAGGCGGTATTATCCGCCCCGGCGCTAACGAAGAAGCTGACCGCCTGCGTGATATTATGAACGGCGGCGAAGGCACCATTGCAGCCATTGAAGCTGCCGAACGGGAAAAGACCGGTATCCGTACACTGAAGGTAGGATACAACAGAGTTTTTGGATACTACATCGAAATTTCCAAGTCTTTCATCGATCAAGCACCGGAGCACTATATCCGCAAGCAGACGCTGACGAACTGTGAGCGCTATATTACCCAGGAGTTAAAGGAACTGGAAAACCAGATCCTCACCGCCAAAGAACGTCTCACAGCTTTGGAATATCAGATCTTTACGCAATTGCGGGAATTCTTGGCAAAACAAGCACCCCGTATTCAAACCTCTGCCGCCGCCATTGGCGCTACAGACGCCCTTTGTTCTATGGCTACCGTAGCAGTAAAGCGGGGCTATTGCCGCCCGGAGATTACCCTTGGTAATGAGATCGATATTGTGGACGGACGGCATCCCGTGGTCGAACAGATGCTCAGTGACACATTATTCGTGCCCAACGATACTCATTTGGGTGCAAACGACAATCAGGTAGCCATTATCACCGGCCCCAATATGGCCGGTAAGTCTACTTACATGCGTCAAGTTGCTCTGATCGTTTTGATGGCACAGATGGGTTCTTTTGTCCCTGCCCGTAGCGCCCGGATCGGTCTTGTTGACCGTGTATTCACCCGAATCGGCGCCAGTGACGATCTGGCCTCCGGTCAATCTACTTTTATGGTGGAAATGACCGAAGTCGCTTCCATCTTAAAATACGCCACTTCCAAGAGCCTGCTGATTTTGGACGAAATCGGACGCGGTACATCTACATATGATGGCATGTCCATTGCCCGGGCCGTCTTGGAATATGCTGCAAGTCCCAAGCATTTGGGTGCAAAAACCTTGTTTGCTACCCACTATCATGAACTGAGCAGCATTGAGGACGAACTTCCCAACGTCAAAAACTACAATATTGCTGTAAAAAAACGTGGCGACAAGATGATCTTCCTGAGGAAAATTGTCCCCGGCGCTACTGACGACAGCTTCGGTATCGAGGTTGCAAAACTGGCTGGTCTTCCCAATACAGTGGTCAACAGAGCAAGAGATATTCTTGCTCAACTGGAAACCGAGGGCGCTCCCGCTGTTTCCCATGTCGTCTATAGCGAACCTGATGATCAGATCAGCATGTTGGATCTGAGCGCCCAGCAAGTCCGGGATGCTCTGGCCAATATTCAGGTGGAAACACTTACTCCCATCGAAGCTATGAATGAGTTGTACAAACTTAAGAAAATGTTGGATTGATTTATGAAAAAACTAACTGTACCCATGCGCAGGCACGAGTTGCTGCTCGGCTGGATCTACTTTGTGCTGCAGGCAACCGTATTGCCGATTGTGATTGTCTTTGCAAACCTTTTGCTCGGTAATCCTCTGTCTGAAGCGGAACTGAATTTTCTTTTCTTCTTCATGAACTTTGCCTGCGTTGCGTTTATCTTCTGGCGATTTTTATTGGATAACGCAAAAACTGCACTTTCAGATATCGTCAGTCTTATTGCAGGCGTCGTTATTTCCTTTGGGCTGTACTGGATTTTAAGCATTGCAATCAGCATTCTGAACGTGACGATCTATCCGGAGTTTTCCAATGTTAACGACGAATCCATCGGTGCGCTGGTGCAGGAAAACACCGGGTTGATCAGCTTTGCAACAATTCTGCTTGTGCCGATTACAGAAGAAGTGCTGTATAGAGGTTTAGTATTCAGAGGACTTTACAATCGCAGCCGGATCGCTGCCTATGTGGTGTCTACTCTGGTGTTCGCTGCTGTGCATGTGGTTGGTTATATTGGTTTGTATGAGCCCATGCACCTACTGTTATGTTTCTTGCAGTATCTTCCCGCTGGTATTTGTTTGGGATTGGCTTATGCCATGACTAATTCCATTTGGGCACCCATTTTAATCCACATTTCTATCAATATGATCGGCATTCTCGCTATGAGGTGAAAAATATGCCTAAAATTATCCAATTATCTCCCCATGTGGCCAATTTAATCGCTGCTGGCGAAGTTGTAGAACGGCCTGCATCTGTTGTAAAGGAGCTTCTGGAAAACGCTGTGGATGCCGGTGCATCGCAGGTAACAGTTGAAATCCGTGACGGTGGTATGACCTTTTTGCGGGTTACCGACAACGGCTGTGGCATGGCTCCCGAAGATGCCAAAACCGCATTTTTGCGGCATGCAACCTCCAAACTTCGCACTGCTGAGGATTTGGCTGCCATTTCCACTATGGGCTTCCGTGGTGAAGCTTTGGCTGCTATCGCATCTGTCAGCCGAATCGATCTTCTGACAAAGACTCCCGGATCTATCAGCGGCACAAGTCTACATTTAGAAGCCGGTAATATCACAGAAGAATCCGAGGCCGGTTGCCCCGATGGCACAACCATCATCATCCGGGATCTGTTCTACAACACCCCCGCCAGAATGAAATTCATGAAATCCGACACTGTAGAAGGTAGCCGTGTTGCTGCCGCAGTGCAGTTACAAGCCTTGGCACACCCCGGCGTATCTTTCCGCTTTCTTCGTGACGGCAAAGAAGTGCTCTCCACACCCGGTTCCGGAAATCTGGAAGCAGCCGTTTACAGCATATATGGCCGCGACGGCGGCAAGATGATCCCCGTAGACAGCCGTTGGGACAGCTATTCCCTTTCCGGTTACGTGTCCAAGCCTACTGATGCACGTCCCAGCAGAAATTTACAGACATTCTTTGTAAATGATCGTCCTGTAAAATCCAAGCTTTTGATCGCCGCCCTTGAGGAGGCATATCGCAATCAGATTATGGTGGGCAAGTTCCCCGCTTGTGTGCTTCACTTGCGTTTGCCCGCCAACGTAGTTGATGTAAATGTTCATCCGGCAAAAACAGAGGTCAAATTTTTGAATGAGAAAGCTGTTTTTGACTGTATCCATTACGGCGTGTTGGGTGCGTTGAATAAGACACCCGACCGTCCTCAGGTACAATTTAAACCTGCTCCTGCCCCCGTCCCTTCTGCCCCGGTATCGACTGCGCCAACACACACCACCGCACCAGCAAAGCAGGAAAACTTCTTCCGCACTATGACTGCGCAAGAGTATAAGAATTTCTCTACTGCTATTCAAGATGCTCCGCGTCCTACACCTGCAGCCGCAATTGCAACGGCAGCTGCAATTGAGCGCCGTGATAGTTTGACACTGCATCAAAACGTTGTTCTCCCCCAGATCAGCACCCCTATACCTAAGCAGCCAGCTGCTGAACCTGTTATCGAGAAAGCACCTGAACAGATTATGGAGCAATCCACTCTGCCAATGCCTCAGGAAGCGCCTTGGCGTCTTGTGGGAGAACTGTACCGCAGTTATATCATTGTTGAGCAAGGGGAAGAAGCATTTCTCATTGACAAGCATGCCGCCCATGAGCGCATTTTGTTTGACAAGCTGAAAGCCAATCAAGAGCGCATCAGTTCTCAGGCCTTGCTGTCCCCCATTCCCTGCCGACTTAATCCCGAATGTACATCCATTTTGTTGACAAATACCGCATTACTGGAGCAACTGGGTTTTGAAATCGACGAATTCGGAGATAATACCGTTTTGCTGCGGCAGATTCCTATGGATCTTTCCGTTGATGATGCTGCTGATGCATTGGATGCACTGGCCGCTGATCTTTTGAACGGCCGCAGAGAAAAAGTTGAAAATGTCAGAGACGAAATGCTCCATACCGTGGCCTGCAAAGCCGCAATCAAGGCCGGTTGGCAAACCGACGAAAAAGAGTTGCTGGCTCTCGTAAAGCAGGTTATGGAGCGTGAAGAACTGAAGTACTGTCCCCACGGCAGACCCGTCTGCATCACCCTAAGCAAAAAGCAATTAGAAAAACAGTTTAAACGCAGTTAAGAGAAAGGAGGTGGCGGTTTTGGACAAAATTATATGTATTGCCGGACCGACTGCCTCCGGAAAAACAGCACTGGCTGTAGAGTTGGCTAAAGCTGTAAACGGTGAAGTCGTGTCCTGCGATTCCATGCAGGTTTATAAACACATGGACATCGGCACAGCAAAGCCTACCGTTGAAGAACGCCAAGGTGTTGTCCACCATATGCTGGACGTTGCAGAACCGGATGAGGACTTCTCCGTCAGCCGCTACTGCGAGATGGCAACGCCTATAGTAGACGACATCCTTGCCAGAGGTAAGACCGCCATCATCGCCGGCGGAACCGGTCTGTATATGGATGCCTTGATCCGCGGAAACAGCTTTGCGCCCTACCCCTCCACCGGTATGCGGGAGAAACTGGAAGCGCAAGCAGATGCAGAAGGCATTGAAGTACTGTTAGAAACACTTCGAAGTGTGGATCCCGACAGTGCCTCCCGGCTGCATTTGGCCGATCGCAAGCGAATTATCCGTGCGTTGGAGGTCTATTATGAGACCGGCGAAACAATTACCGCGCACAATCTGAAAACGCAAGCTATCCCACCCAAATACAACCCCGTCTGGTTTGCATTGCAAGATGAAGATCGTGCTGCTCTATATCACCGGATCGATCGCCGTGTAGAGCAAATGCTGCAAGATGGTCTTTTAGATGAGATTCACTCTCTGCTGGCAATTGGCATTCCGGAAAAATGTACCGCCATGCAAGCCATCGGTTATAAAGAATTTCTGGACGCTTTGCACGATAAGTGCAGCATTGACGAGGCCGTCGTTCTAGTGCAACAGTCATCCCGTCACTACGCAAAACGCCAATTGACTTGGTTCCGTCGCAACAAGGCCATTCATTGGCTTACACGGAAAAACGGCGAAAAAACAGGAGAAATTCTTGTCCGCGCTCGACAAATTCTGGCAAATTTCGATATGTAACAAATGCTAAGATTTATGTATCCCATTGGGAATTTCAAAGAAAGAGGGAATACATATGTCTGAACAATACAATTTACAGGATGCCATTCTCAACGAGGTTCGAAAGGAAAAAGTTCCTATTACCTTGTTCTTGATGAATGGTTTTCAGCTCCGGGGCGTGATCACCGGCTTTGACAGCTTTGTGGTCGTGTTGGTTTCTGAAGGCAAGCAGCAAATGATCTATAAGCATGCCATCTCTACCCTTGCCCCCATTCGGCCACTGAAAGCCGCAGTTCCTACTGCATAATCAAAGGGCGACGGAGCACCGCTTCGTCGCCCTTTGATCTTTACAAACGCTTCCCCACTGTTTCAAGAAAGAGGGATTCTATGTCTATTGCCGAAAATATCGCACAAATAAGGGCGAATATCGCAGAAGCCGCCCTATCTGCCGGGAGAAACCCTGCTGAAATTATGCTCTGCGCTGCGACTAAAATGAACGATGCAGAAAATGTCCGTCAGGCAATTCGTGCCGGTGTAGATTGTTGTGGAGAAAACCGCGTGCAGGAGCTAACAAAGAAGTTAGCTGAAAACGCTTATGCCGGCGCTCCGGTACACTTTATTGGGCATCTGCAAACCAACAAAGTCAAGCAAGTCGTCGGCAAAGTGGATCTGATCCAAAGTGTGGATTCTCTTCGTCTGTTGCAAGCGATCCAAGCCGAGGCACAGAAACAGAATATCGTTCAGGATATTCTTTTGGAAATCAACATCGGAAAAGAACCGAATAAGTCCGGTTTTTTAACTGATGAGATCGACGAAATTCTCGATGAAATTGCTACGTTTGACAACGTTCGGGTACAAGGTCTCATGGCAATCCCCCCAATTTCCCATTTTTCGGGAGAAAATAGCAAATTTTTTCAAGAAATGTACAACCTTTCTGTTGACATAACGACAAAAAAATACGATAATGTATTGGTAGATATTCTGTCCATGGGTATGTCCGACGATTACCGGGATGCAATTCAGTGCGGCAGCACAATGATTCGTATCGGTACCGCCATTTTCGGCGCACGTGACTATTCAAAATAGGACATGAAGATATTAGGAGGATACAGACATATGAGTTTCTGGGATAACATTAAGAAGTTTACACAGCCCTATTCTGAGGAAGTTTACGAAGATTACGATGATGAAGGTTTGGACGGCTTTGAAGACGAAGTGCAGGAATCTGCTCCCCGCAGCCGCCGCACCTCTCCTTTTAGCGCAACACAGGAAACTGAGACCACTACTGCCCCCAGCGGCTTCAGCGGTCAGGTGCTGAACATGGGTTCCGGCAAGCAGGAAGTTGTTCTGTTCCATGCCAAGGCTTTTGATGATGCTGCTCGTGCTGCCGATGAGCTGCGCAGAAAGAAAGCAGTTATTCTGAATATGGAAAATGTAGACAAGGCACTGACTCGCCGCGTCGTGGATTTCCTGTCCGGCAGTGTATATGCACTTGACGGCAGTGTAAAGAAGATTGCCCAGTCTACCTACTTGTTCTGCCCCCACAACATGAATGTTGTTGGCGATCTGGAGAGCATCCCGAGCGATATTGAAAGCTATATCTAAAACATTCCTGTATTAGTGAGGATATACTATGTTTACACCCCAACAAATAGATCAGATTTCCTTTGGAACTGTTGCCTTTGGCGGTTACGACAAGCAGGCAGTTGATGAATTTCTGGAGCCGCTGACCGAGGATTACGTCACCTTGTACAAGGAGAACGGCCTTCTCAAAAGCAAAATGAAAGTGCTTGTCAGCAAGCTTGAAGAATACCGCAAAAATGAAGCCAGCATGAAAGATGCCATCGTTAACGCACAGAAGACTTGCGATATGATGGTAAAAGAAGCGGAAGCCAAATGTACACAAATGCTCAACGACGCAAACGCTGCCGCTGCTGAAAATGCAAAAAATGCAGATGCATTGATCGCTGAAGAGAACGCCCGTGTTGAAGAAGCAAAGCGTGTCGCTGCAGCGAAAATTACTGAACTGCAAGAACAAATCAACGCATGTGTACAGGCTTTGGAGCGCATCAAAGAAGCAAACCGCCCCCTCGCCACAACTCCCGTTGCATTTGACTACGAGCGCAGTGAAGGCAACACCCGTCATCCTTCTGCCACAGACGCTGTCGCAGATGAGATCTCTGCAAATCTGCAGAATCTTGTTGGCACAACCGACGATTCTGCTCCCATTGCAGAACCCAAGCATCCTACCACAGATACCACTACCAGTAAGTTTGCAAATCTGCAATTTGGCAAAAATTACGATCCCCTCTCCCACACAAATAAATAATCAAAGCAACGACGAGGACAAGTAAACGTATCCCCTGCTTTCAGAGAGCTGCCGTTTGGTGCAAGGCAGTAAGTATGGTACCGTTTATATCACCTTTGAGCAGTGCACCGAATACAGTAGGCTGTGCCGGGTTCGCCCGATATCGCGAATACGAGTGCCGGGAAACCGGAACGAGAGTGGTACCGCAGAGGTAAACAATACACCTTTGTCTCTTGATTGAGACAAAGGTGTTTATTTTTAAGAATATAATATGGAGGTATTCCAATGGAGTATAAAAACACAATCATCACCCCAAAAACCGACTTCCCTATGAAAGCCGGTCTGCCCAACCGCGAACCGGGTATGCTGGAGCGTTGGGAGCAGCAAGATCTGTACAGCCTGATGTTGGAAAAGAACAAGGAGCTCCCTCCCTTTATCCTGCATGATGGCCCTCCCTTCTCTAACGGCTACATTCACATGGGCCATGCACTGAACAAGACTCTGAAGGACTTTATTGTTCGTAGCCACGCTATGACGGGTTACTACACCCCTTATGTTCCTGGCTGGGATAACCATGGTCTGCCTATCGAACGTGCTATCGAGAAGTCAAAGAGCAAGCTGAACAAAGATATGTCTGTTTCTGAGTTCCGCAAAGCTTGTGAGGATTTTGCCGAGGACTTTATCCAAAAGCAAATGGGCGGTTTTAAGCGTCTGGGCGTCGTCGGCGACTGGAAGAAGCCTTACCGCACTATGGACAAGCATTTTGAGGCACAGGAAGTTAAGGTCTTTGGCCGCATGTTTGATAAGGGCTTCATTTACAAGGGTCTAAAACCCGTCACTTGGTGTCCTTTCTGTGCAACGGCAGTTGCAGAAGCTGATATTGAATATCAGGACGATCCTTGTACCTCTGTCTATGTTAAGTTCCCCATGGCTGACGATCTGGGTAAGCTGGCAGGTTTTGATCTGAGCAAGACCTACTTTGTCATTTGGACTACCACCATCTGGACTCTGCCCGGCAATATGGCAATCTGTCTGCATCCCCGTGATAGCTATGTGCTGGTCAAGGCAGAAAATGGCGAGACCTACATCATGGCAGAGGCTCTGATGGAGAAGACCATGAAGATCGGCGGTTTTGAGAATTACGAAGTGCTGGCAACCTATCCCGGCAGCTTCTTCGAAAACATGCTTGCAAAGCATCCCTTCCTGGACAAGACTTCCCGTTTGGTTTATGCGGAGTATGTCACTATGGACTCCGGTACCGGCTGTGTTCACACCGCTCCCGGCTTCGGTGCTGATGACTATCAGACTTGTATGCGTTATGGCATGGAGCTGGTCGTTCCCGTAGACGATTACGGCCGTCACACCGACTACGCAGGCAAATACGCAGGCCTGAAGACCGAGGATTCCAATCCTATCATTCTTGAGGATATGAAGGAAAGCGGCGCACTGTTTGCTTCTGAAAACATCGTCCACTCCTACCCCCATCACGACCGCTGCAAAAAGCCTATCATTTTCCGTGCTACTCCCCAGTGGTTCTGCTCTGTAGAATCCTTTAAGGATCAGGCAGTTAAGGCAATTGAAAACGTGCAGTGGTATCCTGCCTGGGGCGAAGATCGTATGATCAGCATGATCCGTGAGCGTGCAGACTGGTGTATCTCCCGTCAGCGTCGCTGGGGTCTTCCTATCCCTGTTTTCTACTGCAGCGATTGCAACAAACCCGTCTCCACTCCCGAAACCATCGAAAAGATCTCTAAGCTGTTCGATGAATTTGGTTCCAATGTTTGGTTTGAAAAGGAAGCTATGGATTTAATTCCTGACGGCTTCACCTGCCCGCACTGCGGTGGCAAGCACTTCACCAAGGAAACCGATACTTTGGATTGCTGGTTCGACTCCGGCTCTACCCACTTTGCTTCTTTGATGAAGGACACCCCCGAACTGTGGCCTGCTGACGTCTATCTGGAAGGCGCTGATCAGTACCGTGGTTGGTTCCAGTCCAGTCTGCTGACTTCTGTTGGTGCTTTGGATCAGGGTGCACCCTTCAAGCAGGTGCTGACTCACGGCTGGGTCGTTGACGGTCAGGGCCGCGCAATGCATAAGAGTTTGGGTAACGGTGTAGATCCTGCAGATCTGATTAAAGACTTCGGTGCTGATATTGTCCGTCTGTGGGCAGCATCCTCCGACTACCATGCTGATGTGCGTTGTTCTAAGGAAATCTTCAAGCAGATCGCTCAGAACTATCTGAAGTTCCGTAACACCGCCCGTTACTGCCTGGGTAATCTGGATGGATTTGATCCCAACAATTTGGTCGCTGCATGTGACATGGAAGAACTGGACAAGTGGGCACTGACAAAGCTCAACGAGCTGGTACAGCAGTGCAAAAAGTCCTACAATCATTATGAGTTCCATCAAGTTGCACACGCTATTAACGATTTCTGTGTTGTTGAGCTTTCCAGCTTCTATCTTGACATCATCAAGGATCGTCTGTACTGCGAAGCAGAGAATGGCCTGCGTCGTCGCTCTGCACAGTCTGCTCTGTTCCTGATTGTTGATGCAATGGCCAAGCTGTTCGCTCCCATTCTGGCATTCACCTGCGACGAAATCTGGCAGGCAATGCCCCATCGTGAAGGCGATGATGTACGCAACATTTTGTTGAACCAAATGCCTGAAAGCTTCTGTGAATACGCTTTGGATCAAAGCACTATGGATAAGTGGGCAACGGTCATGAAGCTGCGTCAGGACGTAAACGGTGTTCTTGAGATTGCGCGTGCCGACAAGCGTATCGGCAAAGCACTGGAAGCACATGTAAGCCTGCAGACAGAGGACGCTGCGCTGGTTGATGTCTGCAAGGATATTAACCTTGCTGAGATCTGTATTGTCTCCTCCTGCACTTGGGAAGCAACTCCCGGCGATGCAACTACCGGTGTTGGTGCAAACCTGCCTCAGCTGACTGTAGGCGTTGTAGAGGCACGTGGTGAGAAGTGTCCCCGTTGTTGGATGCACTCCGAACAAGCCAACACAGAAGGCCTGTGCCCCCGCTGCGCAAGTGTTATCTCTACAATGGAAATTGAAATCTAAAAAAGAAGCCTCCGGTAATTCCGGAGGCTTCTTTCTTGTAGAAAAAGGGAGCCGCAAATGCGGCTCCCTCATATTTTGGATCAAACTGACAATCGTCCTTGATCACGCTGATGGATTAAACTCAGGGCAGCAGAGGCTCGTTGATATTCCAGCAGACGTAGTAAGTACCGATCTGACCAGCGATAATGAACTCTGTGGGGAAATCAACCTTCAGAGCTGCGATTTCGTTGGTGGGAACGTCGTCGATCAACTGCCAAGTGCCGTTCTTGAAGTTGGTCAGCATGTTGTTAGCGTCGTCGGACAGGTAGAACTTGATCTCCTTCATGGTGACATCAGCTGCACCGTGGAAGTTCTCGTTCTTGGTCAGAGTGATGGTGGAGTTGTGATCCCAACCGGTCATGGTGTAAGCACCGTTGGAAACGTAGGTGGAAGCGTCAGTAGCCCAACCCTCGTTAGCAACAACATCCTCACGTACGGGGAAGTAGGTGGGGAATGCCAGCAGCTCGTTCCAGTAAGCAACAGCATTGTTCAGGGTAACAGTCAGGGTAACATCATCGGTAGCTTCAACAGCCAGCTCGTTGGGGTAACCCTTGATGACTTCGAACATGTAGCCGTAGTCAGCAGCCAGCTCCTCAGAAGCAGCGCGCTTCCATGCGAAAGCGAAATCAGCAGCAGTCAGAGCTTCGCCGTCAGACCACTTCAGGCCTTCCTTCAGGGTGTAGGTGTAGGTAACAGTGCCGTCTTCATTAACAACACCCTCGGTCAGCTCGGTAGCGCAGTCAGCTGCGATAACCAGGTTGCCGTTCTCGTCCTGATCCCACTTTGCCAGACCAGCAAACAGGTGGGAAACCAGAGTTGCGCCGTCAACAGCGGAGTTCAGAGCGGGGTCGATGGTGTCGGGCTCGGAGCCGATGCAGACGTTCAGCAGATCGGAAGAGCCGTTGACGGTGGTGTTACGGAAGTACTTGTAGCCCAGGGGGTTAGCAAAGAAGCCTTCCACGGAATCGTCGACCATGTAGATGTCGGTGTAGAAGTACAGAGGAACGATAGCGCCGGTGGACATCAGCAGGTCCTCAGCCTTGTGCATCAGAGCATAGCGGGTGTCATTGTCGGTG
>JAZRQF010000084.1:0-4938 GCA_045649605.1 Faecousia sp.
GATTCCCTACGGGAATCGAAAGAGCGGCACCAGTCCGCAGACTGGTGTAAAAATTGAGAGCTGGCGAGCAATTTTTAGCTCGTGGGAGATTCCATTGACATTTGCCCCAACCCTTCGGGTTGTGGGCCAATGTCAATCTTACCAATCCCAGTCAGCACCTTCGTTAGAGCGCCTCCCCTGGAAGGGGCCACGAGCCTGCGCACTGCCGGTGGCAGATGCAGCGCAGGCGCAGTGTGTGCCGCGGTCGATAAAATCGAGGAAATGCGTGAGCCCGAAGATTTTATCGGGCACCGCAAACGGAGGTGGCGCAGAGCGCCGGAGGGGTTAATTCTAAATAAACCCGACTACAGCAATCTATCGTGTGCCGTAGGGATTAATTCTAAATAAACCCGACCACCGCAATCCATCATGCACCCCCTCAGCATTAATTCTAAATAAATCTTCAATTAGGGATAGACAAGACCGGCATTTTCCTATACAATAGGAATATTCATTTATTGAAAACCCAAAAAAGAAAGAGTGATGAAACGTGGACAACAAATTGACCAGAAAATACGGCTTGTTTACCGCCATCTGCATGGTAGTCGGTATCGTTATCGGCTCCGGTGTGTTCTTCAAGGCCCAAGCGATCCTTGAAAAGACTGCCGGCGATATGCCTCTGGGCATTATCGCATGGCTCATCGGCGGTGCGATCATGCTGGTATGCTTGCTGACCTTCTCCTTTATGGGTCAGAAATACGAGCGTGTTAACGGCCTTGTGGACTATGCAGAAGCCACCGTCGGCCCGAAGTACGGCTACTACATGGGTTGGTTCTCTGCCAACATTTACTTCCCCGCCATGACCTCCGTGCTGGCATGGGTGTCCGCTCGCTATACCTTGGTGTTTATCACCTCCGCAAACCCCGCCTTCCCCATGACCATTCCCGCTGACCAGGGCGGCTGTATCATCGGCCCTGAGTGCATGGCGCTGACGCTGTTCTACATGTGCGCAATTTATGCGCTGAACGTGCTGTCTCCCAAGCTGGCAGGCAAATTCCAGACCAGCACCACCGTGATCAAGATGATCCCTCTGGGACTGATGGCGATTGTAGGTCTGATCTACGGTCTGATCAACGGCATCCTGCAGGAAAACATGGTCACCGCCGCTGTGGTAGACGCCGCAAAGGTGTCCGAATTCCCCTTGTTTGCGGCTGTGTGCGCCACCGCCTTTGCTTACGAAGGCTGGATCATCGCCACCTCCATCAATGCCGAGATCAAGGACTCCAAGCGCAACCTGCCCAAGGCGCTGCTCATCGGCGGCATCGTCATCATGGCAACTTACATTTTCTACTACATCGGCGCAGCCGGTGGCGCAAGCAACCAGGAGCTGATCGACAAGGGCGCAACCGTTGCCTTTACCAACATTTTTGGCGGTTTCCTTGGCAACGTGCTCAATCTGTTCATCGCCATTTCCTGCCTTGGCACTACCAACGGTCTGATGCTGGGCTGCACCCGCTGCATGTACGCACTGGCTGACAGAGGCGAAGCACCCAATTCCCAGACCCTGAAGCACATCGACCCCAACACCAACATGCCCGGCAACTCCGCCACCTATGCGCTGTTGGTCACCGCCGCTTGGTTCTTGTACTTCTATTGCTCCAACTTAGCTGGCATGTGGAGCGGTCCTTTCGTGTTCGACTCCTCTGAGCTGCCCATTATCACCATCTACCTGATGTACCTGCCCATCCTGATCCAGTGGATGCGCAAGGAAAAGGGTCAGAGCCTGGTTCGCCGCTTCATCCTGCCCATTTTGGCACTGTGCGGCAGCGTGTTCATGGTTGTGGCATCCATTTTCAGCCACGGCATGGGTTGCTTGTGGTATCTGATCGTGTTCGCTGTGATCATGGCAATCGGCGTACTGGTCAAAAACAAAAAGCACGCTACATTATAATAAATAAAAGAGAGGTCCACCGGACCTCTCTTTTTTATTTTGTTGCCGAGGCGTCCGGGCCGAAGAATTCCCGCACCGCACTTAAATAGGTTTCCGGCGCTACCGGGTAGCTCAGACCATGTCCTGCGCCGGGTACGGTGACCAGCTTTTTCCGGGAGGCGCAAGCATCGAAATTCACCCGGCTCATGTGGCAGGGAACAAAATCGTCGCTTTCGCCGTGGAAGAAAATCACCGGCACTTTGCAGTTTTTCACCATTTCCGCAGGGGAGGTCTGCTCCAAATCAAAGCCGCCGTAGAGCCTTGCGCCCAGCTTCACAAAGGGGTAGCTCAGCTTCACCGGCAAACCCATTTTGCCGATCACCACCTGAATGATCTCCTTAGCGGAGCTGTAGCCGCAGTCGGCAAGAATGCCTATGACATTTTCCGGCAGGTCGCAGCCGCCGGCCATAAGCACCGTGGATGCGCCCATGGAGATGCCGGTGAGAATGATCTTCACGTCCTTGCCGAAGTGCTGCACCGCAAAATCCACCCAGCTAAGGCAGTCCCGATGCTCCCGAATGCCGAAGGTAATGACCTTGCCCTCGCTGGGGGCGCTGCACCGCTGCTCTACGATCAAGGCGCTTCTGCACAGCTTGAAGCACCGCTGGACGCCGCCGTTTAAGTCCCGCTCGCCGCTGCCACGGTAGCCGTGGAACATCAGCTCCATCGGTGCGCCGGGGGCGAATTCGTAGTAGTTACCCACAAGGGTCAAGCCGTCAAAGGATTTGATTTTAAAGGTCTGCCGGGGCATTTGACGGACTTCCTTCGCCCATTTTTCCATAGACGGACGGTACACCTCGTAAATTTCCCCATCGGGAATTTCAATCACATCTTCCGGCAACGGCTTCCGGGGTTTGGCATAAAACGCCATCCGAAAGCAAACATAGGCGATCAGCAGCGCAAGCAAAACAACCCCCGCCGCAACCCCCACCAAAATCCAAAGCAGTTGCATTTCTATCTTCCTTCCACTGTAGGGGACGGGTTTCCCGTCCCGTTATTTATATGGCGTTGCGCCACCCATTCGGACGCATTCCCTTCAATATAATTCCAAATTTCCAAGTAATCTTTTTGACCACGAACCACATGGTCATAAAAACCCTTCTGCCAAACAGAAATTCCCGCTTGTTTGGTAACAGCCCCTTTCATCAGCCTGACCACCGTTGATAATGTAGGGGCGATCATTGATCGCCCGCCCTCATCCGTATTGATCTGCAGCAGCAGATGCACATGATTGGGCATGATAACAAACTTATCAACAGAAATCATGGGGTAATGTTGGGGAATATCTTCGATGCTCCGTCGCACAATTACACCCAATTCGGTCAACGGAACATCCTCCGGGCGATCAATGATCGCCCCTACATTTTTCCAGAAAAAATTCTTTCTGTCTTGGGTGCAGAGGGTTACAAAATAGGCATTGGGCGCGCTATAGTCGTAGGATTCCAATCGATTTTTCTTTCTACTTAGCAATTCCACAGACAGCACCCCCTCATGCTCATTGTACCACCAACAAAGACACCGTTTCAAGTACCCTTTGTCGAAAAAGAAAACTTCTTGCGCTTTTGGGGCAAATGGTTTACAATGACAACCGAGGTGAATTTTTTGAACATTGAAGTGAATTATCGGAACAAAAAGCGGTACAAAACCGCCAAATATCCCCTACATCAAGGAAAATTCTGGACTTGGCTGATCTGGGTGCTGTCCAAGATCGCCCTGATCGGAAAGGATTATAAAGTAGAAAAAATCGGCATGGAGGACTTGAAGCCGCCCTACATGCTTCTGAGCAACCACATGCACTTTATTGACTTTGAACTCACCGCCATGGCCACCTGGCCCTACCCGGTGAGCAACGTGGTCAGCATCGACGGCTACGTGGTCAAGTGGTTTTTGCTGGAGTGGATCGGCGCCATCGCCACCCGGAAATACACCACCGACCTGCATCTGGTCAAATCCATTCGCAAGGTGCTTCAGCGTGGCGACATTCTGGCCATGTATCCGGAGGCCCGGTACACCCCCTGCGGCACCACCGCTTTTATGCCCGACTCTCTGGGCAAGCTGGTGCGCATGAACAAAGTGCCGGTGGTGGCAGTTGTCCACCATGGTAACCACCTGTACGCCCCCTTCTGGAACTTCCGCAACAAGCGCAAAGTCCCCATGCACACCACCTTGAAGCTGATCCTGACCCCGGAGCAGATCGAGCAAATGACCGTGGAGCAGATCAACGCTCACATTCAAAAGGAACTTGCCTACGACGAGTACCGCTACCAAAAGGACAACGGCATTCGCATCACCGAACCCACCCGTGCAGAAGGTCTGCACAAGGTACTCTACCAATGCCCCCACTGCCTTGCCGAGTCTCAGATGGACTCCAAGGGCGCAGAATTGTTCTGCACCGCCTGCGGCAAGCGCTGGACATGGCGGGAGGACGGCTATTTGGAAGCAAACGACGGCAACACCGAGTTTGACCACATTCCCGACTGGTTCAACTGGGAGCGTCAGCAGGTGGAAAAGCAGATTGAAAACGGCACATACCGCTTTGAGGACGAGGTGGAGGTGTACTCCCTGCCCAGAGTATGGCGTTACATCCCCTTGGGCAAAGCCAAACTGCGCCACACCATTGAAAACGGCTTTGAGCTGGAGGGCAACTACCGCAAGGCCCGCTACTACATCCACCGCCAACCCGCCCAGACCAACAGCCTGCACGTAGAATACGACTTCGGCCCCATCGACGGGGCAGACTATGTGGACATTTCCACAGAAAACGACTCTAAGTCGGATCGTAGCCATGTCGTTCTGTGAGCCAAGGAGTTGTAGTGGGGATTTGTCTTCCTAAGACCGCTTGGCCTCCGACTTCCACCGCCAACCCGCCCAGACCAACAGCCTGCACGTAGAATACGACTTCGGCCCCATCGACGGGGCAGACTATGTGGACATTTCCACAGAAAACGACTCTTTCTACTGCCGTCCCA
>JAZRQF010000085.1:0-12719 GCA_045649605.1 Faecousia sp.
AAGAAGATCGTTGGCGTGGAGCGCAAGGGCGCATTCATGAACATCGCTATCGAAGGCTGCAAGGAACTGGTCGAAGTAGAAGAAAAGCTGCTGCTGGAGACCTTTGCCAAGTACGGCGCTGAGGACTTGGGTTCTGAGTACGGCGAGAAGTGGTGGAAGGAAAAGATCACCTTCTTCTACCCCGGCCACATGATGGACATTCCTCAGATGTTCGGCACTATGGATACCATCGCTCCTTACGGCAAGATCGAAGAGATCTACTGGGCAATGAAGGAAGCCATCGAGACCAACTTCCCCCAGGCAAAGTTCATCGCACACTTCTCTCACTGGTATGAGTGGGGCAGCATGATCTACGACCGCTTCATCATTGAAGGCAAGGACGTTCCCGAGGATCCTGTAGAAGCTCTGCGTCTGCACCAGGCTGTCTGGACCTGCGGTGTCCGTGCTGCGCTGGCACACGGCGGTGTCGTTAACGATCACCACGGCGTCGGCATCAAGCTGGGCCGCCTGATGAAGGAACAGTACGGTCCTGCAATGCAGGTTTTCGAAGGTCTGAAGA
The DNA here is from genome assembly GCA_045649605.1 of Faecousia sp. Lineage (GTDB taxonomy): Bacteria > Bacillota > Clostridia > Oscillospirales > Oscillospiraceae > Faecousia. The sequence continues at coordinate 560 of JAZRQF010000085.1, forward strand.
AGCAGCTTGATCCCAACGGTATTATGAATCCGTTCAAGCTGGGTCTGTAATTGAAGGGAGGAACTTACTATGATGATGTCTGAAAAGAGCAAACAGCATGTTGACTCCTGCCGTTTCTGCTGGATGTGCCACCACATCTGCCCCGTTGGCAACGCCACCGGTCAGGAGAGAAATACCGCCCGTGCCCGTGCGCTGGGCATTTCCATGGTTAACCGTGAAGCCGTTGATCTGGCTGAGATCATGGATAACATTTACGAGTGCGCTACTTGCGGTGGCTGCGTCAAGGAATGTGTTACCGGCTGGGATCCCGTAATGTTCACCAAGGAGACCCGTCTGCTGGCTGCCCTGGAGGGCAAGCTGCCTGCATACATTATGCCCCTGGTTGAAAACTGCCTGACCACCGGCAATGCCTACGGCAAGACCCAGGTCTGCGACAAGCTGACCGAGAGCATCAAGGCTCACAGCGAGAAGAAGGACATTCTGTTCTATCTGGGCGTAGATGCCCGTTACATGGTCTGCCAGCAGGCTGTTAAGGCTGTTAAGGTCATGGAGAAGGTCGGCAACGAGTTCTGCCTGCTGGAGAACGAGCCCGCTTCCGGCGTACAGCTGGACTTCCTGATTGGCGCTGCCAACGAGACCAAGGAGCAGATGATTGCTTGCGCTAAGGTTCTGGACAACTACAACACCGTTGTTGTTTACGATCCCGCCGACGCTAAGGCAATCAAGCAGCTGTACAAGGAGTACGGCATTGAGCTGAAGGCTAACATCGTTACTTACACCGCATACCTGGCTGAGGCTGTCAAGGCTGGCAAGCTGGGCGGCACTCCCGCTAAGGCTGTTGCTATTCAGGATCCCTATCAGCTGGCTCGTGATCTGGAAGAGACCGAGGAGCTGCGTACCGTCGTTGGCGCTTTCGCTACCATCGACGAGCTGCTGCTCAACCGCAAGGAGACTGTTTGGGCAGGTAACATTCTGATGGCACAGTACACTCCCAACACCGTATCTCTGGTAGCTGCACGCCGTCTGAGCGACGTGACTCGTGTTGGCAAGAATGCCATTGTTACCGCTTGCGTTGGTGAGTACGCTGCTATGAACGCTGTTAACCAGAACCAGGTTGAGGTTCTGTCCATCGAAGATCTGATCCTCGGATAAGGAGAGAGAACAATGCTTGTAAATCTGCAAACCATTATCGGTATGGCGGAGCAGGGCAACTACTGCATCCCCGCCTTCAATGTTTACAATATGGAAACCGTTATGGGTGTGCTGGCCGCCGCTAAGGAGGCTCGCTCCCCCGTTATCATGCAGCTGTATCCCCGTCTGTTCGTGGAAGGCACTGCTGATTTCGTCAGCCCCATCGTTATGGATGCGGCTGCAAAGGCTGACATTCCCATCTGCTTCCACTTGGACCACGGTCCTTCCATGAAGGAAGTACAGATCGCTCTGGGTCTGAATGCCACCGGCATTATGATCGACGGCTCTGTTCACGATCTGGAGACCAACATTGCTATGACCAAGGAAGTCGTTGACGTCTGCGCTGCAAAGGGCATCGGCGTTGAGGGCGAGATCGGTCACGTTGGCAGCGTTAACGACGCTGAGATGGGCGAGTTCACCGATCCCGAGGAAGCTGCTCGCTTCGTTAAGGAAACCGGCGTTACCTGCCTGGCTGTTCTCATCGGCAACGCTCACGGTCACTATAAGAAGACTCCCAACCTGGACATCGCCCGTGTAAAGGCAATCCGTGAAGCTACCGGCGGCACACCTCTGGTTCTCCACGGTGGCTCCGGCATCCCCGACGATCAGGTTAAGGCTGCTATCGCCAATGGCGTGCGCAAGATGAACATCGGCACCGATGTTTGCTGCGCTTTTGCAGACGCTACCAAGGAATCTCTGGCTAACCCCAACCGCCACCCCGCTGTTGATATGTTCATGAAGCCTGCTGTTCAGGCTGTCAAGGAAATGGCACTGGGCAAGATCAAGCTGGTTGGCTCTGACGGAAAGGCTTAATCTATGGCTAAGATCGTTGGTATTGGCGCCTGCGTAATGGATATGCTCTTTAATCTGGAGACATATCCCACTGAGGACACTAAAAACCGCGCTGCCGGCAGCAAAACTGCCGGCGGCGGCCCGGCTGCTACCGGTCTGGTTGCCGCACAGAAGCTGGGCGAGGATGCCGCATTCATCGGCGCACTGTCCGATGACAACGGCGGCGTATTCCTAAAAAAAGACTTTGAGCACTTTGGCGTGGACACCTCTCTGATCCAGGTAAAACCCGGCTACCGCAGCTTCCAGAGTGTGCTGTGGCTGTGCGCCGATCAGGCTTCCCGCACCTGCGTGTTTGACAAGGGCGATGTACCTGCTTTGGTACTGAGCGAAGAACAGAAAGCAGCCATTCGCAACGCCGAACTTTTGATGGTAGACGGCAACGAAATGGATGCTGCTGTAGAAGCTGCCACCATTGCCCGGGAAAGCGGCACCACCGTTCTGTATGACTGCGGCGGTCTGTATCCCAATGTAGAACGGCTGCTGGCTGTGACAGATATCATGATTCCCTCCGAGGAGTTCGCGATGGGTCACACCGGCTGCAGCACCGCAGAAGAGGCTGCCAAAGAACTGTATAAGCGTTACAATCCCCGTGTGGTTGTTGTCACCCAAGGCAAGTTGGGCGGCATCCTCTACGACGGCGAAACCATGACTACCTACCCCGTATTCCCGGTAAAAGCAGTGGACACAAACGGCTCCGGCGACGTGTTCCACGGCGCATTTGCGGCAGGTCTTTGCAAGGGTTATTCCTTTGAAAAGTGCTGCTACTTCTCCAGCGCCGTCTCTGCTATCAAGTGCACCGGCATCGGCGCCCGGGAAAGCGTTCCCAACTTTGAAACTGTCAAAAATTTCTTAAAGGAGAAGGGTTATGAACTTTAAAAGACATTGGGATTACACCAAAGAAGGTTTGACTAAGATTTTTGAGACCAAGAGCAGCGCTTGCAACTTCATGGAAGTTTACGGCCTGATGCTCAAGGGCGGCAACACCTTTGAGGGCAACACCGAAGGCATGGAGTACGGCATCACCATTTTGACCGGCACCTGCGATATCGTAGGCGAAGGCTTTGCTTTCAATGCAATCGGCGGCCGTAAGACCGTCTTTGATGCCAACGGCACTGTTGTCTACATTCCCAAGGAAACTGCATTCACTGTCAAGGCTGCTGACGATCTGAAGATCATCATCACCGCATGCCCCGCTGCAGAGTACTATGCACCTTACATTGTTAAGCCCGAGGACGCTATCGTAAAGACCTTCGGCAAGCCCGGTTTCCAGCGCGAGGCACACTTCATGCTGGACGAGCGCTTCCCCGCTAACCGTGTTTACATCGGCGAAAACCACATCAAGGGCAACGAGTGGACCGGCTTCCCCGGACACAAGCACGACGAGAACAAGGGCAAGGAAGTCTTTGCTGAAGAAGTTTACTACTTCGAGTTTGACAAGCCTACCGGCTACGGCATTCAGCAGGTTTACTCCGCTGACCGTCTGATCGACGAGGCTTACACCACCAGAAATGGTGATATCATCGAGATCCCCAAGGCATACCACCCCGGTACCGTTGCTCCCGGCTACACTTGCTACATGCTGTGGCTCATGAGCTGCGATTCCCCCAGAGGTCTGTTCAGCTCTGCCGATCCCGAGCAGGTCTGGCAGGTTCAGTAATAGGTGGCGGCTATGCAGAATTTGATCGAAAAGAACCCCAATTTAAAGATCTATTCCGTCAATGACCCGGAATTTCTGACCTTTGGCAAGGTCGTCTCCCACATCGACGTTTCTTCCCTCATTGAAGAGGCTAAGAAGATCGCTCTGCCGGAGACCGGCTCTTCCTATCAGGCTTCTACCCCTGCATTCGAAGCGCTGCCCGTTGCCAAGGAGATCGCTGACTACTTCTACGGCACTATGCCCACCGAGATCGGCTACTGCTGGGGTCACAGCAACTTCCTGAATGCTACCGAGTGGCATTCTTCCAGCGAAGTAAACATCGCCGTTACCCCCATGGTCCTGTTCCTGGGCCATGTATGGGACATCGTTGATGGCAAGATCGACGCTTCCAAGTTCACTGCTTTCTATGTACCCCAGGGTACTGTACTGGAAGCATTTGCTACCACCCTGCACTTCTGCCCCTGCGAAACTTCCGCAGAAGGCTTTGGCTGCATCGTTGCGCTGCCCATGGGCACCAACACCGATCTGGAAGCAAAAACCGCTGATCCCATGCTGTTCCGCAAGAACAAGTGGATCATCGCACATCAGGACAACGAGGGTCTGCAGGCCCGCGGTGTCGTTCCCGGTATCACCGGAGAAAACTATCAGATCAAGTATTGATTGGATGAGATACCATGAAATATCTTTTAGGAATTGACTTTGGCGGTGGTGCCTCCAAGGCCACACTGCTTGACACCGATGGCAACATCGCTGCCGAAAACACAGTTGAATATCCTACCCTATACCCCACTGTGGGTGCCTGCGAGCAGAACCCCGCTGACTGGATCGATGCCTTTTGCCGCAACTGCAGAGCTGTTCTGACAAAGGGCAAGGTGGCACCTGAGGACATTTTGGCCATTGCCATTGACTCTGCCACCCATACTTCCCTGGTCTGTGACGCAGATTTTAAACCTCTGCGCAACGCCATGCACTGGACAGATACCAGAAGCCGTCTGCAGGCTGACAAGCTTAAAGCAGAGATGGGCGACGCTATCTTTGCAAAAAGCTTCCATAAGCCGGACACCATCTGGACTTTGCCCCAGCTGATTTGGCTGAAAGAAAATGAGCCGGAAACCTTCAAAAAGGTGCGCTATATCTTCTTTGAAAAGGACTATATCCGCTACTGGCTCACCGGCATTTTCTGCACAGACTACATTGAAGCAGAGGGCAGCATGCTCTTTGACTGCAATAAAATGGTCTGGGATCCGGAGTTGTGCGCCCTGGCAGGTATTACTGTGGATATGCTCCCGCCTATCCACAAGCCTACGGACATTATCGGCATTGTCAGCACCAAGGTTTCTGCCCTTTGCGGTCTGACTGCCGGTACGCCGGTGATTTGCGGCTCTACCGACACCGTTATGGAAGTATTTGCTTCCGGTGCGGTAAAGCAGGGCGACGTAACCGTTAAGCTGGCAACTGCCGGCAGAATTTGCGTTATCACCGACCGACCCTATCCGGATCAGCATTTGGTGAACTATTCCCATATTGCTGACGGCATGTGGTATCCCGGCACAGCCACCAAGTCCTGCGCTGCTTCTTACCGCTGGTATCGTGATACCTTCGGCGGCGAGTATGAGCAACTGAACAAAGGCGCTGAAAAAGTTGCCATTGGCTGTGACGGTCTGACTTATCACCCCTACTTAAACGGCGAGCTGACCCCCTATGCCGATCCTACCCTGTGCGGTAGCTTCACCGGCATGCGCGCCACCCACACCAAGGCCCATTTTACCCGGGCAATTTTGGAGGGTGTTGCTTATTCCCTGCTGGACTGCAAGCTGTATTTGGACAGTCTGAAGATTCCTTATAACAGCGTTGCCACCGCCATTGGCGGCGGTACGAAGGGTCAGCTTTGGCGGCAGATGATCGCCGATGCGCTGGGCATCACCCTGCGCACCACACGCAGCAGCGATTCCTCTTTGGGTTCTGCTATGCTGGCAGGCATCGCCATGGGTGTATTTACTGACCCTTCCGATGCAGTTGCCAAATGCGTAAAAGAGGCAGACATCGTCTACCCCAATCCGGAAAATACTGCACAGTACCGCAAGGTCTTTGAACGCTACAAGAAGCTTCATGATGCCCTTGCCCCTATTTACCGTGAAATGTTATGATGCATATCGTTGTTTGTGTCCGTCAAGGTCTTGACGGCGAGATCAATCCCTTTGATGCCAGCGCCTACGAAGCTGCGCTGCAAATTCCCGATTCCCAAGTTACCCTGCTGAGCATGGGTCCGGGGAAAACCGAGGAGTTTTTGCTGCGGCTGACCCGACTGGGCGCAAAAAAGGCTGTGCTGCTGTCTGACCGGCTCTTTGCCGGCGCAGACACCTTGGCAACTGCCTATGCCCTGTCGCTGGCTGTTAAAAAACTGAATCCGGACCTGATCTTGTGCGGACGGCAAACACTGGTAGGCGACACTGCCCAAACCGGTCCTATGCTGTCGGTATTGGCCGGCACAGGACTGATTACCAACGTGATGGAAATTGCTCTGTCCGAAGGCAAAGTTCAATGCGTCACACGGGAACAAGGCAATCAAGAATCTGCTTTGCCTGCCCTGCTGACATTGGAACGGGTCAAACCCCTGCGTCTTCCCAGCCTTTTATCCCGCCCCGGTGTGGTAGAAGTTTGGGATGCCGCCGCTTTGGGTGCTGAGCCTTCCCGATGCGGTCTGCAAGGCTCTCCCACACGGGTAATGAAAACCTTTGAGAACCAATCCGGCAAGCGGAAATGTCAGTTTATTGCTCCCAATGAATTGCATTCTGCCATCAAGGACGGTCTGCAAAAGCAAAAGGATAAGATCGTGATAAACGAAAACACCGGCGTGCAATTGCCCGGTGTCTGCATCGTCGGCAACGCTCCCATGCCCTTTGCGAAAATGGTTTCTGACCATGTGACTGTTCTGCCCCTTTCCGATGGAGAAACTTTGGCCAAACAGATTGGCGAAGGTAATTTCTCCGCTGTGCTTTGGGGCAGCGACGACCGCAGCAAACAGCTTGCCGCTCAAGTGGCCGCCATGCTGGGGTTGGGTCTGTGCGCTGACTGCACCCATTTGGAGACCGACGGCGAAAAGCTCATGATGTACCGCCCCGCCCTCTCCGGCAGCATTATTGCCAAGATTGAAAGCTTGACCAAGCCTGCTATGGCAACGGTACGCACAACCCAAAATAGCAGCGATATTATCGTATCTGCCGGTTGGGGCGCAAAGGAAGACGTTGCAGGTGTCACCGCTTTGGCGGAAAGCTTACACGCCGATCTGGCTGCCTCCCGAAAAATGGTTGACAATGGCGTGCTTCCTTACCGTCTGCAGGTTGGTCTGACGGGTAAAACCGTTGGCGTGCCTGTGTATATTGCCTTTGGCATTTCCGGTGCTGTCCATCATATTGTTGGCATGCAGCAGTCCGGAACCGTCATCGCCATTAACCCGGATCGGGATGCGCCGATCTTTGATTACGCCGATTACGGCATTGTCTCGGATTGCAAATCCGTACTGGATGCTTTCCAAGAAAATCAGCTAAAAGGATGAATGGATTATGGTTAAACTGAGAAACGGAAAATGGTCTGCCATGGTATTGCCTGAATTTGGCATGAACGTAATCTCGGTGAAGTATGGAAGAAAAGAGATCATGCGTTGCCCTAAGGATATGGCTGCGCTGGAAAAGAGCCCCCGTCTGCACGGCATTCCTATTTTGATCCCTGCCAACCGTACTGCCGACGGTACATTTACCTTTGAGGGCAAGACCCACACCAATTTCTTCCCCATCAACGAACCGGCACGAAACAACAACGTACACGGCCTGATGAGCACTGCGCCTTTCACCGTGCTGTCCCAGACTGGGGATTCCGTCACCGCCCGGTACGAAAACCGGGGTGACCGCTACCCTTACCCCTTTGACATGACGGTAACCGTCAAGTTGACTGAAAATGGTCTGCAGCACGACCTGACCATCAAGGCGCTGGAGAGAATGCCTTACACCTTCGCATATCACACCACCTTTGCCGAGCCCAAAAAGTTCACCGCCCCCATCGGCAGACTCTATGTCCGAGATGAGCGGCTGCACCCCACCGGGCAAATGCAGCAGATCGACGATCTGGGTGAGACCTTTGACAGCTTCTTTGAGTCTGTAGGCAACACCGCAACCTTGGATGAGTTCCGGTTTACGGTGTCTGACAATTTTGATTCCTGGGTGCTGTTCAACAGCGACGGAAAGAGCGGTTTCCTATGCATTGAGCCTCAATGCGGCTTGGTGAATGGTTTGAACATCCCCGGCGGCCACCGTGTGCTGGACGCCAACGAAGAAGTAACCTTCACTATAAAAATTGACCGTGCTGAATAAAAACAATCCCTCCCAATGGCTGAAGCCTTGGGAGGGTGTTTTTTTATTTAGCCTTTATCCATAACGTTGGCACTGGCGGCTCTGGCCCACTGGGGGTAGCGCAGATGCCGGCGGGCAAAATTGCTGCCGCCGCCTTCCAAGTCCAAAGGCGTCTCATCCAATTCGGGAATGGGTGTTCCCTCTTCCAACCACTGGGTCAGACGGACACGGCAAGACTTCAGTCGCTGGATCAGACCGCCAATGCGGATATCCTGCACTTCAAAGCCGTGAGGTTTGTTCTCGGTCAGCCAGGCTGTACGGAATGCACTGATAAATTTTGCCAAACAATCAATGCAATCATCATAATCCCAAATCAGCGAGGCAATTGCAGGCTTGTCTCCTGCCTGGTAGGCTTCACGGGTACGCACACCCAAATCTGCCTTCGTAGCCAGCACCTGTGCAAGCAACTGCTGACTGCGGAAATAGACACCGAACTGCGGATGCTCTGCATGCTTTGCAAGTTCTGCCGCCAAATTCTTGTAATATGCGCCCTCTGTGCCGTTCAAGGTGGAATCGCAGACACCTAAGAACGGATCGTTGAACAGCAGGTATTTTTCCGGATTGGTAATGGCATCTTTGGCATAAACACCATCATTAGGCTCGTGCATATCCAAAAGGTCAAAGGCATCAAATGGAATTCCGAACCGCTTTTCAAAGTCTGCTTTGATCTGTGTCAGATCCGTCTGCCCCTTTGCAAAGCAAGCAGTGGCATATACAGATGACATGACCGAGGCACGGAAGCATTCGCCGCCGTTGTCGCCCCACATGGTAAAAAACAGATTTTCGATCCCCTCGTTCCGGCATGCCTCAATGGCTGCCAAGGTGCTGCGGACGGAGAACTGGTTATCCGGGGCAAACCCCTTCCACGTCCAGATGCCGCCGGCATACCAGATAGGGCGCTGCAGAGTCTTGTGGGCTCGGATCATTTTTTCAAAGCGGGCAGGGTCGGTGGTGTAATAATCCCAGTATGTAATGTCCACATTTTCAGGCAGACCCACTTCTTCCGGGGTGGGAACTACCGGCTCTTCCACGTTGTAGTACAGGCCGTGGTTCTTCAGACGGAAGAACATATCCGCCCAGATGATCGGCTGAAAGCCCCGATCCTCGGCCATTTTGCACACCCGTTTTAAGTGGCGTGAAAGAATGTCAAACCGGTTTTCAAAACCGTTGCGGTCTAAGAATTTACCCAGACCTACCATGTGCGCCTCATCCATACCAATGTGGATCTGCTTGGTACGGAAGGTTGCTTCCACCGCATCAAACATCTTTTCAATGAGCTGATATGTTTTCTCCTCGTCCACCAGCAGAATGTCGTTGCAGTCGTGGACATCCTCAAACACATTCCAGCGGAAAATGGCGTTCAAGTGGGCAAGGGTCTGAATGCAGGGAATCATCTCCACGCCCTTGTCGGCGGCGAAATCCACGATTTCCTTCATCTCCTGCAAGGAGTAGCGGCCACGAAAATGGCCGAAATAAGGCTCGCCGGGGATCTCATAGGTATCCTCGGTGTAAAGGAGTAAGGTGTTATAACCCATTTCCGCCAGCAAGGTGATATATTCTTTCAAAGCCGGTACATTCATTACAGAATTGCGGCTCATATCCAGCATTAAACCCAGCCTTTTAAATCCCATGGAATTCAATCTCCTCTGTATCAATGGTGATGATGGTGGTGATGATGTCCGTGGCTCTCCCGAACCTCTACGTGGCAGTTCTCTTCGTGGCAATGCTCCCCTTCTGCCTCCAGTTCCAAGGTCACATGGCCAATGCCGTGTTCCTGCAATTCCTCACGGATCAGTTCCTTGACCCGATGGGCATCGCCTCCGGTTACTACATGCATGGTTGCGTAGTTGCTCTGTCCGTCCATGCTCCAAATGTGGATATGATGCACATCCAGCACATCATCCAATTCCAGCAGATGTTCCCGGATTTCCTCTACGTCGACCCCGTGGGGTGTTTTCTCCAAAAACAGATCTACCGCCATTTTCAGGTTATGGATGGCATTTACAAAGATAAATGCAGCCACGCCGATGGACATGATCGGATCAATGTAGGTAAACTCTGTAAAACGCATAACCACCGCGCCCACAAGCACCACGACCCAGCCCAGCACGTCTTCCAGCATGTGCAGATTGACTGCCTTTTGGTTTAACGAATCACCCTCCCGGGTGAAAAATGCGGCGCAGAAATTGACCACCACACCAACCACGGCAAACAAGATCATGCCGTCATAATGGATCGGTTGGGGTTCGAGCAATCTGTGGATCGCATTATAAACCACCATCACCGAGCCAAACAACAAAATCAGTGTGGTAATCACGCTGCCGATTACGGAATATCTGGCATAGCCGTAGGTGTAGACCGTATCCGGCTGCTTCTTGCTTTTCTTCTCCAAAAACCAGGAAATGCCAATGCTTGCTGCATCCCCGATATCGTGAATTGCATCAGACATAATCGCCACACTTCCGGTAAAGATGCCACCTACAAACTCAAACACAGAAAACGCCAAATTCAAAAGAAAGGCAATTAAAATATTCTTTTCCGTTTTCATTGTATTCCCCCATCGGAACATTTTTCGTTCTGTCAAATATCATTCCGTAACTGTAAAAAGGGAATGTTTTTCTGCAGAAGTTTAAAAAACCAACCTGTCAAAAGACTGTATATCTTATAGGCTACATAGGAAATCGCATAACAACTGATCTGTACAACAAGAATATGGGCAAGCATTATAAAAACATTACCCGTGGCATATTTTTCGATTTTTGCATAGTCAAGCAAATATCCGTGCAGCAGAAAACATGTAAAGGATGCACCGGCAAGCGCATTGATTGTCTTGTTTCTGAATTCAAAGGAAGAGAACAGTACAAACACCAATACCGCCATTAAGATAACCAAGGGATTGTGATACATCCATGCGCTGCGCATCTCATGAAATTCTGCGCCACGAGTCAAAAATGCCCAACCAAAAATCAGTACCGGCACTACCAGAATGCCTGCAATCAGCCATTTTTTCGACTGTAGCAGCTTAGGCATACCATTGAACCGGAAATAAGCACCAATACAGTAAATTAAGCAGAAATTTACAATATTAAAGCCCTGATGTGCACCCTTTAAGGTAATCGTACTAATACCAGTCCACTGCACACCCAGCAGTTCTTCAGCCAAATCCGTCACAGTGGGCCATAAAGAAAACAGAACCAGCAACACTACAAGAAAACGTTTCCATTGATCCGGCCTAAAACCGGCAAAAATCCGGTTGATATAAGGGGAAATACAATACAAGGTACAATATAAAATGGTAAAATAGCTATTGGGAACCATGCTGTATACCACGCCGGCTAAAGAGAAGCTTGTTTCCCTCATAGCAACGGAAATAAAGTAAAACAGTTCTTTGATGAACACAAATTGTACAATCAGTTCCAGGGGTTTTATGTAACTACGCTTCTGCGTACCGGATAAGAAATAACCGGAGATTAACAGAAATACATTGACTGCGCAGATGAAAATGCCTTCCATGAACATCAGCACATAGTAATTTACATCCCCTTTTGTGTACACAAAGGCGCGTCCGTCATTATAGTGTAACAGAACTACGCCCAGCATAGCAATAATTCTAAGAAGTTCTAAACCGGATTTTCTTTCGCTTCTTCCCATAAAGTTATCCTCCTTTTCACCGCAAAAGTTTCTGTCGTAGGACGCCCTCATACAGGCCGTCCTTACAGCGACCCGTTTCTACGTAACCCCGGCTGGTGTAGTAGGTTTCCAAGGCCTTGTTACCCACAGCGGAGTCCAGCCGCAGATACCGTTTTCCCTGCCGGGCAGTATAATCTTCTGCCATCTGCAGAAAGATGCTTCCTACGCCCTTGGCATCGATTTCTGCGGCAAAATGGTGCAGATAATACGCAGATTCCACATCCGGCCAACGCTCGTCACCGTGAAACAGTGCGCCCACACAGAGAAGCTTATCCGTAGCGCACTCCCGCAGAACAAACAGCTCTTCTTGCTGCCGCCGCTGCTCATAGTAGTGCAGCGGATAGCGCTCATCATACTTGGTGGT
>JAZRQF010000086.1:0-6189 GCA_045649605.1 Faecousia sp.
GACGCATTTCCGAGCATTACGTAGTGGAAGTGGACGGACAGACCATAGACGGCGAATTCACCTTTGTCTGCGCCTGCAACGGTCGGTTCTACGGCGGCGGCTTCAACCCCGTCCCGGAGGGAGAGCCTACCGACGGAAAACTGGAAGTACTGCTGATCCGGGATGTATCCCGATTTAAGGTTGCCCAGGTGGTTGGTGCTTATAAGAACGGCAAATTTGCGGATTTTCCCCACCTGATCCGGCATTTCTCCACAGACCGTGTGAAAATTATCTGCGATAAGCCCACCGGCATCAACCTGGACGGTGAAAAGCGGGAGGCTACTGAGATCGAAATGTCCGTTGCCAAAGAAAAACTCCGTTTCTTCTACCCCAAGGGTCTTTCTTGGAAAAAAGACTGAAATACATACCTAAGAGGCTGCTTTTAGCAGCCTCTTTTTATTGACGAATTGTGACAAGCATGCTACAATACAGTATCGCTATAAAAAGAGTGAATACCACGGTAATACTGGCAAAAGGAGGCGTTTGTGTGCTGACGTATGAACTGAAAAAAGCACCGGGCGTGCCTCTTTACGAAGCTTTGTACCGCTGTATTCGGGAGGATATCCTCTCCGGTCAGCTGCAACCGGGTGAAAAACTTCCCTCCAAACGAGCATTGGCCGCCAATCTGGACGTGAGCAAGATCACCGTAGAAGGCGCTTACGACCAGCTTTTGGCAGAGGGATACATCTGCTCCCGGGAAAAGATCGGCTATTTTGTGGAAGCGGTGGAAACCGTACGGTTGCCGCAAAATGCTCCCACACCACCCTCGGAAGCCGAGGACACCTTTGTGGATCTGACTGCCAACGGCCCGGCGGATTTTCCTTTTTCCGTATGGAGCAAACTCCAGCGGCAAGTCATGTCCGACATGGGTGAAAAGCTGCTTGCCCCCATGCCCAATCAAGGGCTTTGGGAACTGCGGCAGGCGATTGCCTCCCATCTGTTCCAATTTCGTGGTATGCAGGTATCGGCGCAAAACATTTTGGTAGGCGCAGGCACGGATTTCCTTTACAATTTGCTGATCCAGCTTTTGGGCAGAGACAAATGCTATGCGGTGGAAGAGCCGGGTTACGACAAGATCCGCAAGATCTATGCCGCCGGCGGTGTAAACTGCATCAGCGCTCCCATGGACGATGCCGGCGTAATTACTGATGCGCTGGAAGATGCCCAGATTTTGCACATTTCCCCGTCTCATCATTTCCCCACCGGCATCATCACCGGCATACAGCGGCGGCAGGCGCTTTTGCGCTGGGCAAGCAACCGGCCGGACCGGTACATCATCGAAGACGATTACGACAGCGAATTTCGCTTTAATGCCCACCCTATGGCAGCTATGCAGTCTATGGACAGCGCCGGTCGGGTGATTTATATGAACACCTTTTCCAAGACCCTCGCCCCCTCTATCCGCATCAGCTATATGGTGCTGCCTCCGGCGCTGATGGAACAGTTCCAAAAAACACTTGGCTTTTATAGCTGTACCGTTCCCAGCTTTGAGCAGTACACTTTGGCACGGTTTTTACAGCAGGGGCATTTTGAAAAGCACATCAACCGTATGCGTAAATTTTATAAAACCCGGCGCAACCGAATGCTCAGCGCCATTGAAAACAGTCCTATGGCTGACCGGCTTACCATTTTGGAGGAAAACGCAGGTCTGCATTTCCTTGTCAAGGTAAACACCCGCCTGACAGACTGGGAGCTGGTGCGACGCTGTAATGACGCCGGTATCCGCATCCGCAGTCTGAGCAGCTACTACCACAGTCCCGAATCCTTGCAGGACACCCACTGTCTGGTGGTCAACTACTCCGGTCTGACGGAAACCGCACTCACAACGCTGGAAACCATACTTAAGACGAATTTCTGATCCAGGAGGATTGGCTTTGAAATACATAAAACAACTTTTGATCATTCTGGCATTTTCCCTTGTGGGCGAATTGCTGGCAGTGGTGATCCCCCTTCCCATCTCTGCAGCGATCTACGGCTTTGTGCTGCTGTTCATCGCGCTTTGCACCGGCATGCTCAAGCCGGAACACATCTCTGAGACCGCTAATTTTCTGGTGTCCATCATGGGCATTTTCTTCGTAGCGCCTACTGTCAACATTTTGGCATATTACAAGGTGATTGCACCGGCGCTGGTGCCGATCTGCGTAATCACCCTCACCTCCACCATTGTGGTATTTGCGGTTGCCGGCCTGGTAACCCAGATCCTGCACAACAAGAGGAGGAAGAAAAATGGCTGAATTTTTGCAGAACTTTTCTCTTTTCCCCTTGGTTTTGACCTTTGGCGCTTATCAGCTTGGTCTGTGGTGTCAGAAAAAGTGGAAATCCCCGCTGTTTAATCCCATTCTGATCGCATCTGTACTGGCCATCGGTGCGCTGCTGCTCACCGGCTACCCCAACGAAAGTTATCAGGTAAGCATGAAGGGCATTTCTTGGTTGCTGACCCCGGCAACCGTATGTCTGGCGCTGCCCCTTTACTGTCACCTGCACTTGCTGAAAAAGAGCATTCCGGCAATTCTCACCGGCATTTTCGCCGGCACGGTGGCAAGTCTTTTGTTTGTATTTGCCATGTGCCGTCTGTTTGCGCTGGATAACAGCATCACCGTCTCCCTGCTGCCCAAATCCGTCACCACCGCCATCGGTATGGTGCTGTCGGAGGAAAACGGCGGCATCGGCGCACTGACTGCACCGGTCATTATCATCACCGGCGTACTGGGCAGTCTGTTTGGCTCTAAGCTGTGCAACATTTTAAAACTCACCCACCCGGTCGCCCAAGGCGTGGCATTGGGAACTGCCTCTCATGTGGTAGGCACCTCCCGCGCCAATGAGCTGGGTAGTATCCAAGGCGCTGTCAGCAGCTTATCTTTGGCTGTTGCCGGTATCCTCACCGCAATTCTTTTCCCCGTGGTTCTGTTACTGGTATAATTTCAGGAGGCAAGTTTATGAAATTTCTGAAGAAAGCTATTCCTTTGTGCCTGCTGGCATTGGTATTGGCGATCTCCATCACCTTGCTAACCCCCAAGGCACAAGCCGCCACCAACGGCACCTGCGGCGATAACCTTACATGGACTTTGGATAATCGAGGCACTTTGACCATTTCCGGTACCGGTGCAATGTACGATTACACCTATAACACCTCTCCCTGGTGGAATAATGATGATATTATGACCATCGTGATCGAAGACGGTGTCACCTCCATTGGCAAATATGCATTTTATTGCACAGACGCGCGGGAGCTGACCATTGGAGACAATGTCACTACCATTGGAGAATTTGCTTTTAACGGCGGCAAAATTTCACAGATCAACTTTGGTAGCGGTCTTACCACCATCGAGGACGATGCCTTTATAGGCTGCTACATGAGCGTCCTGTACTTCCCTGACAGCTTGACCACCATTGGAGACTCCGCATTTGCCCTCTGTTCCAATCTTTACCGTGTGGAGATCGGCAAGAACGTCACCGAAATAGGTAGATCCGCCTTCTTTTTCTGTGATTTTGTCCGTTTTTGGGTAGACGAAAACAATCCTGCCTACAGCGCCGACGTTACCCGGGGTCTGTATAACAAGGAAGGCACTTACCTTTATTACGGTCCTGGCGGCGCAGAGGAATACATTGCGCCGGAAGGTTTGCAGGTCATTGGCGAAAACGCCTTTTACAACGCTTACAGTCTGAGCCGGGTCGTCCTGAGCGACAGCGTTACCACCATTGAAGGCAATGCCTTCAGCGACTGCCGCATGCTGGAAACGGTAATTCTCGGCAATAACGTAACCAACATCGACTCCAGCGCTTTTTCCTACAGCAGCGTTTCCTACAACATCTACGACAATGCCAAGTATCTGGGCACTGCTGAAAATCCTTACTATGCGCTGATCGAGAAAGCTTCTGACAACATTTCCGCTATCACACTCCACCCCGATACCAAAATCATCGCAGAGGAAGCTTTCCGCTATTGTTCCTCTTTGGAAGAGGTTACATTGCCGGAAGGTCTGATCGCTATTGGCCAAGACGCTTTTTACTCCTGCTCTAAATTACAAAATCTCTATGTGCCCGCCAGTGTTACTACGATTGCTACACAAGCTTATCATGCACCGGCTTTCCAGGTGAATGAAAACAGCCAATATTTCAGCAGTGACAGCGCAGGCGTGTTGTATAATAAGGATAAAACTGCTTTGCTCATTGCTCCCAAGGCGCTTAGCGGTCACTATGTAATTCCGGACAGCGTTACGGCTATCGCTCCCTGGGCATTCTACAACCATAAAAACCTGCAGCAGTTGACCGTCTCTGAAAATCTTGCTGCCGTGGGCGAAAACGCATTTAAATTCTGCGACAACCTGCAGACAGTCTACTACCCAGGCACCGAAGAAACCTGGAACGGAATTTCTTTTGAAACCGGCAACGACCCTTTGTTGAATGCGACGATCCGTTACAGTCACGTTCACAACTATTCCCTCCTCCCGCCGGTGGTCACCGCCACCTGCACCGAAGCAGGCTACATAGAATACACCTGCATCTACGGCGAAACGCTCCGGGTGGAGGTCGATGCGCTGGGTCACGACTATTCCGGCACAGTTACCACCGTAGAACCCACCTGCACCCAGCAAGGTTATACGACTATCCAATGCACTCGCTGCGACAGCACGACAGAGCCTGCATATACCGATGCCTTAGGTCATAACCACAGTATCGCCCTGGAAGTCATTATCCCCACCTGCTACGATCAAGGCTACACCATTTTTAAGTGTTCCCGTTGTGAAGATACCATAAAGGATAACTACACAAACTCCCTTGGTCACAACCCGGTGGTCATCGGTGTGTGCGACCCCACCTGCACCGAAGAGGGCATCACTTCCCCCGGCTCTATGTGCGCTCGCTGCGGCGAAGTATTTATCGAACCTACCTACACCCCGGCATTGGGTCACGATTTTGTAAACGGAAGCTGCTCCCGTTGCCATATAGAAGACCCGAACTTTGTTCCGGGTGATATGGACGGAAACAATCAAGCAGACAACAACGACGTGCTGGCTTTGATGTGGCATTTGCTGTATCCAAACCTGTATCCGCTGCCCGTTTCCGGCGACGTAAACGGTGACGGCATCATCACCAACGACGACGTGTTAACACTTATGTGGTACGTACTGTTCCCCGATCAGTATCCCTTATAATCGGGGACCCCGCAAAAGCGATAGGCTTTTGTGGGGAGAGGAAAAGCCAAGATACAGGTGGAATTTTCTGCTTGCAGAAAATGTAACATTGTATCTTGTGCTTTGACGATGTGGTACGTACTGTTCCCCGATCAGTATCCCCTGTAATCCAAAACCGCTGTGATATTTTCACAGCGGTTTTTTCTTTGGTGCGGGCAGGTATTTTTGCATTTTTTAGCAATTTTCTGAAAATCCCCCCTCGGGGGATATGTTTTTCGTCGAAATAAAGGCAAATCAGCAATTGACATTGGACATGGAAACGAGTAGAATAATACTGATATACTAGCGCCCGTATGCAAATACGGGTCTCAGAAATCTAAAACTAGGAGGAACCAAGATTGAAGGATTGGGCATTCACAACAACCGTCGAGGAAATGGAAGCCGCTACCAACTCTCTGCTGGAAAACGCCAGCAAGGTCGGTGCCGATACCTGGCAGCAGCGCGCTAAGAACCAGACTCCTCACTGTGGCTTCGGCGAAGCAGGTACCTGCTGCCGAATCTGCTCCATGGGTCCCTGCCGCATCACCCCTAAGGCACCCCGTGGTATCTGCGGCTGCGACGTTCACGGTATCGTCGCCCGTAACTATCTGATCTTCACCGCTGGCGGTGCTGCTACGCACTCCGACCACGGCCGTGAGATCATGCACACTCTGCACCAGACCCGTGAGGGCGGCAACTATCAGGTCAAGGATCCTGAGAAGCTGATCCGCATCGCCAAGGAGTGGGGCGTAGAGACCGAAGGTAAGGACATCTACGACCTGGCTCACGAAATGGCTGAGATCGGCCTGCTGGAGTACGGCAAGCCCTTCGGCACCCAGCGCTTTGTTGAGCGCGCACCCGAGCACACCCAGAAGCTGTGGGAAGATGCTGAGATCACCCCCCGCGCCATCGACCGGGAAGATTCTCAGTCCTTACAAATGTCCCACGTGGGTTGTTCTTCTCTGTCCGTGGCGCT
>JAZRQF010000087.1:0-31143 GCA_045649605.1 Faecousia sp.
GTAGTAGGTCTTCTGCTCAGCCTTCTTACCGGTCAGTACAGCCTTGTCGGTGTTGATGACGATGACGAAGTCGCCACAGTCAACGTTGGGGGTGAAATCAACCTTGTGCTTACCGCGCAGCAGGTTAGCGACAGTCACAGCAGTGCGGCCCAGGGGCTTGCCGGCAGCATCGATGACGTACCACTTGCGCTCCACGGTCTCCTTCTTAACGAGTGTAGTGGACATTATGCGTTCCTCCAATTAGGTAAAATATTTTGACAAATTCATGTGCAGGCATTACAATGTCTGCAAAACGCTTGATTTTTATATCATACCGCACAATAAATGTCAACAGCTTTTTCGTTTATTTTTATGAAATACGAAATAAACTCTCAAATACTCTTAAATGCTCGCAAATACTCTTGAATGCTCATGTTCTATTTTGCTTAAAAAAGGGGGATAAGGCATGCAAAGACTGATCGGTTTGGTGCGCCGTTGTGTAGAAGATTATAATATGATTGAATCCGGCGATAAGATTGGTGTAGGCGTATCCGGTGGTAAAGATTCCGTTGCGTTGCTTGTGTTTTTGGCGGAACTGCGAAAATATCATAACAAGCCGTTTGATCTCCATGCAATTACCATTGATATGGGCTTGGGGATGGACTACAGCGCCATTGAACAACTATGCCGGAGTTTGGATGTTCCGTTCACTTTGGTAAAGACGGAAATCGCACCGGTCATCTTCGACTATCGCAAAGAAAAGAACCCTTGCTCTATGTGCGCAAAAATGCGCAGAGGTGCGTTGAATCAGACCCTCTTGGATCTGGGTTTAAACAAATTGGCCCTTGGTCACCACTACGATGACGCTGTGGAAACTTTTATGATGTCGCTTTTATACGAAGGACGCATCAGTTGCTTCCAACCGGTCACCAACCTGGATAGAACCGGTATTATTCAGATTCGCCCTATGCTTTACATTCATGAACAGACCGTTGATAATTTTGTGGCAAAACATCAATTGCCTGTAATTGCAAACCGTTGCCCGGTGGACAAGCAGACGAAACGTGAGGAAATTAAAAAGCTGGTATATGATCTGTCTGCCACATATCCGGATTTGAAAGAACGAGTATTTGGTGCAATGCAGCGCTTTCCTTTGCCGGAGTGGGATCCCAAGGGAAGATACAAACGACCTAAAGATGAGGAGTGAGTAGTATGAAACTATTTATGATCCGCCACGGTGAATCCGAGGCAAACCTTCAAACTTATTACACTGGACAGACAGATGTTAAGCTGACAGCAAAAGGAGTATTGCAGGCTGCTGCAATCCGTCCGATTCTTGCGGATATTCCTTTTGACAAGGTGTTTTGCAGCGATCTGATAAGAACTGCTGAGACAAAACGTTTTGCACTGCCTGATGCAGAATGCGAATACACAAAGCTATTGCGAGAATACGATGTGGGTTCTTTGGCGGGGTTCGACTATCGCACTACGGAACGAATCCAATCCGATGATCCTGCTGCTCGCCCCGACTATACCCGCTATGGTGGCGAAAATGCTTTTATGGTGGGCCAGCGTCTGCAGGAGTTTCTTGCACAGCTTGAAAACAGTGAATATGAATACGTTGCAGCATTTACACATTATGGTGTGATCAATCGTATGTTGCGCTATGTAACCCAGGTAATTCCAGTTCAAAATTCCATTAATATTGGAAATTGCTCTGTCAATGTATTTGAATTTGACGGCGAAAAATGGCGCGTACTTGCGCTAAACTATATGAATCCGCTTGTATGAAACTTTTTCCAAGGGGAATACTGCCTCTGTAGGGAGGCGGTATTATGGTAAAAGGTATTTCCAGACAAGTGATTGTGGTTCATGCACCCGATCCGCAATTGTTCGAGCAAGCAATTTTTATTTTAAAGGACGATGCGCTTGGGCGTAACGGGATTACAGATGAACAACTGCTAAGGGAAGCGAAACGCATAGTTTCGGGCTCCGGCAGCGGAAGAAAGAAAAAGTATATACTTGCAGGTCCTGTGTGGGGCTGTGCAGGTGCTGTTATTACCGGAATCGCTTGGTTTCTGTCAACTTTGTTATGACTTGCGAACGAGGCTGTGTTGTGGTATAATCGCCTGCAGCAAGGAGGTGACTACAGTGCGTATCGGAAATATAGAAGTTGAAAATCCTTTGATACTGGGACCTATGGCGGGTGTAACAGATTGGGCGTTCCGCAATATTTGTGCCGAGCTTGGTGCGGATATTACCGTTACGGAGATGGTTTCGTCCCGCGCTTTGGTGTATAAGGATAAGAAAAGCGAATCCCTCTTGCGGAAAACCGATAGCGGCATTTGTGGTGCGCAGATCTTTGGTAACGATCCTCAGATCATGGCGCAGGCTGCAATACGCGCTGTAGAACTGTCCCAATGTGATTTTATTGACATTAACATGGGTTGCCCCATGCCCAAAATTGCCAATTCCGGTGACGGATGCGGCCTGATGCGTACGCCGGAATTAGCAGAACAAATTGTTGCGGCTGTTGTAAAAGCTGTCTCTGTTCCGGTGACAGTAAAGTGCCGGCTGGGTTGGGATAAAGGCTCTATTAATGTACTGGAGTTTACTCAGCGCATGGAGGATAACGGTGCTGCAATGCTGACAGTTCACGGCCGTACCCGCAGCATGCTCTATTCTGGAACTGCCAACTGGGATTTGATTGCCCAGGTTAAGCAGCAACGCACCATTCCCGTGATCGCAAACGGTGATATTGATAGTGGAGAAGCTGCTATTCGCTGTCAAAAGTGGACAGGTGCGGATGGTTTAATGATTGGCAGAGCAACCTTTGGAAATCCCTGGATTTTCACAGATGCACGATCTGCTCTGAAGGGCGATCCTATCCCGGAACGCCTGCCGCTTGCCAAACGGGTGGATGTAGCGGTTCGGCAATTTGAACTTGCCCGTGAGGACAAAGGAGAACATATTGCGTGCTTGGAGGCAAGAAAGCATTTTGCGTGGTATTTGCGGGGTGTAGCCTACAGCAATTACTATAAGGAGCAGATATCGGCAATCCAAACGATGGATGACATTTATCGTATTGCAGATGGAATCCGCAAGGACTTGAAATAATTACATGGTATGATAGATCCGCTGTTTCACATCCTACTGGAAGAGGTGAGGAGAGTGAAACGGCGGATCTTTTTAGTGCTTTTTCTGGCGGTGTTGTTGGCAATTCCGGTTCGTGCAGAGACGTTGCGGTGGGTTGATTTCAATGTGCCATACGAATCGCTGAAGTATGCCATGGATGTGGATATAGATACTTTCGAACAGGAAAAGCATATCAGTTGGATAAAGATTCTGGCGGTGGCGGGATGCCGTACCGGCGGCAGATGCGGGCTTGCTTCTGTGAAAAAGGCTGTACGGGATCTGCAAAGCGATCAATCAGAAGAAGAACTGTTGGGAGATCTGTACAAATACTACAGCTACTACCACGCGGCGTATAACGCCGCTTTGGGCGGCCTGCTTGGAAGTTATGCAATACAAATCGACGGACAGTGGAAACCGACCTATGGTCTGAAAGCGTATTCGCCAATTGCGGCCGGATATGGGTATAGTCATTGCTCGGATTTTGGCAATAGCCGTTCTTTTGGGTTTGCCCGAAAGCACCTTGGGAACGACTTGATGGGCAGCGTGGGAACGCCTATTGTTGCGGTAGAGGGCGGCGTTGTTGAGGCGATGGGATGGAATCGATATGGTGGCTGGCGGATCGGAATTCGATCTTTTGATTCGAAGCGGTATTACTATTATGCGCACCTGCAAAAAGATCACCCCTTTGCAGAAAACTTGCGTGAAGGTGATATCGTCCAGGCTGGTGACCTTATCGGCTTTATGGGAAGAACCGGATATTCTGATAAAGAAAATACAAATAACATCGAAACCGTGCATCTTCATTTTGGTATGCAGCTTGTCTTTGATGAAAGCCAAAAAGAGTGCAATTCTGAGATTTGGATCGATGTATATGATATTGTCCGCTTGCTTACTAGTCACAGAAGTTCAATACAGAAAAAAGAAGGTAAGTGGACACGTGTATATCCTTTTGTTGATTTGGATATAGATAGCTATCCTAAAAGATGAAAAATTGTGTGTTTTTTCAGCGAAAAACAGTGTTGCAGGGTTTGACAAAAGCCAGACCCTGTGATATACTTAACCAGATAAATTTCAAGGGAGGAATACGCAATGTTGAGCATGTCTGCTAAGTTAAAAGCTGTTTGCTGCTCCGTTGATGACGTTGTTTCTTCCGGTTCTCTCGTGGCGGCGGAATTGTCTCGTTTCAATTCCGATGAATATGTTGTTTTTCCCGGCTTTTGTGATGTGCATGTGCATTTTCGCGAGCCGGGATTTTCTTATAAAGAAACCATGAAAACCGGAAGCTGTGCAGCTGCCCGTGGCGGATATACTGCGGTTTGCACTATGCCGAATTTAAATCCTGTTCCGGATAATCGGGAGCACCTGCAAAAGCAGCTTGATCTGATTCGTGAGAATGCTGTAATTCATGTATATCCCTATGGTGCGATTACCGTTGGCGAGCAGGGTGAGCAGCTGGCTGAACTGGAGGATATGTCAGCAGATGTGATCGCTTTTTCTGATGACGGCAAAGGTGTACAAAGCGATGAGATGATGCGTCAAGCAATGCTACGCGCAAAAGCTTTGGGAAAAATGATTGTCGCCCATTGTGAAGTAAACAGTTTGCTTCATGGCGGATATATCCACGATGGAGAGTATGCACGTAAGCATGGCCACAAAGGAATCTGCAGTGCCAGTGAGTATGAGCAGGTTGCCCGGGATCTGCGTTTGGCAGAAGAAACGGGTTGCAAGTACCATGTCTGCCATATCTCCACGAAAGAGAGTGTAGAGCTCATTCGCCAAGCGAAGGCCAGAGGCGTGGATGTGACATGTGAGACAGCGCCCCATTACCTTGTGATGAATGACAACGATCTGCAAGAGGATGGACGGTTCAGAATGAATCCTCCAATCCGCAGTGAGGAAGATAGGTTAGCATTGCTTGCCGGTATCTGCGATGGTACGATCGATATGATTGCAACAGATCACGCCCCCCATTCTGCTGAAGAAAAAGCCAAGGGATTGCCTGGAAGCGCTTTCGGTATCGTTGGTATTGAGACTGCGTTCCCGGTTATGTATACCCATTTCGTGAAAACGGGCATTATTACCATGGAGAAGCTGGTGGAATTGCTGTCGGTGAACCCGCGTAAGCGTTTCAATATTCCGCTGGGTAATGATTTTACGATTTGGAATCTGGAAAAAGAAATTACTGTTGACCCCAAAGAATTCCTTTCTATGGGTAAAGCCACACCCTTCGTTGGATGGCAACTGAATGGTGAGTGCGTCTTGACAGTTTGTGATGGAAATGTTGTTTATCGGAAGTAATTGGAGGAGTATTTATGGCTAAGAGAACGGACATTAAAAAGGTTTTGATCATCGGTTCCGGTCCTATCGTGATCGGACAAGCTGCAGAGTTTGACTATGCAGGCACACAGGCTTGCTTGGCTCTGAAGGAAGAGGGTTACGAGGTTGTGCTGTGCAATTCCAACCCCGCAACCATTATGACCGATACAACAATTGCCGATAAGGTATACATGGAGCCTCTGACACTGGAATACATTGCTAAGATTTTACGCTTTGAGCGCCCGGATGCCATTATTCCCGGCTTGGGCGGTCAGACTGGCCTGAATCTGGCTATGCAGCTGGAGAAGAAGGGCGTTCTGAAGGAATGCAATGTTGAACTGCTGGGTACAAACAGCGCATCTATTGAGCGTGCTGAAGACCGCGAACTGTTCAAGGAAATGTGTCAGCAGATTGGTGAGCCGGTTATTCCTTCTGAGATTACCTACTCTATCGAAGAGGCAAAGGCTGCAGCCGCACGTATCGGTTATCCTGTTGTGCTGCGTCCCGCCTTTACCTTGGGTGGTACCGGTGGCGGTTTTGCATACAGTGAAGAAGAACTGGTGGAAGTGGGATTAAATGCGTTTAAGCTGTCTCCGGTTCATCAGGTGCTTGTTGAGAAGAGTGTCAAGGGCTACAAGGAAATTGAGTTTGAAGTTATGCGTGACTCTTCCGACCATGCGATCACTATTTGTGGTATGGAGAACATCGATCCTGTTGGTGTGCATACCGGTGACAGTCTGGTTGTAGCACCGATCATGACCCTGAGTGATGCTGATAAAAAGATGCTCAATGATTCCGCAATTAAGATCATTCGTGAGTTGAAGATCGAGGGCGGCTGTAACGTACAGTTTGCCTTGCATCCCCATACCAGTGAATACTACCTGATTGAGGTTAACCCCAGAGTGTCCCGTTCTTCTGCGTTGGCATCCAAGGCATCCGGTTATCCGATTGCCCGTGTAACTGCTAAGATTGCTGTTGGTATGGAGCTTAAGGATATCGCAATTGCTAACACCAATGCTGCTTTTGAGCCGGAACTGGATTATGTGATTGCAAAGCTGCCTAGATTCCCGTTTGATAAATTTACAACTGCGTCTAACACACTGGGAACGCAGATGAAGGCTACTGGTGAAGTTATGGGCATTGGCTCCAATTTGGAAGAGTGCTTGTTAAAGGGCATTCGTTCCTTGGAGGTTGGTGTTAACCATATCTACCACCATAAGTTCGATGATATGTCTGATGCAGAAATCCTGGAGTATATTCATCAGTTCCGGGATGATAACATCTTTGCAATTGCTGAACTTTTGGCACGTGGAATTACCGTAGAGCAGGTTCATGAGATCACACAAATCACGCCTTTCTTCCTGGAGGCAATCAAGCGGATTGTGGATATGGAAGAAACCCTTAAGGCAAACCCCATGGACTTAGAAATCTTGACTGCTGCCAAGAAGATGGGCTTTAGCGATAAGTACGTTGCAAGAATGTGGCAGTGTAATGAGCTGGACGTGTATAACTTCCGTAAGGAACACAAATTGTTCCCCGTGTTCCGCATGGTTGACACATGTCATACCGGCGCATATATTCCGTATTTCTACTCTTCTTACACCGGCGAGAATACATCTCGTCTGACAGATAAGAAGAAAATCGTTGTCCTCGGTGCAGGCCCAATCCGCATCGGTCAGGGTGTTGAATTTGACTATTCTACTGTGCATGCCGTCGCAACGATTAAGAAGTCCGGTTATGAGGCAATCATTATCAATAACAACCCGGAGACTGTTTCTACAGACTACACAACTGCCGACAAGCTGTATTTTGAACCCCTGACTCCGGAAGATGTCATGAATATCATTGAGTTTGAGAAACCTGAGGGCGTTATTGCATCCTTGGGTGGTCAGACTGCGATCAACCTGGCACAGCCTCTGATGGAACGTGGTGTCAAGATCATCGGTACAGATTGTGCCGCAATCGAGAAAGCAGAAAACCGTGACACTTTTGAAAAAATTCTGAGTGAGCTGAACATTCCTCAGCCTCAGGGTAAGGCAGTTACCAAGATCGAGGATGGTATCGCTACAGCTGCTGCGATTGGCTATCCTGTTTTGGTGCGTCCCAGCTTTGTTTTGGGCGGCAGAGCTATGCAGATCGTTGCTAACGAGGCACAGTTGCGCCACTATTTGAAGACAGCTGTTGAGATTGACGAAGATAAGCCTGTGCTTGTGGATAAATACATTCAGGGCAAGGAAGTGGAAGTGGATGCAATTTGCGATGGTATCAATGTGTTCGTCCCCGGCATCATGGAGCTGGTCGAGCGTACCGGTGTTCACTCCGGCGACTCCATGAGCGTCTATCCCACATTCAGTATCTCCAATAAGGTGAAGGGAATCATTCTGCAGTACGCAAAGAAACTGGGTTTGGGCATCGGTATTGTAGGCCTTTATAATATCCAGTTTATTGTGGATGAAAATGAAAATGTTTTCATCATCGAGGTAAATCCCAGATCTTCCCGTACCGTACCGTTCCTGTCTAAGGCAACCGGTTACAGCCTGGCTGATATTGCTACAGAAGTTATTTTGGGCAAGAGCTTGAAGGAGCAGGGTATTTTTGATATCTACCCCGAAGAGAAGGAACGTTGGTACGTTAAAGCACCTGTTTTCTCCTTTAATAAGCTGCGTGGTCTGGACGCATATCTGTCTCCGGAAATGAAGTCTACCGGTGAGGCAATTGGCTACGATGATAAGCTGAACCGTGCGCTTTATAAAGCACTGCAGGCTTCCGGTATGCATTTGCAGAATTATGGCACTGTTTTGGCAACAATTGCCGATAAGGATAAGGACGAAGCTTTGCCCTTGATCCGTAGATTCTATAACCTCGGATTTAATATTCAGGCCACAGAAGGCACAGCCATGTTCCTGAAGCGCAATGGAATCCGCACCCATATTTTGGGCAAGATCAGTGATGGCAGTGAAGAAATTCCCGATGCATTGCGCCAGGGTCATATTGCCTATGTGCTGAATACCAGAGACCCCGGTTCCGAAGGTTCCAGCAACGATGGTTTGCAGATTCGTCAGTTGGCAACCGAGAACAATGTTACGATCTTTACTGCTTTGGATACTGTAAAGGTTCTGCTGGACGTTCTGGAAGAAACTACACTTACGATTTCCACCATTGACGCCTAAGAGGTGTTTTATGAAGCAGAGTTTGTTTGAGATTTTAGAAAACGTACAGCTCACGGAAAGCGTCTATAAAATGACGCTTTCCGGAGATGTATCGGAAATAACAGCGCCAGGGCAGTTTGTGAATATCAAGCTGGATGGCTTGTATTTGCGTCGTCCCATTTCCGTGTGTGATATCTGCGAAAATACACTGACGATTATTTATAAAGTCGTTGGCAAAGGTACCGAGCAAATGTCACAGATGACTAGTGGGCAATTGGACATACTGACCGGCCTTGGCAATGGTTATGATCTGACGGTTTCCGGGGAATGCCCGGTACTGCTCGGTGGCGGTGTTGGTGTTCCGCCTATGTATTTGTTGGCAAAGAAACTCATTGAGCAGGGGAAAAAGGTCAGCGTTGTGCTGGGTTTTAACACAGAGAACGAAGTCTTTTTTGAGGATGCGTTCAAAAAACTGGGCGCAGATGTTACAGTAACCACGGTTGATGGTTCTTACGGCATCAAGGGCTTTGTGACCGATGCTCTGCAGAATATTAACTATAGTTATTTCTATACTTGCGGACCCGAGCCGATGTTAAAAGCGGTTTATCGTGCAACCAATACTTCCGGTCAGATGAGCTTTGAAAAGCGCATGGGCTGCGGATTTGGCGCATGTATGGGCTGTTCCTGCAAAACAATTACCGGATATAAGCGGATTTGCAAGGAAGGTCCGGTTATGCGGAAGGAGGAAATCCTTTGGGAAAACTAAGTGTTAACTTATGTGGCATTGAATTGGACAACCCGGTAATTCCTGCTTCCGGTACATTTGGTTATGGCTGCGAATATGCCGAACTGTATGACATTAATTGTCTGGGAACATTTTCCTTCAAAGGAACGACCAAAGATCCTCGGTTTGGCAATCCTACACCGCGTATTGCAGAATGTACTGCTGGTATGATCAATGCCGTGGGTCTGCAGAATCCCGGCGTAGACAAGGTTATTTCTGATGAATTGCCTAAACTGAAGAAATGTTTCCACAAGCCGGTGATGGCGAATGTCAGTGGCTTCAGCATTGAAGATTATGCATACACCTGCGAAAGATTGGACAAGCAGGAACAAGTTGGCTGGTTAGAGGTTAATGTCAGCTGTCCTAATGTTCACGGTGGCGGCATGAGTTTTGGCACCGATCCTAAGGCTGCTGCAGAGGTTACTGCAGCGGTAAAGAAGGTTACAACAAAACCTGTAATCGTTAAGCTCAGCCCCAATGTGACGGACATCGTTTCCATTGCAAAAGCATGTGAGGATGCCGGCGCGGATGGTATCAGCTTGATTAACACAATGCTGGGAATGCGTATCGATCTTCGTACACGCAAGCCTGTCATTGCCAACAAAATGGGCGGCTTTTCCGGTTCTGCTATTTTCCCGGTTGCAGTGCGAATGGTATATCAGGTCGCAAATGCCGTTAAGATCCCGGTTGTAGGTATGGGCGGTGTTTCTTGCGCGGAAGATGTGGTGGAAATGATGCTTGCCGGTGCTACAGCTGTTGAGATTGGTGCGGCCAATCTTGTGAATCCCTATGTATGCCGCGATATTGTTGAAGAACTTCCTGCTGTAATGCAGAAGTATAAGATTGAAAATTTGAAAGAAATTATCGGAGGTGCTAGATAATGGGTAAGGACGTAATTGTTGCGTGCGATTTTTCCAGTGCAGAGCAGACCTTTGCTTTTTTAGATAAGTTCACCGGTAGAAAGCCGTTTGTGAAAATCGGCATGGAGCTGTACTATGCTGAAGGACCGGAAATTGTCAGACAGATTAAGGCACGTGGACATAAGATCTTTCTGGATTTGAAACTTCACGATATTCCCAATACTGTTAAGAAGGCAATGGCAGTTCTTTCTAATTTGGATGTGGATATTACCAACCTGCATGCAGCAGGTACAACTGCAATGATGCAGGGTGCTTTGGAAGGCCTTACACGTCCTGACGGCAGCCGTCCGTTGTTGATTGCTGTTACGCAGCTGACATCTACCGATCAGGAAGCAATGGAACGGGATATTCTGATTCGTGAGCCGATCGATCAGGTAGTTATGCATTATGCAAAGACTGCAAAGAATGCTGGTTTGGACGGTATCGTATGTTCTCCTCTGGAGGCAGGCAAGGTTCATGATAGCTGTGGAAAGGAATTCCTGACCATTACACCGGGTGTCCGTTTTGCTGATGGTGAAATTGGTGACCAAAAACGCGTCATGACACCGGCTCAGGCAAAAGAAATCGGTTCTGACTATATTGTTGTCGGTCGTCCTATTACAGCTGCAGCTGATCCCGTTGCAGCATATGAGCGTTGTGTTGCAGAATTCTGTGATTAAGGAGCATTGTGATGGAAAGCTATAAGAGAGAATTTATTCAGTTTCTGCAGAGTGCAGGTGTTCTGAAATTTGGCGATTTTACTGCAAAGAGCGGAAGAAAGATTCCTTACTTTATCAATGCCGGTATGATTAAGACCGGTGACGAAATTGCTAAGCTGGGCGAGTTTTACGCAAAGGCTTACTTTGAAAAAGTAGGTAATAAGAAGACTGTTCTTTATGGCCCTGCGTACAAAGGCATTTCTATCGCCGTTTCTGCTGCGGTTGCTTTGTCTAAGAATGGACTGGATGTGCCGTTCTTCTTTAACCGTAAAGAAGCCAAGGATCATGGTGAGGGTGGCGTGTTTGTAGGCTATGTTCCCCAGTCCGGTGAGGAAGTAGTCATTGTAGAGGATGTTATCACTGCAGGTACTGCAATTCGCGAGAGCATGGCTATTTTAAGCGGTCTTGAAGGCGTGAAAGTTGCAGCTACCTTTGTCATGGTTGACCGCAAGGAAAAGGGTCAGGGCGAAAAGGGCGCTATGGCGGAGATCGAAGAAGAGTTTGGTTTTCCTGTATATTCCGTTGTTGATGTTTACGATATTATTGAATATCTGGAAGAAGATGAGGCCAATGCGGAGAATGTTGCAAGAATCAAAAATTATCTTGCAGTGAACGGAGCAAAAGCATGAGAAGTTTGATCGACATTACTGATTTTTCGGTTGAAGAGCTGGACGAGTTGCTCCGTACTGCCTGCGATATCAGTGAACATCCGGAAAAGTATGCAGATAGTTGCCGGGGCAAGAAACTTGCCACGCTGTTCTATGAACCCTCCACACGCACACGCCTGAGCTTTGAGGCTGCGATGATGGAATTGGGCGGTAATGTGCTCGGATTCAGTGAAGCGGGTTCTTCTTCCGCATCCAAGGGTGAAAGCATTGCAGATACAGCCAAAATGATCAGTTGCTATGCTGATATTATGGCCATGCGCCATCCTAAAGAGGGTGCGCCCTACGTGGCTGCTAATAGTGCGTGGATTCCGGTGATCAATGCAGGTGATGGTGGACATTGTCATCCTACACAGACGCTTGCAGACCTGCTTACCATTTATCGTGAATTGGGTCGTTTGGAGAATCTGACGGTTGGTTGCTGCGGCGATCTGAAGTATGGACGTACGGTACATTCTTTGCTCTCTGCATTAGGTCGTTATAAAAATATTAAGGTTGTATTGATTTCTCCTGAGGAACTGCGCCTTCCTAAGTATGTAAGATACGAAGTGCTGGATAAAAACGGCATGCAGTATGTAGAGACCACATCCTTGGATGAAGCAATTCCGGAGTTGGATGTTCTGTATATGACCAGAATTCAGCGGGAACGCTTTGATAGCTTTGATGAATATGAACGGTTAAAGGATAGCTATATCCTTACTGTTGATAAAATGAAGGCTGCAAAACAAACAATGCGTGTCCTGCATCCGCTGCCCAGAGTAAACGAGATCAGTGTTAAGGTGGATGATGATCCCAGAGCGGCATATTTCCGTCAGGCATTGAACGGAAAATATATGCGCATGGCACTGATTTTGAAACTCCTGAAGGAGGCCCAGGCGGGAATTCAAATGGCGCAGCCGGAAAATGTTCTGGTTAACCAGTTGATCTGTGACAATCCCAGATGTATTACATCTACAGAGCAAGAACTTGATCATGTCTTCAAGTGTGTAAGTCCTGAAAATGGCATTTATCGCTGTATTTATTGCGAATCTAAAAAGAGTATGAATTGATCAATACCGGGAGGGCTGAGAGGCTTTCCCGGTATTCTTTTTGATGACATATTTTTACAAGCGAAATATCTACAAAAATACTGTGGATTACATTTTATTTCGTGTCAAAAAAGACGAAAATTAAAAAAGTATTTGTTGTTTCTTGACAGTGTTTTGGGGGCATGATAAGATAGTCTCGTAATTCTATATCGCTTTCTGCGACTGACGGAATAAGTGGAGCACCACAAAGGAACAGAGAGCGTTGGCGAAAGCCGATTAGCCGACCGTCTGGGCGCATTTAGCTGTATAGGCTGAGTGCGCCCTTTTTGTATTCAGATTGGAGGTAAATGATGAAAAAAGTTGGTATTGTCATGGGCAGCGATAGTGATCTGCCGATTATTCAGAAAACAACTGATATGCTCAATGCGCTTCAGATTCCTTTTGAAGTGCACGTGTATTCTGCACACAGAACACCCGTCGAAGCTAGGGATTTTGCTCTTTCCGCAAGAGACAATGGCTTCGGCGTTTTGGTTTGTGCAGCTGGCATGGCGGCGCACCTGGCTGGCGCGATTGCAGCCAATACTACATTGCCCGTTATTGGCATTCCTTGTAAGGGCGGTATGATGGATGGCATGGATGCGCTTTTATCCACAGTACAGATGCCTACCGGTATTCCGGTTGCCACAGTCGCAATTAACGGTGGTGCCAATGCGGCTCTGCTGGCAGCGCAGATTTTAGCAGTTGCCGATGAAGAGTTGGCGAAGAAGTTAGATCAAAAACGAATCAATGATGCAAAAGTTGTCCTTGAAAAGGACGCAGGTATCATGCAACGACTGTAAGTCCTGGTTAAAACCATCACGATATAAAGGAGAAATAATTATGGAAAAGAAACTTGTTTACACTGGTAAGACAAAGGATGTTTTTGCGCTGGAGAATGGTAATTATCTGCTGAAGTTTAAAGATGATTGCACTGGTAAGGATGGCGTGTTTGATCCCGGTGAAAATTCTGTTGGTTTGACCATTGACGGTGTTGGCGACGTAAATCTGCGTATGTCCATCTACTTCTTTGAAAAGATTAATGCAGCAGGCATCAAGACTCACTATGTCAGCGCTGACTTGGAGAACACAACTATGGAAGTTCTGCCCGGTAAGGTTTTTGGCAAGGGTCTGGAAGTTATTTGCCGTTATAAGGCAGTTGGTTCTTTCTTCCGTCGCTACTCCGACTACATTGAAGAGGGTGCAGACCTGCCTGCTTACGTAGAGACTACCTTCAAAAATGATGAAAAGGGTGACCCGCTGGTTACCAAGGATGGCCTGGTCGATCTGGGCGTTATGACTGCTGAGCAGTACGACGATCTTAAGGCCATGACCCAGGCAATTACTAAGATTGTTGCCGACGATCTGAAGGAAAAGGGCTTGGATATGTACGATATCAAGTTTGAGTTCGGTTATGATGCTGACGGCAA
This sequence comes from Faecousia sp., assembly GCA_045649605.1. Classification (GTDB taxonomy): domain Bacteria; phylum Bacillota; class Clostridia; order Oscillospirales; family Oscillospiraceae; genus Faecousia. Next base: position 14,141 of record JAZRQF010000087.1, read on the forward strand.
GGTCATGCTGATTGACGAAATTGCATCCGGCAATATGCGTGTCTATAAGGATGGGCAGTATATTGACCCCATGACCTTGAATAAGTTGTTCTTTGCCTGATTTGCCGATCAAAAGGAGTTAATAATGGGTGGTTTTTTTGGAGTCACATCCAAGCGTGACTGTATGATGGATGTGTTCTTTGGTGTAGATTATCATTCTCACTTAGGAACACGCCGAGCTGGTTTGGCGGCATATTCCAAGGAGATTGGTTTACAAAGACAGATCCACAATATCGAGAATTCTCCCTTCCGCACAAAGTTTGAGCATGCATTGGAGGAAATGTCCGGTGCTGCAGCGATCGGCTGTATCAGTGATACAGATCCGCAACCGTTGCTGATTCGCTCCTGTCTAGGAACTTTTGCAATCACAACGGTTGGCATTATCAACAATGCTTCTGCATTGATTGATCAGTACTTATCATTCAGCGGCGGTCATTTTGATGCCATGACAGGCGGTAAGGTGAATTCTACTGAGTTGGTTGCTGCGCTGATTAGTCAAAAGAGCAGCTTTGCAGAAGGTATTAAATTTGCACAGCGCGTAATTGAGGGTACAGCGAATATCTTGATTTTGACAGATGATGGAAGATTAATCGCTGCTAGAGACCGTGTTGGCAGAATTCCGGTTCAAGTGGGTAAGGACGAAGATGGCTATTGCGTTTCCTTTGAACAGTTCGCCTATACCAAACTTGGCTATGAACATGTTAGAGAATTAGGCCCTGGTGAGATTGTCGAACTGAAACCGGATAGTATCATACAGTTAGAAAAGCCTCTCAAGGAAATGAAGATGTGCGCATTTTTGTGGAGCTACTACGGATATCCGACTTCCACATATGAAGGCATTAATGTTGAAGCCATGCGCTATCGTAACGGCGCTGCAATTGCAGAACGCGATATGAAGCAGGGAAGATCAATGGATATTGATTACGTCGGTGGCGTTCCGGATTCCGGCACTCCTCACGCGATTGGTTACGCAAACCGTACAGGAAAACCCTTTGCAAGAGCGTTCATTAAGTATACACCTACTTGGTCCAGAAGTTTTACGCCTGCCAAGCAGGCAGATCGTAATAAGATCGCAAAAATGAAGCAGATCCCGGTACATGAGTTGATTGTCAACAAAAACTTGTTGTTTGTGGACGATTCTATTGTTCGAGGAACACAGCTCAGAGAAACGGTTGAGTTTTTGTATGAAAATGGCGCCGAGTCTGTGCATATGCGTTCTGCATGTCCTCCCATTATGTACGGCTGTAAATATCTGAATTTCTCCCGTGCAACCAGTGATATGGAACTGATTACCCGTCAGACAATCGTGGAATTGGAAGGTGAGGAAGGTCTGAAGCATATTGAGGAATATGCAGATGGCAATACAGAACGCGGCAAAAAGATGCGTCAGGCAATTTGTGATAAGTTTAAATTTGCATCACTGGGTTTCCAAACCATCGAAGGTGTTATCAATGCCATTGGCATTGAACCTTGCAAATTGTGTACTTATTGTTGGAACGGAAAAGAATAACTTAAAGGAGCTTTGTAATGGAAAAGAGCTATTCTGAAAGCTATGCTGCTGCCGGTGTGGACATCACCGCCGGTTATCGTGCTGTGGAATTGATGAAAAAGCATGTCGCACGTACTCGCAATGAAGGTTGCCTTGATGATGTGGGCGGCTTTGGCGGCTGTTTTGGCTTGCCTATTGCAGGAATGGAAGAACCCGTGCTGGTTTCCGGCACAGATGGTTGCGGCACCAAAGTAAAACTTGCGATTCTTATGGACAAGCACGATACCATTGGTATTGATGCAGTAGCTATGTGTGTTAATGATATTATCTGCGTAGGTGCAAAGCCGCTGTTCTTCTTGGATTACATTGCTTGTGGCAAGAATATCCCTGAGAAGATTGCAGAGATTGTAAGCGGTGTGGCTGAGGGCTGTGTACAGTCTGGTGCTGCCTTGATTGGTGGCGAAACTGCAGAGCATCCCGGCATGATGCCCGTAGAGGAATATGATTTAGCTGGTTTTGCAGTTGGCATTGTCGACAAGAAAAAGATCCTCGATAATTCTAAAATGGCTGCAGGCGATGTTGTGATTGCATTGCCTTCTACCGGTATTCATTCCAACGGTTTCAGCCTTTGCCGCAAGGTGTTTGACATCGATAATAATAATCCTGAGTTGTATGTTGCTCGTGAAGAACTCGGTGGTAAGACAATTGCAGAAGCACTGCTTGTTCCTACTCGTATTTATGTCAAACCCGTTCTTGCTCTGTTGGAGCAGGTGAATGTAAAGGGTATTAGTCATATCACTGGCGGCGGTTTCTACGAAAACATTCCTCGCAGCATTCCTGACGGTCTGGGCGCAAGAATTGACCGTAGCGCTGTTAAGGTTCTTCCTATCTTCGATATGATTGCAAAAACCGGCAACATTCCTGAGCGTGATATGTTTAACACCTACAATATGGGTGTGGGTATGAGCATCGTTGTACCCGCTGACGAAGTCGAAAAAGCGATTGGTATCCTCAAGGAGAACGGAGAAGATGCATACGTTATCGGCAAGATCGTTGCATCTGACGAAAAAATTGTAATTGCTTAATAAGAGAGGTCAAAGATGAGTAAGGCGCGGATTGCGGTTCTAGTTTCCGGCGGAGGCACAAATTTACAGGCATTGATCGATGCGCAAAATAGTGGCATCATTCATAGCGGTGTTATTTCTTTGGTGATTTCCAACAACGAGGCGGCTTATGCATTGGAGCGTGCAGGAAAAGCCGGAATTGCCACTGAAGTTGTTACGAAAAAGGCTTGCGGAAGTCAAGCTGCTTTTGAGCAGCGGATTAAGGAACTGCTGTCAACCTATAACATTGATTTGGTTGTTTTGGCAGGTTTTATGTCTATTCTGAGCGAAACCTTTACCCGGGATTATCCGGAACGAATCATTAATGTTCACCCGTCTTTGATTCCGTCTTTTTGTGGCAAAGGCTATTATGGACTGCGCGTACATGAAGAAGCGCTTGGATATGGCGTAAAGGTCACCGGCGCAACAGTTCATTTCGTAAACGAAATCCCCGACGGCGGTAAAATTATTCTGCAGAAGGCAGTAGACATTTTGGAAGGGGATACACCCGAAACACTGCAACGCAGAGTTATGGAGCAAGCAGAGTGGAAGATTTTGCCGGCTGCGGTAGAACAAGTCAGCTGTGCGTTATTGCAAGGAAAGGAATAATGGATATGGATGTATATGAAATCGGTTCTTTAGCTGAAAAGCTTTCCACAAATACATACCCCGGTCGTGGTATTGTCTTGGGAATTACGCCGGATGGCAAATCCTCTGTGGCAGCGTATTTTATCATGGGTCGTAGTGTTAACAGTCGCAACCGCATTTTTGCGCAAGAGCCTGATGGTATTCGCACAGAAGCATATGACCCCAGCCTTATGAAGGATCCGCATCTGATTATCTACCATCCGGTTCGAGAAGCTGGTTGCGGCCTAATCGTAACCAATGGTGATCAGACCGATACAATCTGGGAATATTTAGCAAGAGGCGAGAGCTGGGAAGCTGCATTGAGAACCAGAATGTTTGAAGACGATGGCCCCAACTGGACACCTCGTATTTCCGGCTTGCTTGCAGGCGATGGTAGCTATAAAATGTCTATTCTTAAGTCTGCAGACGCCGAAGGAAGTGCTTGCGCACGCTTCTTCTATGAATATCCCGCCATTAACGGTTTAGGCCACTTTATCCACACGTATGTTTGTGATGGCAATCCTGTTATTCCCACATTCCAGGGTGAACCTGAGCGTGTAGCAATATGTGATGACATCGATGCATTCACTGCTATGTTGTGGGAGAATTTGAACCCCGACAATAAGATTTCCTTGTTTGTGCGCTACACAGACCGCCAAACCGGAAAGTTTGAACAGAGAATACTGAACAAGCACCAGTAAAGGAGAAAAAGGATGAAAGAATTTGAACTGAAATACGGCTGTAATCCTAATCAGAAGCCGGCTAAATTGTATATGCATGATGGCAGTGAATTGCCGTTTACAATTCTGAATGGTCGTCCCGGTTATATCAATTTCATGGATGCCCTTAATTCCTGGCAGCTTGTTAAGGAACTGAAAGAGGCAACCGGTATGGTTGCAGCAACATCCTTTAAGCATGTTTCTCCTACTTCTGCTGCTGTTGGTAAGCCGTTGGATGAAGCGTTGAAGAAGGCTTGCTTCGTGGACGATATCCCTGAATTGGATGAGAATCCTTTGGCTTGTGCTTATGCCCGTGCCCGTGGCACAGACCGTATGTGTTCCTTTGGCGACTGGGTCGCATTGAGTGACACTTGTGATGCTTTGACGGCAAAATTGATTGCCCGTGAAGTCTCCGACGGTGTAATTGCGCCTGCTTATACAGAAGAGGCATTGGAAATTCTGAAAACAAAGCGCAAGGGTAGCTATAATGTTGTAGCAATTAACCCCGATTTTGTACCTGCAGAGCAGGAGAATAAGCAAGTTTTCGGCATTACATTCCAGCAGGGCCGTAATAACTTCAAAATTGACGAGGATTTGTTGCAGAACATTGTTACTGACAGCAAGGATCTGCCTGAAAGTGCAAAGATTGATTTGATTGTTGCGCTGATTACACTGAAGTACACGCAGTCCAACTCTGTGTGCTATGCAGTCGATGGTCAGGCTATTGGTGTTGGCGCAGGTCAGCAGAGCCGTATCCACTGTACTAGACTGGCTGGCAGTAAGGCTGACACTTGGTTCTTGCGTCAGCATCCCAAGACCCTGAATCTGCCTTTCCGTGATGATTTGGGTCGCCCCAACCGGGATAATGTTATTGACGGTTATATCAATGGCAACGAAGAGGATGTTTGCGCTGACGGCATTTGGCAGAATTACTTTACATCTCAGCCTGACCGCCTGACGGATGAAGATAAGAAAGAATGGCTGGCTACACGTCAGAATGTAGCTCTGGGTTCTGATGCATTCTTCCCGTTTAGTGATAACATTAAGCGTGCTGCTGCATCCGGAGTTAAGTACATTGCCGAACCCGGTGGATCTATTCGCGACGATTTGGTAATCGAGGAATGCAATAAGCGTGGCATTGTTATGGCATTTACCGGCATGCGTTTGTTCCATCATTAATGGAGGAAATTGCATGAAAGTAATGGTCGTAGGTGGCGGCGGAAGAGAGCATGCCATCATAAAGAAATTACGTGAAAATAAATCTATTTTTGAGATTTTTGCATTGCCGGGTAATGGTGGCATGGCAAAAGATGCAGTTTGCGTTAATGTCGCAGCCACAGATTTAGATGGTATTGTAACATTTGCGCGTGATAATAAAATTGACTATGCGGTTGTAGCTCCCGACGACCCGCTGGTTTTGGGATGTGTCGATCGTTTGAATGAGATCGGCGTGCCGTGCTTTGGCCCTAATGCAGCTGCTGCGATCATTGAAGGCAGCAAAGCATTTTCTAAGGACCTTATGAAAAAGTACGGAATCCCTACGGCATCTTATGAAGTGTTTACAGAACTGGACAAGGCGCTGGCGTATGTACAGACTACCCCTATTCCGGTTGTTATTAAAGCGGATGGATTGGCATTGGGTAAGGGTGTTATTATTGCACAGAGCAGGGAAGAGGCTGTAGAAGCGGTTACGGATATGATGGCAAACGCAAAGTTTGGTAAGTCCGGATCTACAGTTGTTGTTGAAGAGTTCTTGACCGGACCCGAGGTCTCTGTATTGGCATTTACGGACGGAAAGACAGTAAAACCCATGGTTTCTTCCATGGACCATAAGCGTGCAGGTGATAATGACACAGGTTTGAATACCGGCGGAATGGGCACGATTGCACCCAATCCCTATTACACCGATGCAATTGCAACAGAGTGTATGGAAAAGATCTTCCTGCCGACTATCAATGCCATGAATACAGAAGGTCGCACTTTTAAAGGTTGTTTGTATTTTGGTTTGATGTTGACACCGAATGGTCCTAAGGTGATTGAGTATAACTGTCGCTTTGGTGATCCGGAGACACAAGTCGTTTTGCCTTTGTTGGAAAGCGATCTGCTGACAGTAATGCAGGCTACAACAAATGGAACACTGGCAGAGACAGAAGTGAAATTCTCTGATAAGCATGCATGCTGTGTTGTTACAGCTTCCAATGGATATCCTTCGAGCTATGAAAAAGGATTTGAAATTACTATGACTCCTGAGGCTGAGGCACATACCTTTGTTGCCGGCGCAAAGCTGGAAAATGGTAAACTGGTTACTTCCGGTGGCCGTGTGACCGGCACAACCGCAGTTGCAGAAACATTGGCAGCTGCAGTGGAGGAAGCCTATCGCCTGGCAGACGGTGTATGCTTCGAAAAGGCATATCGTAGAAGTGACATTGGACAACGCGGATTAGCTGCATATAAATAAGGAGGAAATCCCCCTATGGTTTATCGCGTATATGTTGAGAAAAAAGAGGGTCAGACCCATGAGGCCGACGGACTCTTGAAACAAGTTAAGGAGTTCTTGCAGATTAAGGGCCTTTCTTCTGTCAGAATTTTGAACCGCTACGACGTGGAAAAGATTGACGAAGGTTTGTTTAACTATGCTGTCAATACTGTTTTCTCGGAACCGCAGGTTGACAATGTTAGTTATGAAGTTCCCACTGGATCGGTAGTGTTTGCGGTTGAACCCTTACCGGGACAGTTTGATCAGAGAGCTGATTCTGCGGCACAGTGCATCCAGATCCTTTCTCAGGGTGAACGTCCTTTGGTGCGCACTGCAAAGGTATATGTTCTTGAGGGTCAGTTGTCCGAAACGGATGTAGCTGCAATTCGCCACCATGTTGTCAACCCGGTTGAATGCCGACTGGCAAGCCTTGAGATTCCTGCAACTCTGGAGTTGGAGGTTACAATTCCGGAATCTGTTGCCACAGTAGAAGGCTTCTTGGAAAAGGATCGTGATGGCTTGTCTGAAATGGTTAAGTCGTTGGGCTTGGCTATGGACTTGGATGATATTACATTCTGTCAGGCATATTTCAAAACAGAAAACCGCAATCCCACCATTACCGAAATTCGCATGATCGATACATACTGGTCTGATCACTGCCGTCACACAACATTCAATACAACGATTGATAATGTGACTTTTGCAGATCCTTTGCTGCAGGCGGCGTATGATGACTATATTGCAACCCGCAAGGAGTTGGGTCGCACGAAGCCGATCAATCTGATGGATATTGGTACATTGGCTGGTAAGTATCTGCACAAGAACGGCTATCTGGACAAGCTGTACGAGTCCGAAGAGATCAATGCATGTACAGTTCGTATGACTGTAACTGTTGACGGAGAAGAGCAGCCTTGGTTGTTGCTGTTCAAGAATGAAACCCATAATCACCCCACAGAGATTGAGCCTTTTGGCGGTGCAGCAACATGTATCGGTGGCGCAATCCGCGATCCGCTGGCAAGCCGTGCATATGTTTATGCAGCAATGCGTGTTACCGGTGCAGCTGATCCTCTGAAGCCGATTAATGAAACCATTGCAGGCAAACTGCCCCAGCGGAAGATTGTTACTACTGCTGCAGCCGGCTACTCCTCTTACGGCAATCAGATCGGTTTGGCAACCGGCATGGTCGACGAACTGTACCACCCCGGTTATGCTGCAAAACGCATGGAAATTGGCGCAGTAGTAGGTGCTGTCCATGAGGATCACTCTAAGCCTGATTTCCCTGCACCCGGCGATAAGGTTATTCTGCTGGGCGGCAGAACAGGTCGTGACGGATGTGGCGGTGCTACCGGTTCTTCCAAGAGCCATACGGTGGAATCTCTGGCATCTTGCGGCGCTGAAGTGCAAAAGGGTAATGCGCCTGAAGAGCGCAAACTGCAGAGACTGTTCCGTAACGGCGAAGCAGCTGTTATGATCAAGCGCTGTAATGACTTCGGTGCTGGTGGTGTCTCCGTTGCGATTGGTGAATTGGCAGACGGACTGGAAATTGACCTGAATAAAGTTCCTAAAAAATATGAGGGCTTGGATGGCACAGAATTGGCAATTTCTGAGTCTCAGGAACGCATGGCAATTGTTGTTGCTGCAGAAAATGTTGAGCGTTTTCTGGAGTTGGCTGCTCAGGAGAACCTGGAGGCAACTGTTGTTGCGACTGTTACCGAGGCTGCTAGACTTAAAATGTTCTGGAATGGTCAAACAATCTGCGATATTAGCCGTGACTTCTTGAACTCCAACGGCGCTGAAAAGCATGTGGATGTGGAATTGGCAAAACCTGAGGCATTTGCACCTGTGATTTCCGGCACGTTTACAGAGAACATGACCCGTGTTGCTACAGACTTGAATACTTGTTCCAAGCGTGGCTTGTCTGAGCGCTTTGATGCTACAATTGGCGCAGGCACAGTCCTTATGCCTTTTGGTGGCAAAAACCAGCAAACACCGATTCAAGCGATGGTCCATAAGATCAGCTTGGAAAAGGGACATACAGATGATTGCTCTGTTATGAGTTGGGGTTATAATCCCTTTATCATGGAAAAGAGTCCTTATCACGGTGCATACCTTGCAGTTGTGGAATCTGCATCGAAACTGATTGCCACCGGCGCAAGCTATGAGGATGTCTATCTTACCTTCCAGGAGTATTTCCTCCGTGTCGGTAAGGACGCAAAGCGTTGGGGTCAGCCGACTGCTGCGTTGTTGGGTGCATTTAAAGCACAGATGGATCTGAAGATTGCGGCGATTGGCGGTAAGGACTCCATGTCCGGTACATTTGAAGATATTGATGTACCGCCTACGTTGGTGTCTTTTGCGATTACCACCGATAAGATTGGTAACATTATCTCTAATGAGTTTAAAAAGCAAGGCAACAAGGTTGTTCTGCTGCGCCCTGAGTATGATGCAAACGGTCTGCCTAAGACAGAATCTCTACTGAAAGTTTTTGATCGCGTTACAAAGTTGATGCGAGAAGGTAAGGTTTTGTCTTGCTATACACCCGGTATTGGCGGTATTGGTGAGGCTGTTATGAAGATGTGCTTTGGCAATGGTTTGGGATTTGCGTTTGCAGATGGCATCAGTGTTGAAGAGATCTTCGGTTACAACTACGGTGCGTTCTTAATGGAGGTCAATGAGGCTGTTGCTGATGCGGTTGTAATCGGTACTGTTACCGACAATCAGACCATTACCCTTGGCGCGGAAAGCATTAATCTTGAGAGCTTGCAGAACGCTTATGAGGATAAGTTGGAATCTGTTTATTCCTGCAATATTCCCAATGTTGATACACCGGTTATGACAGTTTCTACACCGGAAAAGACCCGTGTAGCGCCGGCTGTCAAGGTTGCAAAGCCAAAGGTTTTGATTCCTGTATTCCCGGGAACAAACTGTGAATATGATTCTGCACGTGCTGTTGCGGATGCCGGCGCTGAACCGGAAATTTTCGTTGTTAAAAACTTGTCAGCTGATGCGATTGCAAGAAGTGTTGACGAGTTTGCACAGAAGATTAAGGAAAGTCAGATCATCTTTGTTCCCGGTGGCTTCTCCGGTGGTGATGAACCGGATGGTTCCGGCAAGTTTATCACTGCTTTCTTCCGCAATGCTGCCATTAAGGAAGAGGTTACTCGTTTGCTGGAGAATCGGGATGGTTTGATGTGTGGTATTTGTAACGGTTTCCAGGCTCTTGTAAAGCTTGGACTGGTGCCCTATGGCAAGATCATTGACACAGATGAGAATTGCCCTACATTGACTTTTAATGTTATTGGCCGCCACCAGAGCCGCATTGTGCGCACACGTATCGCTTCTAACAATTCTCCTTGGTTGGCAAACACCAATGTAGGTGATATTTACAATGTGGCGATCTCTCACGGTGAAGGTCGTTTCTATGCATCCGAGGAATTGGCAAAGCAGTTGATCGCTAACGGTCAGGTTGCAACACAGTATGTTGACCTGAATGGTGAGGCTACCACTGACGTGCATTTCAATCCCAATGGCTCGATCTTTGCAATTGAGGGTATTACATCTCCTGATGGCAGAGTTTTCGGCAAGATGGGTCATAGCGAGCGAATCGGCGCCGGACTTTACAAAAACGTTCCCGGCAATTACGATATCCGCATGTTTGACGCTGCAGTCAAATACTTCAAGTAATAAAAAACACCCTGCCATACGGCAGGGTGTTTTTTATTTTACCGGATTAACTTCACAAACGTTCAGTTTGTTTTCGTTAACTGTGAAGCGTATATCATGGGCTGCGAATGTCAGCCCGTATATGCGCTCAGGATCGTTTTGGTAGGAAGGTCTTGGGTCATGGGATAAAACGCCTACAAGCGCGTTGCGCTTGTTTTCCGGTATTTTTTGAAGGAGATGATCAGGAAATATAACTTCAAGGAGAAAGTCGCTTGCGGTGTCTGTGAAGCCGCCTGTGGCTTCGGGATGACAATCGCTGTAGGGGATATACGGTTTAATATCAAAAATAGGTGTTCCATCCATTAAGTCTGCACCGCCGACATGAATGACAGCGCCAAACTGTTCGGTATGCTCAACACCCAATATTCTGACACTGGACAATCCAATAGAATTGGGCCGGAACGGAGATCGGGTTGCGAACACGCCCATTCTCGTGTTCCCTCCAAGTCTGGGCGGTCGGACTGTTGGTGACCAGTTCTCGCGTACTGCTTTTGAAAATTGCCATATCAGCCAAAGATGAGAGTAGTCTTCCAAACCGCGAAGTGCGTCAGGGTTGCGGAATTCAGGTTCAAATATAATTGTTGCCTGCAACTCTTCAATAAGTCCGCTTTGGCGAGGAATACCGAATTTTTCGGGGAAATCGCTTCGAATGCGGGCAATAATCTGCATGTTTACATTTTCCATATTATGCCTGCTTTCTTCTGAATATAAAGGATATCCCAAACAACAATGCCAGCACAAGGGAAATGGCTGCACCAGCAGAAGCACCTAAATAGTAAGAGATGCACAGTCCTGCGATACCTGCAATTAATGCAAGAAGAACGCTGAATAAATGGTATTGTTTCAGGTTTTTGGAGATGTTACGGGATGCGGCACCGGGTAAGACAAGCAAAGAGTTCAAAATCAAAAGGCCTACCCACGAAATAGAAAGTGTTACCACAACAGCGATGGCAGTTGTGAATATTGCTTGGGTTAAATGTACGGGGATGCCTCTGGATGATGCTAGCTGGGGATGAATGGCAGTGAGTGCCAAATGGTTAGAAGAGATAATCCCAAATATAACCACAGCCAATAAGACCAACACAAGCATTCCAATTTCTAGATGTGTAACAGAAAGTATATCACCAATGAGGTATTTGTTATATTTTGTAAAGCTTCCGCCGCCAAGTGTTGCGATAAAAATGCCGAGCGCTACTGCTGTGCTGGAGAATACACCGATCAAAGTGTCTGCGGCGTGGTTGCTGCGGCTGCGAACAAAGGAAAAGAGCAGTGCAAAAACAACAGAAAATACAACGGCAATCCAGGTGGGACTTGTGACACCGCAAATAGCACCGATTGCGATACCGGTGAAAGCTGAATGACCGAGAGCATCGGAGAAGAAACTCATGCGGCCGGTTACAATCATAGTGGAACAGATACCCAGAAGTGGGGCCAGGAGGAGAATGGCAAGAAAGGCATTCCTCATAAAATTCCATTGGAACATTTCCAAAGGAATCAGGTCGCAGATTGCGTACCAAATACTCATTTTTGACCGCCTCCTTTATAATGGAATACCTCTTTAAATGCTGCGGAATCCAATACTTCAGAGGGCGTACCCTGACATAAAATAGTGCGGTCAATGAGTACTACTTGGTCTGCATAAGTTTGTAGCATTCCAAAGTCATGTGTGGTCATAACGATAGAAAGATCGTATGTTTGCCGAATCTCATCCAGCATTTCCATTAAGACTTCCATGCCTTCCACGTCTACGCCGGAAAGCGGCTCATCCAAAATCAGGATATTGGGAAGCGGTTCCAATGCTAATGCCAGTAGGACACGCTGCAATTCACCGCCGGAAAGGGTTCCGACGCGCTTGTCAATCAAGTCTTCTCCATGTACTCTTTCGAGGCAATCGATGACCTTTTTGCGCATTTTCTTAGATAGGCCCAGAAAAGCGGGACGTTTGCTCATGCAGCAGGCGAATAGGTCTGCAACACTGAATGGATCACCGGGATCAAAGTTTGGCGTTTGCGGCACGTAACCGATCTTCGCTTTGCGGTTTCGCTGACCGGGCACAGAAAAGGATACAACGCCGCTGTATTCTTGTTGGTTTAAAATCGTCTTTATCAGTGTGCTTTTTCCGGCACCGTTAGGACCGATCAGTGCAACCATCTCACCACAGTGGACGTGCAAATTGATATCACTCAAAATTGCTTCCTTACCGATATGTACGGAGAGATTTTGAATGCGGAGACAGCAAGAGTGTCCACAGCTCTTTCCGTGAGGACCGATATTCATTGCAATGCCTCCTTTAACGTATCAATGTTATAATACATAGCTTCAAAATAATCCCGGTCTGCCATTGCCATATCCAGAGCAAATACAGGTACGCCGGTTTCATTTGCAACAATTGTTGCGGCAGAAGTACTGCCGTTACACTCAATAAAAATTGCGGGCAGATTATGCTCTGTAACGATATTTGTTAAAAATATCAGCTCAGCAGCAGAAGCTTCACTGCCGGATTCTTCCTCGATAGCATGGACGATATTGAGACCAAAGTCCTCTGCCATATAGGAAAAACCGTCATGGAATGTGATAATTTCTCTACAGGATACGGATTCTAATTCGGTTGCTGCGTATGCAATCAATGCATCCAGCTTGGCGTCGAGTTTTTCGTAGTTTTGTGTTAGTTGTTCTTTGTGGTGAGGGTATTGGATGATCAGATCGCAATATATATTATTCACCATTATTTTTGCATTTCTGGGGGAAAGCCAAATGTGAGGATCTTCTTCGTGAGAATGTGAATGTTCATGACTGTCGTGATTGGTATGTGCATCAGGACAGATTAACTGGATGCCCTTTGAGGCATCTATTATATTTTGTGTTTCCAAAGAAATGCTGCTCAAAAAACTTTCAAAGCCAGCTCCGGAAATTACAATGTGACCGGCACTTTCAATTAAGCGCATTTGAGAAACTTGCAACGTATAGTCATGAAGGCATGACACACTTTCGGTAACGAGCGTAGCTACCTGAATATCAGTGCCTTCGCAAAGACTAAGTGCAAATTCGTATACGGGCGCTGTAGTTGCAACAACCTGCGCTGTTTCCGGTTGTACTTGGCATCCGAGCATATTTAAGGTGAGCACAACAATCGTTATTGTGAGGATAATTTTTTTCATAAGCGTCATTCCGTTGTACAGATTTGAAGGAGACTACTATATATAGAATAGCACATTTGTCAAGAAAAAAGAGGCTGCAGTAAGCAGCCTCTTTAGGTTTGAGATTTTAGTGGCTTTCCAGCCAATCGTTAACCTTTGTCTTTGCCAGACGGAGAATATCTTCGGTGGGATAGGGGGAGTTCTCGCCGCCCTGCACATATAAGAAGTACAGGCCGCCGGGAGTCTGGAACAAAATCTCCTCGTAACCTGCAGGATCACCGTAATAGCCGTAAGTATATTTCTTAATCAGAGTAGCTGTTTCGGTATCATACTCTTTCTTGCAAATAATTTTCTTCACAACAAATTCCTCCTTTGCGTAAAATGCAAGGATTATTATAATGACTTTTGTTTTAAAATCAAGTGTTTCTAATATTTTCAGAAATATTATACTAAAAAACAGTTTAATTTTCCTTTCACTATTGATAGAGGTTATGGACGGAAAGAAAATGGTATGTTATTATCTAGTGGAGGTGAGAGTATGCGTGATATCCCGTTATTTACAACAGATGCTGGCGTGGCTGCCTTAACACTTTCAGAAATTCCATATAAACAGGAAGCCTATATTAAATTGTTAGATGCCCATGATCCAAAGATGCTAATAAAAGATTGTGTTCAATTTTGTTGTGCAGCCGGCGCAGAACATATTTTTGCTTCAGGAAACAGTTGCTTGGAAGAATATCCACAACATACTGTTCTGTATAAAATGAGCCGGGGATTAGATGGTATTTGTGATACCGATGCAGCCTTATTTCCGCTTCAGGACAAGACCTTGGAATTATGGAAGAGTATTTACAACGAACGTATGCGCCATGTGCCCAATGCAGCTACGATGACAAACAATAAAGTTCAAGAAATACTACAAAAAGGGACGGGATATTTTGTCCACCGTGACGGTACTTTGTTAGGCATTGGTGTTGCATCCGAAGAGACGGTAGATGCAGTAATTTCAGTTGTGCCCGGAGAAGGAGAGCAGGTCTTGCGTGCTCTATGCAGCGTGTTGCCGGGAGAGTGTGTCTCAGTAGAAGTGGCATCTACGAATATTCCTGCGATGAGACTATATGAGCGACTTGGTTTTATTGTAACTGAGGAGTTATCCAGCTGGTATTGTATACGATAATGATGTAATGTAAAAATACTTGACAACTGTGTAGTGCTGTGCTATAATGCCGAAGGTATCAAGCAATATTGCTTGACAGGAGGTGCTGTATGGACGCAACAGAACTGATTCTGCTGTATGATTATTATGGCGATCTGCTGACAGAACGTCAGAAAGAATGCTTTGAGTTGCGTTATAATCAGGACCTTTCTTTGGGAGAAATCGGTAGCGAGTTAGGCATCAGCCGGCAAGGTGTGTTTGATAATTTAAGTCGCACAGAGGCTTTGCTCATAAACATGGAAAAGAAGACCGGCTGTGTTCAGCGCGATATAAGCTACAGAAAAGCAATGCGCACGATTTCCCATATTGCAAAGAATTTGTCGGAACATTCCGATGCAAATGTTGCTGAAAATGCAAACGAGATTATGACCATTATTCAAGGCCTTGAGGAGTAAGTAAATGGCATTTGAAGGATTAACTGAAAAAATTTCTGCTGCCTTCAAAAAACTCAGAGGTAAGGGTCGATTGAAGGAGTCCGATGTTAAGGAGGCAATGCGTGAAATCCGCATGGCTCTTTTAGAGGCGGACGTAAGCTATAAGGTTGTTAAAGATTTTACTAAATCAGTGACGGAGCGCTGTGTTGGATCGGATGTTTTGGAGTCCTTAACACCCGCACAGATGATCGTTAAGATCGTCAACGACGAGCTGACGGCGCTGATGGGAAGCGATATCAAGCATATTACCATCAATCCCAACGGTCCGACGGTTGTGATGCTGGTTGGTCTGCAAGGTGCCGGTAAGACAACGAACGGAAGCAAACTTGCCGGTTTGATGAAACGGCAGGGAAAGAACCCATTGTTGGTTGCTTGTGATATCTATCGTCCTGCTGCTATTCAGCAGCTGAAAGTTTGTGGCGAAAAACTAGGTATTCCTGTTTTTGAGAAAGGCCAGACTGACCCGGTGCAGATTGCTAAAGAGGCAGTTCTATATGCCCGTCAGCACGGTCATGATATGGTGTTTTTGGATACAGCAGGTCGTCTGCATGTAGACGAGACACTTATGGAAGAACTGAAAAACATCAAGGCAACAGTAAAGCCGGATGAGATCATGCTGGTCGTGGATGCCATGACCGGTCAGGATGCAGTTAATGCGGCGCAGAGCTTTAATGAATGGCTTGATATTGACTCGGTTATGCTCAGCAAGCTTGACGGTGATGCCCGAGGCGGTGCAGCCCTTTCTGTCCGCGCAATTACCGGGAAACCCGTTAAATTCTCAGGTATCGGTGAGAAACTTGAGGATATTGAAGCGTTCCATCCCGATAGAATGGCATCCCGTATTTTGGGTATGGGCGATGTGCTTAGCCTGATCGAGAAGGCTGAAAAGGCATATGACGCCAAGATGGCCGCCGAGATGGAAGAAAAGCTGAAAACCAACAAATTCACACTTCAGGATTTCTACGACCAAATGGTTCAGATGAAATCCATGGGATCTATGCAGGATATTCTTGCGCAACTCCCCGGAGGTGCCGGATTAAAGAATGTTCAGCTTGATGAAAAGGCAATGGCACACACGGAAGCGATTATTCTTTCTATGACCCCTAAGGAGAGAGAGAATCCTAGTATTATAGGAGCCAGCAGAAAGAAAAGAATTGCAGCTGGTGCTGGTCTTAAAGTGGAGGATGTTAACCGATTGCTGAAATCCTTTGACCAAATGCGTGCGATGATTAAACAGTTTTCTGGTCCCGGTGCGGGTAAGAAGATGAAGCGCATGCGTGGATTTGGCGGATTTGGTGGATTCCCCGGTTTTTAATTTATTTGTTCGCTGAAAGCAAATTGCTTTGCGATATAGAAAAAAGTTTTACTTGGAGGTGAAAACTCATGGTTAAAATCAGACTGAGAAGAATGGGTGCAAAGAAGGCTCCTTTCTACCGTATCGTTGTTGCTGATGCTCGTAGCCCTCGCGATGGCCGTTGCATCGAGGAGATCGGTACCTACAACCCCCTGACCGAGCCCGCAACTATCAATGTTGATGCTGAGAAGGCACAGGCTTGGATCAAGAACGGCGCACAGCCCACCGATACCGTTCGTGGCCTGCTGAAGAAGGCTGGCGTCCTGTAATTTTCCCAAAGGAGTTACACAATGAAAGAGCTTTTGCTGTATATGGCAAAGAATCTGGTGGACGATCCGGATGCAGTTACTGTTACCGAAGTCGAAGACGAAGAGGGTAAAGTACTGGAGCTCCGTGTTGCCCCCGGCGACATGGGAAAGGTTATTGGCCGCCAGGGTCGAATTGCGAAGGAAATTCGCACTATCGTAAAGACCGTTGCTCAGCGTAGCGGTGAAAAGGTTACGGTAGAGATTGTTGATTGATAGAAAAGCGTGATGCTGTGACATCACGCTTTTCTGTTTTTTATGAATGGTACTTGTCCGCATCGATAATTTCTGTTATAATTAATGCAATCTGTCACGGAGGTACATTTATGAAACTGGAATATTTAGAAGCTGGAGAAATCGTAACGACTCACGGTGTGCGAG
>JAZRQF010000088.1:0-8116 GCA_045649605.1 Faecousia sp.
GCAATTGCTGCTGCAAGAGAAACATTGGAATGTCGTGCGAAACTGCAATAACTATGTGAGAGTTCGAATTCATACGAAAAACAGCCCAAAATATCTTTTTTGTAGCCCATAGACAAAACAAAAGACCACCCATCAGGGTGGTCTTTTGTTTTGGCAAAGAAGTGGTTTCATCCACGGCACGCGCAGCGTGTCGTGGGGCGCGTTGCCGAGCGCCGCCTGTGGCGGATGCAGGGAGGCAAAAGCGGGTGCCGCGGTCGAAAGTTGCCGAGCGATAGCGAGGAAAGCAACTTTCGGGCACCGCAAACGGATAAGTCCGTCCAAAGTTATGATGAACACAAGCGGGGAAGATCAACACTTAGCCACCCATCAGGGTGGTCTTTTGTTTTGGCAAAGAAGTGGTTTCATCCACGGCACGCGGAGCGTGTCGTGGGGCGCGTTGCCGAGCGCTCGCGGTGCGAGATACAGCGAGGCAAAAGCGGGTGCCGCAAACGGCTGAGTCCTACTGCCTTTCGCGCCTCGCGCACACATCTTTTTGCACAAATGTGCTCGACTGTGACGATATTGCGCGATCGAAAAGTTATTTTGTAAACAAAACGCGCAAATATTGACCTTGATAAACAAGCGTAATACAATTAAAGTAACCTTACGGTGAGGAAACCGTAACGCACTTAAAGTAAGCGTATATGGAGGAAAAAGAAATGGAATTTTTACTGGATACGGCAAACGTCGACGAGATTAAAAAATACAGCACGATTTACAACATAACGGGTGTGACCTCAAACCCGACGATTGTCTCCCGCGAAAAGTGTGAGTTTTTCCCTGTGCTTTACAAAATAAAGGAAATCATCGGAGATAAACAACTTCACGTCCAGGTGACGAGCCATACCTTTGAGGAAATGCTAAAAGAAGCGGAAACTATTGTGAAGAACATCGACAAAAACGTCTATATCAAGGTTCCCACAAACGAAGAGGGAATCAAGACGATGAAAGTGCTCAAAGAGAATGGATATAACGTTACGGCAACCGCGATTTACACCGTTCAGCAGGCGGTAATGGCGGCAAGTGTCGGTGCTGATTATGCCGCGCCGTATTTTAACCGTATGTGTAACAATAACTACAACGCTCCCGAGGCAATTTCCGAAATGGCAAAGATGTATAAGATGTATAACAAGCCGACGAAATTGCTGGCGGCAAGTTTTAAGAATACAAACCAGATCATGCAGGCGCTTTTATCGGGTGCCGAAGCGGTTACAGTTTCGCCTGAACTATATACCATGATGTTTGACAGTCCTCTTATCGCGTCTGCCATTTCCAAGTTCGATGAGGACTGGGCGGGCGTTTACGGAGACAAGAAAATTTACGAGCTTTGATAAGAGGAAAACGACATGCGATTCAAAAATAAAAAAGTTGTGGTAACGGGAGCGGCAAGCGGTATCGGTGAAGCTATTGCTATGGGCTTTGCAAAAGAGGGCGCCGACGTTGCCTTTATGGATATTAACGGAGAAAGTGCAGAGAACTGTGCACGTCTGGCGAAAGAAACCTATGGTACGAACTGCATGGGGTTAGCCGTAGACGTAGCGGATAAAGTGAGCGTTGAGAACGGCTTTGGTCTAGTGGAGAAAACTTTTGGCGGAGTGGATGTGTTTGTAAACTGCGCCGGCATTTCCATTATCGTACCTATGCTGGATTGCACGGAGGAAATCTGGGACAAGACGATTGATATTAATCTTAAGGGTGCCTTCTTGTGTATGCAGTGCGCCGTGAGAATCATGGAAAAACAGAAATCGGGTTCCATCATTTGTATGTCCTCTCAATCGGGAAAAGTCGGAGGAAGTGAGTATCAGGCATACTGCGCCAGTAAGTTTGGTATTATCGGACTGGTTCAGTCCACCGCTATGGAGTTTGCCAAGAAGGGAATCCGTGTCAATGCGGTATGCCCGGGTGTCGTTAAAACTCCTTTGTGGGATAGGCAAACGGGCGATTATGCCAAGAAGAGAAACATAAAGCCCGAAGAGGTCATGCCGTATTTCGAGTCGAAAATACCGATGGGCAGAATAGGTGCGTTGGAAGACGTTGTCAACGTCACCTTCTTCCTCGCGGGGGATGACTCTTCTTATCTAACGGGTCAGTCACTGAATGTGGCGGGCGGACAAATTATGTAACGAAAAAGAACCGTTTTTGGTTCTATGCAATTTTTTGAGAACAAGGGACGGTTCTATGTGTTAATTGGCATAAAAACAACCGTGACCCCCTCTGCGAAAATTCCGACTCCCTCTCGGTCTAAGAACGCCCCCCCTCTATCAAAAATTCCGACCCCCTCTTGGTCTAAAAACGATCCCCGGGGGTCGGGGTATTTCAAAATTAGGGTTATTACACAGAAAAACAGCGATAGCGTTTGCTATTGCTGTTTTTCTTTATCTCCGGTGCGGAATTCTTGACAACACAGCCGTAGAAGATATAATGGAAGTATCTGAAAAACTGCAAGGATTAGAAGGTGTTTATATGAAAATGCTGAAAAAGTTGATTCCGGTTTGTTTGCTGTCCCTGGCGCTGGTACTGCCGGTCAAGGCACGGGAGCAGGATGCACTGTCCCGGATTGCAGAGCCGTTGTCCCGGATGCCAGAAGCTTCTGTCAGCATAAGCACGCGGGCAAAGACAGAGGATCTGCGGCACCCGGATAAGGTGGAGATCGCTGCGCAATGGAACAAGGTGACCTCTGCGTCTACGATCTTTCAACGGACACCGTCTGTTACAGCACCCTATGCTACAGGTGTGCTGACAGAGGATTTTTTGGAAAGTGGCGTTACGTATCTGAACTATGTTCGTTTTGTGGCAGGTCTTCCGGCGGTGGAGCTGGATTCCACACTAAACGAGGATGCGCAGCACGGTGCTGTGTTGCTGGCGGCAATTGACGAACTGACCCATTTCCCCGGCAAGCCTGCGGATATGGATAACGCATTTTACAACCGGGGCGCACAAGCCACGGCATCTTCTAATATTTCTGCCCGTTGGGGTTATACCAATCTGACTGAAATGCTGCAAAGCGCGGTGTTTGGTTGTATGAACGATAATGGCAGTCTGGGAAATCTGCAAACGGTAGGCCATCGCCGCTGGCTGCTGAATCCTACTCTGGGCAAGGTCGGCTTTGGTTATGCGGAGTCTGCAACAGAATGGAGTTATATCGTCACCAAGGTCTTTGACGAATCCGGTCCGGGTTGCGACTATGATTTCATTTCCTGGCCCGTTGCAGGCAATCACCCCACCAATCTGTTTGTTTACCAAAATCCTTGGTCTGTGACATTGAACCCGGATGTTTACCAAAGGGTATCTATCGAAAATGTGAAGGTTTCGGTCACCCGGGAAGCGGACGGACAGACCTGGTACTTTGATAGTTCTACCGGTGAGCCCAATATTACAAATAACTCGATTGCCCCGTATCTGACCGTCGATACCGCCTGGTACGGCGTACCCAACTGTATTATTTTCCACCCCGGCAGCAAAGCGGTGGAAAGCTATGAGGGTGTGTACCGGGTGAAGATCACCGGCATTTACTACAAAAACGGTACGGCTGCTGAGTTGGATTATACGGTAGATTTCTTTGATGTAGAGTCTGTCAGCAGCACAGTGACTGGTGATATGAACAATGACAGTGTTGTCAACAACGACGATGTGGTTGCTCTGATGTGGTATGTACTGTTCCCGGAGCAGTATCCCATATCTGTGTCTGGCGATCTGAATCAGGATGGTATGGTCAATAACAACGATGTGATTGCGCTGATGTGGTATGTGCTGTTCCCGGAGCAGTATCCGCTTCAATAACTTATTAGATCCTTATAAAACTCCCCAGGTGACCCTTGGGGAGTTTTTATAGAGGAGCGCAAGCTGCGTACACATAAGCGGGAGACTGCCACTTGCGGATTTTGGTGTTTTGTGGTATATTTAGGGAAATGAGAAGAGGAGTGTAGCCATGAAGGAATTTTTCCGTTATTTTTTCGGTGCCGGTGAGCAGGTAGAATTCTCCCTGTTTACGCTGGCCCATTTTGCACCTATTTTGGTAATGATCGGCATAATTTTAGCCATTTACCGTTTCCGGGAACCGCTGCGCAATTTTAAGAACGAACCGGCGATTCGTTATGTGTTGGCGTTTGCGCTGATTTGCTCGGAAATGGCGTACTACTGGCGGCTGGTTGGCATGCCGGAGCTTGGTCCTAACCCGGTGGAGAATCTGCCCATTTCCGTGTGCGGCTGGGCGGTGGTGTTCTGCAGCTTTATGGTCATCGGCAAGACCCAAAGTCTGTTTGATATCTCCTATTTCTGGCTGCTGTGCGGCTCTATTTTTGCGTTGATCACGCCCACACCCTTGACATACACCGGTCCGACCCGATTCCGTTACTATCAGTTCTGGGCGGAGCATACCCTAGGTTACATTGCCATTTTCTATATGATCTTCATCCATGGCATGCGCCCCACAGTTAAGTCTGCTATTCGGTCGTGGATATCTCTGGCGATTTTGGCAGTGATTGCTTACTGCGCCAATCAGATCATCGGAAATTCCAACTATTTGTATATGGCTCGGCCGGAGAGCGCACCCTCTGTGCTGGACATTCTGCCGCCGATCTTCTGGCTGCGCCTTCTGATCATGGCTGTGGTAATTACAGCACTGTATTTTGTGGCATATCTGCCTTGGTATCTGAAGGATCGTAAGGCGAAAGCGAAAGAACAAGTAACTGCATAATACATTTACCCCGCACCACAACCGGTGCGGGGTACGTTTTTACAGATAACGGCGGATATCCTGCGCCAAAGTGGCTTCCAGATGGGTCAGCCGTCTGGCAATGTCTTTGGAGTCTTCGTCGGCTGCCTTGTACTGATTGAGGTACTTGGCAAGGGACTTCACGCCCATGTTGCAGCCGTCGGTCATCAGATCGGCAATGGTAGCGTCGGAGTCCTCCATGGTCAGCTTCATGTTGGTCTTCATCCAGGACATACCCTTTGCGATGGGGTTGGGGTTCTTGCCCTCGTCACCAAAGCGATCCAAGGCGCTTTGCAGGTCAGTCTGCAGCTTCTGGTGCTGCTGTTTGCAATGCTCCAGCTTTTCATAAAAATCCTTGTTCTGCACATGCTCCAGCACATCGTCAATGGCATCAATGCCCATCTTGATGCCGGCATCGCACTCACGCAAAAGCCGAATGGTATCTTGTTCGATCATAAAAATCACCTCGATGCCAGTATTTGCACCGAGGTGAAATTATATACAATTTTACAGCAGAGGAATGTTGTTCTCGCTGCAGGTGCGCAGGGTGTCCTCGTCCCAAAGGCTGGTCTGTACTTCGCCGATGTGGGCGCAGCCAATGAGCAGCATACACAGACGGGACTGTCCAATGCCGCCGCCGATGGTCAAGGGCAGCTTGCCGTCTAGCAGCATTTTATGGAAGGGTAGGTCACGGCGGTGGTTGCAGTTGGCGGCGGTGAGTTGCCGATCCAAAGCGGCGGGATCTACACGGATACCCATGGAAGAGATCTCAAAAGCGATACCCAGCAGATCATTCCAGAACAGAATGTCGCCGTTAAGCGTCCAGTCGTCGTAGTCGGGGGCGCGGTTGCCGTGGGTTTTGCCGGAACGCATCTTTTCGCCGATGCCCATAATAAAGGCGGTCTTATGCTCTTTCAGATAAAGATGTTCCCGCTGCTCCGGGGTCTTGTCGGGATACATATCCTCCAACTCCTGAGCGGTGATGAAGCTGACCTGACGGTTCAGTTCTACATTAATTTGGGGGAATGCCCGCTTCAGCTTGTAGCTGGCATCGCAGATCACATCCACGATAGATTGGACGGTTTCTTTCAGATAGGCTTCGGTGCGGTCTTCTTTTTCAATGATTCGCTCCCAGTCCCACTGGTCCACATAGATGCTGTGGATGTTATCCAGATCTTCATCGCGACGAATGGCGTTCATATCGGTGTACAGACCCTCGTGGACGGCAAAACCGTACTTTTGCAGGGCAAGGCGCTTCCACTTGGCGAGGGAATGGACGACCTGTG
Source organism: Faecousia sp. (assembly GCA_045649605.1). Classification (GTDB taxonomy): domain Bacteria; phylum Bacillota; class Clostridia; order Oscillospirales; family Oscillospiraceae; genus Faecousia. Next base: position 6,040 of record JAZRQF010000088.1, read on the forward strand.
CATCAGCACCGATGGCAGGTACGTCAAAGGAAACAGCACGCTCTTTGCCGCTGAGGTCATCGTTCAGACCGGAAGAGGACTGGACGAACAACGGGGCGGATACACGCTTCAGGTGCAGATTGTGAGTGAACTCCGCCTGAAAAATATCTTTTGTCAGTGCGATAGCTCGCTGCAGATCATAGCTGTTCAGTACCGGCTGGTAACCCTCGGGTACGATCACCTTGTTCATAAATCGTCCTCCTTGAAAAATTTCCCTTAGTATAGCATGGTTTATCAGGGGAGTCAATCGAATAAGACATAAAAAATTGGCTGCCTCAACGGGCAGCCAATTTAGGTTATTACAGTTCGCAGTTGCCGACGGTTCTGGGGAAGGGGAGAACGTCGCGGATGTTGGTGATGCCGGTCAGATACATGACGCAGCGCTCGAAGCCAAGGCCGAAACCGGCGTGACGGGCAGAGCCGTACTTGCGCAGGTCCATATAGAAGCCGTAGTCCGCGGGGTTCATGCCCAGCTCTTCGATGCGGCTCTTCAGGATCTCGTAGTCATCCTCACGCTGGCTGCCGCCGATGATCTCGCCGATGCCGGGAACCAGACAGTCCATAGCGGCGACGGTCTTGCCGTCGGGGTTGAGCTTCATGTAGAATGCCTTGATCTCCTTGGGGTAGTCGGTGACGAATACAGGCTTCTGGAATACCACCTCGGTCAGATAGCGCTCATGCTCGGTCTGTAGATCGCTGCCCCAGTGGACGGGGTAGGCAAACTCGTCGTTGTGCTTTTCCAGAATTTCGATGGCTTCGGTGTAGGTAATGTGACCGAAGTCGGAGTTCATCACGTGGTTCAGACGCTCCAGCAGGCCCTTATCCACAAACTGGTTGAAGAAGTTCATCTCCTCGGGAGCGTGCTCCAGTACGTAGGAAATGATGTACTTGATCATATCCTCAGCCAGACGCATATCGTCGGACAGATCGGCAAAAGCGATCTCCGGCTCGATCATCCAGAACTCCGCAGCGTGGCGGGTGGTGTTGGAATTCTCGGCACGGAAGGTGGGGCCAAAGGTGTAGATGTTCTTAAATGCCATGGCGAAGGTCTCGCCGTTGAGCTGACCGGAAACCGTCAGGTTGGTGGGCTTGCCGTAGAAGTCCTGAGAGAAATCTACCTTGCCGTCCTCGGTCTTGGGGACATTGTTCAGATCCAGAGTGGTGACCTGGAACATTTCGCCGGCGCCCTCACAGTCGGAACCGGTGATCAGGGGAGTGTGGACGTAGACGAAGTCACGGTCCTGGAAGAACTGGTGGATTGCCATAGCAGCCAGACTGCGGACACGGAACACAGCCTGGAAGGTGTTGGTCCGGGGACGCAGATGGGTGATGGTGCGCAGGAACTCCATAGTGTGGCGCTTGGGCTGCAGGGGGAAGTCGCCGGTGGAAGCACCTTCAATGGTAACCTCGCTGGCCTGAATTTCAAAAGCCTGCTTGCTGTCGGGAGTGGCAACCAGAGTGCCCTTGACGATCAGCGCAGCGCCGATGTTGATCTTGGAGATCTCCTGGAAATTCTCAATGGTGTCGTTGTAAACCACCTGTACGGGGGTGAAGTAAGTGCCGTCATTCAGAACGATAAAGCCGAACTGCTTGGACGGACGGCGATTGCGCACCCAGCCGCCGATGGTAATCTCTTTGCCCATGTAGGCATCGGTGTTTTTGAATAGCTCACGAACAGAAATCAGTTCCATGATGATACCCTCTCTTGCTTGGTAATTAAATATAGAATAAAGTATATGCCAAACCGGAAGATTTTACAAGTATTTTTTATTTATTTCGCTGAGAAAATAGATAGAAATTCATTTAAAACATGATTTTTGGATAGAATGGAAAAAGTTGTTGCAAAATAAAAATGTGCGTGTTATAATACGGCGTGTGTCCGCCGCTGGGCACGCTGCATTGGGATGTCGCCAAGCGGTAAGGCACCAGACTTTGACTCTGGCATTCGTAGGTTCAAATCCTGCCATCCCAGCCAATGACCCGCTAGCTCAGCTGGCAGAGCAATTGCCTTTTAAGCAATGGGTCTGGAGTTCGAATC
>JAZRQF010000089.1:0-42587 GCA_045649605.1 Faecousia sp.
GTGGGGTTGATAGCGTTACGCATCCAAGCGGTCATAGCGCCGGCAACTTCCAGATCCTCACAGGTGACAGGCTCACCGGTACGGGAGTAAGCAACGACGACCTTGCCGATACGAGCGCGCAGGTCAGCCAGGTCCTTAGCAACAGCCAGGATAGCCATCAGCTCGGAACCAACAGCGATACCGAACTTGGACTCCATCATGAAGCCATCCAGACGGCCGCCGATACCGATGATGATGTTACGCAGGGACTGAGCACAGAAGTCAATGATCCAGCCCATCTCGACGCGCTTGGGGTCGATGTCCAGACGGCGCAGGCCCTTGGAAGCCAGCCACTCGTCGGTGTTGTTGCGCTCGTGCTGCATACGTGCAGTCAGAGCAACCATAGCCAGGTTGTGAGCGTTCATGATATCGTTGATATCACCGGTCAGACCCAGGGAGAACTCGGTCATGGGCATCAGCAGAGCGTTACCGCCGCCAGCAGCAGTACCCTTAACGTTCATGGTGGGGCCGCCGGAGGGCTGACGCAGAGCGCCGCCTGCGTTCTTGCCGATGTAACCCAGGCCTTCGATCAGACCCAGAGAAACGGTGGACTTACCTTCACCGAAGGGGGTGGGGGTAACAGCAGTAACCTCGATGAACTTGCCGTCGGGCTTGTCCTTCAGACGGTTCATAACCTTGATGAAGTCGATCTTGGGAGTCTTGCCGTAGGGGATGATCTCCTCGGGCAGCAGACCCAACTTCTCACGGAAGTAGTCGACGGGGGGCAGAGTCTTTTCTGCCTCTTCTGCGATCTGCCAGTCAGCGAACTTGGTGGGGTCCAGCTTTACCAGGCCCTTCTCGTCCACATACTTGCCGTTCTCATCATAAATGATTGCCATAGTGTGTTTCCTCCTTAATTGTGGGTGCCGCTATGCGGCACATTATTAAATGTATTTATTCCTCGACAATGGCTGCGTCCCGAATGAGGCGCATTACCTTGCCGGTAAGGACACTGTTAATAACTGCCTGCTCGAAAGCGGCATCATACTGCTCTTTTAGCTGCTCCATGGTGACATTGTTGTGGCGGCAAATAACAGCCAGCGCTTCACCAATTTCCTCTTCTGTAGCTTCCAGACCTTCCAGCTGTACGATCTCATCGATGGCTGCACGGCTGCGGATGGTTGCTTCAGCGGTGGGACGGATATCCTCCCGGAGTGCTTCCGGAGTAGTATTCATAAAGCTGCAGTACATATCCAGATTCAAACCCTGCTGCGCCAGCTGCGCCTCCAGATTCCGGATCTGCTCTTCTACTGCTTCATCCATCATCTTTTGGGAGAGCTTCAGCTCCAGGGACTTGGCTACCATATCCAGCAACCGATCCTGCAGGTCCATCTCACCGCGCTCGTCGGTGTACTTCTGCAGGCTCTCGCCCATCTTCTGACGCATCTGTTCCAAAGAATCACACTTACCTACTTCCTTGGCGAAGGTGTCGTCCAAATCGTAGGGTGTCTTAACACGGATGCCGTGGATCTTGCAACGGAACTCGGCTTCCTTGCCAGCCAGATTGTCTGCATGATATTCTTTCGGGAAGGTAACCTTCACGACCACCTCTTCACCGGGAACCTTATCCAGCAACTGCTCTTCAAAGCCGGGAATGAACATGCCGCTGCCCAAAACCAATGTCTGCTGCTGGGCGGTGCCGCCGGCAAACTGCTCGCCGTCACAGAAACCTGCGTAGTCCAAAATCACTTCATCGCCGTTCTCGGTAGGACGGTCAGTAATGTCCACGATCCGGGGATTCTGGTCCAGCAAACGCTGCATGTTGCGATCGATCTCCTCATCGGTGATCAGGTGTCTTTTGTATTGGATCTTCAGACCCTTGTATGTAAAGCTCATGAATTGATGTCTCCTTGGATTGCGCTGTAATTTCCACCAAATATTGTAACATGTTTTTCCGGTGAGTGCAATCCTTGTTTTTGTATCTTCCAGGGCGGCCAGACCGCCTTGTCAAGTGCTTTTTTGCAGCACCGAGGGAATTATACAAATTTTTCTTGCAAAAACCAATATAGTTATGATATTTTATTTATAGTTTCTATCTATAGATTAGAGGTATCCTTATGAACTACAATTACCTACGTTATTTTTCCGTGCTGGCACAAGTAGAGCACTACACCTTGGCGGCCGCCCGGCTAGGCATCTCCCAACCCTCCTTAAGCAGCGCCATTCATCATCTGGAAGATGAGTTAGGCGGCGTGCGGCTTTTTGAAAAAGTGGGACGTAACATCCGCTTGACTGAAGAAGGCCGCTTTTACCGGGAAAAAGTCGATGCCGCCCTGCAGGAATTAAACGACGCCTCTGTTGCCCTGCGCGACAGTAAGGTCAGCGCCCCGGTGGTTATCCGCATGGGTGCCGTATCCGGCACATTAAACGGCACCGTTGCCAAAGAGATTTCCAAATATATGGCGCAAAACGACCGCATTCGCTTCCATCTGACAGAAAGCTCTGCCGAGGATCTGATGGATATGGTGCGGCAGGAAAAGCTGGATATGGCCATTGTGGACACCACAAACCGTGACCGCACCCTGCATTTCCGTAAATTGGGACAGCAAAACTTCTGCGTGGTACTGCCCAAAGAGCATCCGCTTGCCGGCAGTCAACGGCTTCTCCCCCAACAACTGTCCAACGAACCCCAAATCGTTTTCAACTACGATCTGGAAAACAGCTTCGGTCAATGGGCAAGCGGTGTTTCCTCTGAAGAGCATATTCTCTGTTCCGTTAATACAGCACAAGCCGCCTTGGATCTTGTAGCTGCCGGGGTCGGTATTTCCGTTATGTCTGAATCCTGCATACAGCAGCGTGATGATGTATGCTTTGTTCCGCTGGAAAACTGGCACCAAGCGCTGTATATGTGTATTTTGTACGATAAATGGCTGGAGCCGCCGGTATGGACCTTTGTGGAAGAACTGGTGCAAATCGTCCGCAAAACAGAACTATCTAAGTAAAGAAAAACGCCTGTACCTTACATCCGGTACAGGCGTTTGCCGTTTTCTGTTGTGATTTTGTGAACCTCTTCTACGGTAATGCCCCGAATCTCAGCCAATCTTTCCGCCATGCGATAAAGATAACCGGGGTCGTTGCGCTTGCCACGGAAAGGCTCCGGCGCCATAAAGGGACAGTCAGTTTCCAGCACGATGCGATCCAAAGGAATTCTTTCTGCCGTTTCTACCGCCTTGCGGGCATTCTTAAAAGTCAGCACGCCGGTAAAACCGATATACCAACCCATATCCACCAACTGCCGCGCCATTTCCGCCGAGCCGGAGTAACAATGGAACACACCGGTTACATCCTTAAATTCCTTGACGATGCGCATGCCATCGTCGTGGGCGTTGCGCTCATGAACGATCACCGGCATTTTCAGCTCCCGGGCCAGTTCCATCTGCATACGGAATGCCTTTTGCTGAATTTCACGGGGAATGGTCTCATAATAATAGTCCAAACCGATCTCGCCGATTGCCATGACCTTGGGGTGCTGCGCCATTTGGCGATAAGCTTCCAGCACCGTTTCATCTACTTCATCAGCAGCATCGGGATGGGTGCCTACCGCCGCATAGACAAAGGGATATTTCTCTGCCAAAGCGATGCAATCCTTGGAAGATTCCAAACAGCAGCCTACGTTCATCACCAGCTCTGTTCCCTTTTCCTTTAAGCCAAGGATCATCTCCTGCTGATCTGCATCAAAGGCAGGATCGTTCATGTGGGCATGGGTATCAAATAACATTGCTTTCTTCCTCCATCACTGCCACCAAGCAGCCGTCTATCGTTGTCAGCCGGGGATCCTCCGGCGAAAAATCTGTATGATTGGGGTAGCCTTGCAGACCTTTTCCGGACAGCTTTGCCGCCGCTTCTTTCAGTACCCAAAATTTCAGCAAGGTCAATCGTTTATCTTCCGATGCATCGAAATATACTTTTTCAGAAGCAGACAAAATTTTCTCTGCCAGGCGCAGATCGATATCTCTGTCCAGTTCTTCTGCATCGATTCCCACAGGTCTGTCAGACAGCACGCAAAACACATGGTGCTTGGTGTGGGAAATAGAAAAATGCCAGCTACCTTCTGCAAAATAAGGCTTTCCAAGCTTAGTAACGCAGATCTCCGGCAAAGCTTCACCGGTCAATTCCCGGTACATCTGTGCCAGCAGTTCCCGTCCGGCAACATGTCCCTGCCCGGGCGCAATTGTCTGGGATCGCAGCAGCATCTTTCTCACCTCTCGGTATAGTATAGCCTTTAATTATGTTGGTGTCAATCGGGGGTCTATCTTCAAAAGATTTGGCATAACCTTTATAGAGGTGATAGCCATGACCCCGGAAAAAATGGAACTTCCCCACAAACTGACCTTAAACGAACGCAAAGCCTTGACCATGAGCGGTGTAACGGAAGTTGTCAGCTTTGATGACACCGCCGTGGTGCTGCATACTGTCTTAGGCACATTGGAGATCCAAGGCACCCAGCTGCAGCTTAAGACCCTTTCTATAGAAGGTGGGCAGGTATCTGTAGACGGACATATCTGTGGGCTGTTCTACGAAGAACCCCGGCCGGAGGGCGGCTTCTTTCGCCGGTTGTTGAGATGATCACGCCTTCGGTTGCATTCCAGAGATGGGTAGCCGCCTTTTTGATTGGGTGCGTATTGGGCGTATATTACGGTTTTTTGCGTCCATTACGTCCCCGGCACACCCATTCATCAGATTTTTTATTTTTGATCGGCGCATTTTGGGCATGGCTGTATGTAAACTTCGGGATCTGCCACGCAGACGTGCGGCTCAGTTATTCTTTAGGCATGGCTTGCGGTGGATTTTGCTGGGAGCTTACCATCGGAAAGCTTTTACGCCCGGCTTTTGGAAAATTTTGGTGGCTCATGCACCAAATTTTCGGCTTTTTTATGCTGCCATTTAAGTTTTTTATAAAAAAAGTAAAAAAATATTTAAAATATCTCTTGTTAAGTGCGAAAAAAGCGAGTACAATGAAGAAACCAAAGAAACAAGATGGAGGTAGCCGCCATGGCAGGGAAAAACCCCTTCAAACGGATCCGGCTGGTGTATCAACGCAGCTCAGTTCTGACCAAGTGCGTTGTGCTAGCCGCCATCGTTGCCTCTACCATCGCGCTTCTGACGCTGCGCTTGGCAATCAACCACACCAAAGCAAAAGAAGACGCACTGCGGCAGGAAGCCGCCGCATTGGAGCAGGCAAACGCTGAACTTGCCCAAGACATTGAGAAAGTCGATACCATTGACGGCATGAAGGAAGTCGCAGAAGAAGAGTTAGGTCTGGTCGACCCCGACACCGTTATTTTTATCCCTGAGAACTAAAATGGAGGAAGCATTAAAAACATGGAGTTAACCGTTGGAGCAATTCTGGAAGGAAAAGTAAAATCAATCACCAATTTCGGCGCATTCATCGCTTTGCCCGATAACAAGACCGGTCTGGTACATATCTCTGAGGTGGCAAACACTTACGTCAGCGATATCCGCCAGCATCTGACCGAGGGTCAGGATGTTAAGGTCATGGTCATCGGCAACGAGAACGGCAAAACAAATCTGTCTATTAAGCGATTGGAGGCCAAGCCCCAGCGTGAGCCTAATGCCCAACGAAGCTTCGCTCCCCGTCGGGAGGGAAATCCGGGACGACCCGCAAGCGCACCCACACCTCCCCCCGCTCCCAAAACTGCTGACCAGCTTTTTGAGGAAAAACTGAAGGCTTTTATGTCCGAGTCTGACAGCAAGATCTCTTCTATCCGTCAGTACTCCGACCATCGCACCAAGAGCCGCAGAAGATAACACAAAGGCTGCCACTGGCAGCCTTTTTCCAAAACTCTGAAAGGTAAAAGAAAATTATGTCAACCGTTTTGATCACCGGCGGTTCCCGCGGCATCGGCGCAGCTACTGTTGCTCAGTTTGCCAAGCGAGGCGACCGGGTATTTTTCCTTTACGAAAAAAATCACGAAGCTGCCAAGGCTGTCGCCGAACAGACCGGCGCAACCCCCATCTGCTGTGACGTAGCAGACGGCGCTGCTGTTCAGGCAGCTTTTTCCCAAATCGGTTCTGTGGATATTTTGGTGTGTAACGCAGGCATTTGCCACTACGGTCTGATGAGCCACACCACCGAGGCCCAATGGGATCGGATCTTTGATGTAAATGTCAAAGGCATTTACAATTGCATCAATGCAGCTACCCCCGGCTTTTTACAGAAGCAGAAAGGCTCTGTGGTTACCGTCAGTTCCATGTGGGGACAGGTTGGCGCTTCCTGCGAGGCAGCCTATTCTGCTACCAAGGGTGCAGTCATCGCTTTAACAAAAGCGCTGGCGCAGGAATTAGGCCCTTGCGGTGTACGGGTAAACTGTGTTGCTCCCGGTGTGATTTTAACAGATATGTGCGCAGATGTATCTCCGGAATCTCTGGAGCAGCTGCGTTCCGAAACCCCGGTAGGAAGAAACGGCACGCCGGAGGATGTGGCAAAGGCCATTGAATATTTGGCAGATGCGGAATTTGTCACCGGTCAGGTGCTGGGCACCAACGGTGGTTTGGTATTATAAACAAAGGAGATTCTACTATGAAGATTGCAATCGGCTGTGACCACGGCGCGCTGGCGCTGAAAAACGCAGTAATCGCCCATCTGGAAAAGAAGGGTTTTGAAATGAAAGATTTCGGCACTTACACCTTGGATAGCTGCGACTATCCTGACTTCGCTGCCCCGGCAGCGCAGGCAGTCGCTTCCGGCGAGTGCGACAAGGGCATCGTGCTTTGCACCACCGGCATTGGCGTTTCCATTACTGCTAACAAGGTCAAGGGCATTCGTTGCGCACTGCTCAGCGATGTGATGTCTGCCCGTATGACCCGGGAACACAACGACACCAATATGATGGCTATCGGCGCCGGTGTGGTTGGTCAGATGCTGGCTTTGGAAATCATTGATACCTGGCTGGGTACAGAGTTCTCCAACGAAGCGCGTCATCAGCGCCGCATCGACAAAATGATGGCTCTGGAAAAGTAATAAAAAAGAAATTCCCCTACCACATGGTAGGGGAATTTTTTATATCTCAAATTCTTTTAACACTTCCGCAGGGCCTTCCAAAAACAGTTCCTTAACATAGCCGTTTTCACCGGATACCGTCACCGTCAATGTACCGCCTTCGTTTTGGGCAGTCAGCACACCGCCGGGCAGCTTGCCCTGCTGCCACAAAGTCACCGCAATGGAGCCACAGCCGGTTCCGCATGCCAGTGTGTAATCCTCCACACCCCGTTCATAGGTCAGCACCCGAACAGTTGCATCATCCAGCCAGCAGTAAAAGTTCACATTCACGCCCTTATGAAACGCCGGATGAAAACGCAGATACTTTGCTTTTTCCAAAAGCGCATCCTTCTGATCAAACTGCAACGCCGAAAGCTCTGTAACGCTGTGGGGAATGCCCGGATCACCCAGTTCCACATAAGCGGCCTCCGGGGTGCGCTGCAAATCTAACACACCGGGATTATTCAGCTTGACACGGTAGCGATCTTCGGCCAAACGCCAGCCGGACACCGGACCTGCGTCCGTTTCCACCAGCATCTGCTCCCCTACCAGTCCCAGATCATAGGCAAATTTACAAATGCACCGGGCGCCGTTGCCACACATCTCGCCACGGGAGCCGTCGGAATTGTAAAAGTGCAGCTTAAAATCCGCCTGCTCTGAATGGTCTATAGCCATAAAACCGTCAGCACCTAACTTGGCGCAAAGGTCTTTTGCCAGTTGAGAAAAATCCAGGTTCTGTCCACGGGCATCGATAACCGCAAAATCATTGCCTGCGCCACTCATGTGCAGTACGCGCATTATCGTTCCTCCAAAAGGTTCGTCATGTTGTAAAGGCCGGGAGCCTTGCCGCAGATAAACCGGGCAGCATCCACCGCACCGTCTGCCAGCATACCACGGTTTCCTGCCTCGTGGCGCAAGGTCAGCGTCTGACTTTCTGTACAGATGTGTACCTCGTGAACGCCAACCACGTTACCCATACGCAGGGAGGAAATGCCCACTTCATTGGCAATTCGTTTGCCCTCACCGGCTCTGCCGCAATGCTCAATCAGCTCCGGACGAGCCTCCTTGACTGCTTCAAACAGCATTTTTGCCGTACCGCTGGGCGCATCCACCTTCCGGTTGTGATGAACCTCTACGATCTCAATATCCGCTGTAGGGAAGAATGCAGCCGCCTGCTTTGCAAGTTTGCATAAGACAGCAATTCCCAGGCTCATATTGCCGGAATAGAATACGGGAATATCCGCAGCCGCATCGTAAATAAGCTGCTTTTCCTCCCGGGTGTGACCGGTAGTACCAATCACCGCAGCGCAACCCAGCGCTCTGGCGTATGCCAGCACATCCTGCACCGCACTGTGGTGAGAAAAGTCCACCACCACATCCGCAGCCACATGTCCCAGTTCATTAAACGTCTTCGGAACACCATTTTCTCCGTCCAAGCTAACGCAGCCGACAACTTCATCGGCAAGACGCTGGCGGATCAGTACACCCATGGCGCCGTTGGCGCCGCAAACTACCGCTCTCATACCTGCACTCCCAATTTACGCAGCTGCGCAAAGAGGTTCTCTCTGTTGGCAGGCTCCATGGGTGTCAGCGGCATACGCAGATGCTCCTGACCAAAGCCCATAGCAGAAACTGCTGCCTTGGCAGGAATGGGATTGACCTCGCTAAACAGCGCATGGATCAAAGGCAAAGTGCGGCACTGCAGCTCTGCTGCGCCGGCAACATCGCCTGCAAAGAACTTATCGGTCATTTCCACAGCCAGATTGGGTACTACATTGGACAGCACACTAATGCAGCCCTTAGCACCGATTGCCATCATGGGCACAACCAAGCCATCCTCGCCGGAATAGATATCCAGCTTGTCGCCGCATCTTGCCGCAATATCCACCACCTGAGACATATCGCCGGAAGCCTCTTTCAGACCTGCGATATTGGGGTGCTCTGCCAGCTTTGCCACGGTAGCAGCCTGCAGATTGCAGCCGGTGCGGGAGGGTACATTATACATGATAACCGGCTTTTCAGAGGCGTCAGCCACCATTTCATAATGCTTGATGAGACCGCCTTGGGTCGCCTTGTTATAGTAAGGGGTAACCACAAGCACAGCATCCGCACCATCGCCGCAGGCGCTGCGGGTAAACTCCAGCACATGCTCGGTGTTGTTGGTGCCGGTGCCGGCAATCACGGGAACACGGCCGGCAACACGCTCAACAGTAAAGCGGATAACCGCCTTACGCTCTTCCGGCGTCAGGGTTGCACTTTCACCGGTTGTGCCAACGGCAACCAACGCATTGATGCCGTTCTCGATCTGAAATTCAATAAATCTTGCCAGCGCATCATAATCTACGCCGGTAGCGGTCATAGGGGTAACCATAGCGGTTGCCATACCTTGGAAGACAGGCTTATTCATAAGAACGCCTCCTTATTTCTTTATATTATTATTTTACCATATCTTTCTCAAAAAAGAAAGAGTGAAGCTTCGGGAAATCGAACACAAAAACTTAAGATACAGAATCGAACTGAGACTGATAAAGGTTGCAATACACACCCTTTTGCGCCATCAAGCTCTCGTGAGTACCCTGCTCAACAACTTGACCGCCGTCCAACACCAGAATGTTATCGGCAGAGCGAATGGTGGACAGTCGGTGGGCAATGACAAAGCAGGTTTTGCCTTTCATCAGCGTCCGCATCGCCGCCTGAATACGCTGCTCCGTGCGGGTATCCACGTTGGAGGTAGCTTCGTCCAAAATCAGCATGTGGGCATCCAGCAGCATGGCTCTTGCAATGGTAAGCAGCTGCTTTTGACCCTTGGAAATGGACGTGCCGTTGTCAGAAAGCACCGTGTTGTAACCCTCCGGCAAGCGGGAGATATAACTATGAATGTGGGCAGCCTTGGCCGCGGCCACCACTTCCTCCATTGTCGCATCCGGCTTGCCATAGGCAATGTTGTCAAAAATCGTTCCTTGGAACAGCCATGTATCCTGCAGAACCATGGTATAGGCTCTGCGCAGAGACGCTCTTGTAAGCTGGCAGATATTCTGCCCGTCCACATAAACAGCGCCGCTGTCCACATCGTAGAACCGCATCAAAAGGTTAATAATGGTCGTCTTTCCCGCGCCGGTAGGACCGACGATGGCTGTCAGACTGCCGGGTTTGGCATGCAAGCTTAGATTCTGAATAATCGGCTGACCGGGAATGTAGGAGAAGTCTACGTTTTCAAGACGCACCTCACCTTGCACTTGTGTCAATTCCACTGCATCCTGCGCATCTGCCTTTTCCGGCTCTGCATCGATCAGTGCGAACACACGCTCTGCCGCCGCAAAGGCGCTTTGCAGGTCAGCGATAATGTTGGCGATCTCGTTGATCGGGCCGGAGAACCGCCGGGAATATTGCACAAAGCTACTCAGATCACCCAGCTTGACCTTGCCGTTCAAAAACAGCACCGAACCGAAGGTGCATACCAGCGCCAAGGTCATGTTGGAAATAAAGTGAATGACTGTGCCGGTCAAGGCGCCATTGGCTTCTGCCTTGGTGTATGCCTTTGCTGCATCCTCATTCTTTTGAGAAAATCCGTTGCGCACCTCGTTCTCTCTGCCATAGGCGCGAATGGTTTTCTGTCCGTTGAGCATTTCCTCCACATAGCCGTTGAGCTGACCGAGCTTAGCAGAGCGCTTACGGAACAGCGGCCGCACCCGCTTTGTCATCCAGCGGGTGAACAAAAATGTTATGGGAATAGTGAATGCAAAAACGATCACCAATCGGGGCGCAATGGACAGCATCATCAGCAGCGCCACAACTACCGTGACGATACTCTGCATAATGTGCAGCAGGTCATTAGAAAGACTCTGATTGACCGTATCAATGTCGTAAGTAATGGTTGAAATGATATCGCCGGTCTGATAACGGTCAAAATGCCCTACCGGTAAAGATGTCAGGTTATTGAACACATCCCGACGCATCTGCTTGGATACTGTTCGGGACAGTTTCAGCATGACCGCCTGCAGCACATAGGAAAGCACCGAGGAGGTGATGTAGCACACCAGCATCAAGATTGCGCAACGATACACCGTGGAGAAATCCACCTTGCCAACGCCAAAATCAATGGCATTGATGGCTTGACCGGACAATTTTGGTCCGTACAGACCCAGCAGGCTGCTGGTCAGGGATAAAATCACCGCCAAAACTACTAAGATCCGGTTACGTCCGATGTAGCGCCACAACCGGGCAAGCAATTTGCCCATAGGCACTTTTTTCTTTTCAAACTGTCGGCGGTCGCCGCTGCGTTCCATGCGGCTCATGCGTCCGCCACCAATCATATTAGGTCCTGCCATTACGATACCTCCCTTCCCTCACCCATTTGGGTGTCGGCGATCAGTCGGTATTCCTCGCAATTTTCCATCAGGTGTTCATGGTCACCGGCGCCGATGACGCAGCCATCCTCCAGCACCAAAATCAGATCTGCATGGCGCAGAGAACTGATGCGCTGGGTAACCAGAACCGTGGTGGTATTGCGATAATTTTCTCGCAAGGCCTTGCGCAAATTGGAATCGGTTTTATAGTCCAGCGCAGAGGAAGCATCGTCCAGTACCAGAATTTCCGGATTTGCCGCCAAAGCGCGGGCGATCAGCAGGCGCTGCTTCTGTCCACCGGACAGATTGTTGCCACGGATAACAACTTCCGCATCCATCTGCCCCTCTTTTTCGGCAATAAATTCTGCCTGCGCGCAGTCGGCTGCCTTTTGGACATCCTCGTCGGAAATATCACGGAAGAAGCGGATATTGTGGGCAATCGTTCCTTCCGTAATAAAGTCATTTTGGAATACGATGCCGAACTTTTTCCGCAGTTGCTCATAGGGAATGGTTTTAATATCCTGCCCATCCAGCAGAATCTGTCCTTCGTCGGCATCATATAGACGCAATAGCAAATTCAGCACCGTGGACTTGCCTGCGCCGGTTCCGCCCAGAATGCCCAACGTCTGTCCATGCTGCAATGTGAAGCTAAGCGAATCAATGTTCTTGCCCACACCGGTGTAGGAAAACTGTACATTCCGGAATTCAATATGGGGTGCATTTTCTGGCTGTTGCTCTTCTGCAGGCAACACCTGCAGATCCTCCGGCAGATGCAGCACATCCGCCACACGGTTGGCGCTGGCCTGACCTCTGGACCACATAACAAAGATACGGGTAATGCCGGTCATAGCATTGAGGATCATGGTAAAATACTGCAGCGCAGCCAAAATAACGCCGCCTTGGATTGCACCGGAATTGACCCGGTATGCGCCGATGACAACAACCAAGGTCAGTCCCACACGCAACACGACAGAGGTCACCGGGTTTGTCACCGCAGAAACCATGCCTGCCTTTTGGGACACATCGGACAGATCCTGATTGACCTTCTCAAACCGAGACTTTTCGTACTCGCTCTTGCTCAGTGCTTTGATCACTCGGATGCCGGTGATGTTTTCCTGCACCACCTGCACTTCCTGATCCAGTATGGTCTGCTGCTTGGTGTACAAGGGCAGGCTCTTTTTTGTAACAAAGTAGACCACAATACCGATCACCGGCAGCAAGCCTATCAGCACCAGCGCCATTTTCGCATCCATCTGCACCAGCATGATAATGCCGCCTACCAGCAGGATCGGGGCACGAATACCCACACGCTGCAAACGGGTGAGCATTTGGTTGATGTTATAGGTATCGCTGGTAAGCCGGGATTCCGCGGAGGAAATGGTCAGCTTGTCCATCTGCCGGGCAGAAAGGCCCTGCAGCTTGGTAAACAGATCATGCCGGATCACCTTGGTGATCTTTCCGGAACTGTGGGCAGTCATGGTATTTGCGGTAGTGTTCAGTATCAGACAAAACAGCGCACACAGAAGCATTAATCCACCGTAAATATAGATCTGCCGCAAATCACCGGCGGGGACCTTTTCGTCCATCATGGTCTCCATCAAGCTGGGAATCCAAAGCTCCGCATAGGTAGCAATAAATTTGATCACCAGCGTTGCTATGATATACAGCAGATGGGGGCGGATGTATTTCATTAATCTACCCATGTCAGCCCCCCGTTTCCGTTGCGGCGCAGATCCGCCTTAACAAAGCGCAAAACTGTGTCTTTTCTTCTTCCGTCAAAACCTGCAAAAGCTGCTGTTCACAGCTTTCCATAGACGCCTGCAAGCCGGGTTGGAACTGAAGCATCTTTTCTGTGGGATAAACGCAAAGCACCCGCTTATCGGTTTTGGACGGCTTGCGTTCAATAAAACCCATATCCTCCATCAGTTCCACCTGCCGGGCGATGGTACTCTTATCAAACCAGCTGCGCTTGGCAAGCTGATCCTGGGAACAGCCGGGATTGGCGCAAACCTGCACCGTGATCCATGCGTGGATGCCCTTCAACCCCAACGGCTCCATATATTCTCTGCGGTTACGGCGCAGGTGGCGATCGATGGTATTGATATCCTTGCTAATCTGCGACACAAAACCCCTCCTTTAAGTAAGCAAATCGTTGCATCCGCAACCGTTGCAAACGCAACAGTTGCACCTGCAACAATTTTAACACTCCTCTTTTTATCTGTAAAGTATAAAAACCGCATTTCTGCGAAAAATAGCAGAAAAGAGGAGGGATTTTATGAAGCAGGACGAAAAAAAGCCTGCCACCTTTGAGGTGACAGACCCGAAACCGCCGGTGATCCACTCCGGCCACATGGAAAACAGAAGAAATTATTGAAGCCCCGATAAACAAAAAAACACGCAGCAAAGTTGCTGCGTGCTTTTTTATATTTCCTTGTACATAGCCCCGGCATCGTCCTTGCGGACATTATCTGCCACTTGGACTACCTCCACCGCTACGGTTCTTGCGCCCATAGCGATCTCGATCCGGTCGCCGACCTTGACCTCGTAACTGGCTTTGACCACACGGCCATTCACACTGATACGGCCATTGTCGCAGGCTTCATTGGCTACCGTCCGACGTTTGATCAAACGGGATACCTTCAGATACTTGTCAAGACGCATAGCAGATTCTTACTTGGAAACAGCGTCCTTCAGAGCCTTAGCAGCCTTGAAAGCGGGCAGGCGGGTAGCGGGGATCTGGATGGTCTCCTTGGTGCGGGGGTTGCGACCAACGCGAGCTTCACGGTTCTTAACCTCGAAATTACCGAAGCCGGAAACAGCAACCTTGTCGCCCTTAACCAGGCTAGCGGTGATGGTCTCAACAGTAGCGTTGATGACGCGCTCTGCGTCCTTCTTGGTCAGGCCGGTCTTCTCGGCAACTGCAGCGATCAGTTCAGTCTTGTTCATGATAAAAAACCTCTTTTCGTAATATTACATTTTGGGACTTCATCGTATCATATCTCATAATTTTTTGCAACCGTTTTTGACAAATTTATTTAATTTTTACAATTTTTCCGAAATATTTTCGCCAAAAACGTGTCTTTCCCTCGTGAACATTGCCAATATAACTCACAATTTCAGCAATTTGGCTATCTTCTCACCTTTGGGCAACAATTTGCAATCTTCCGCTGTAATGGATTTGCACAACACAGCCGCTACGGCATAGACAACGACGCCCACAACAACAGGCGCGCCACACAGAATCAACCGGCTGCCGTCCGCACCCAGAATTTGGGTCAAACCCCAGTAAGATGCGTACACCACAGCGCCCATAAGCGCTGCCGGCAGCAACGGCCGCAGCAGGTTGGCAATCAGCGCCGGCTTTTGGGGTACGACCTTGCCAATGGCGATCAGATTCATCACTGCGATAGCAGTGTAGCAAAGCACTGCACCGATGGGTGCGCCCAAAATACCCAAATTGGGGTTGCCTACCAAAATATACACAACTGCCAGCTTGGCAACGCCTGCCACCAGCATATTGATGACCGGGATATGGGCAAAGCCATGGGCCTGCATCAGAGAATTGGTGTACTGGATAATGGCGTACAGGAAAACGCATGCGCCCAGCACTGCCATCAAACTGGCAGCCAGATCCAGCTTCTCACCGCTGTAATCGCCCAGCAAGGACATGACCGGCCGTGCCAGAATGCACAAGCCAACCGAGCAAGGCAGGCTGATCAGACCGGTGATACGAGCGGCGGATTCCTCTGTCTCTTTTACACCTGCATGATTTTTCAGGGTCAATTGAGAAGTAATCGCCGGGATCACGCTGATAGAAATCGGTACGATAAATGCGCAGGGCATGTTGAAGATCGTCATGCTCATGGAGTAGATACCCTTCATGGTATCTGCTGCATCCTGAGAAAGTCCGTTGGCTGTGAGCAACTGACCCATGTACAAATTCTGCTCCAGAACTGTCAGAAGCTGCAAACCGGCAGAACCAATTGTAATAGGAACAGCGATCGCCAGCAGGCCCTTGGCAGTTGCGCCAAAGGAAAGGGGCTTATCCTCTGTACCGGGCAACTCCTTGTATGCCGGGCGGAACTTTCCGTATAGGAAGATCGCAGACACCGCGCAACTAACTGTAACGCCCAGGATCGCGCCGGCAGCAGCCAGCGGGATACTCTTGGTGTAGTACATAATAGCAAACGCCGCACCCAATCCCACAACCAGCTTAAATGCTGCTTCCAGAACCTGACTGGAAGACGTAGGCCGCATATCCCCTTGTCCCTGGAAGAATCCACGGAAGGTGGAGATCACGCCCATAAGCAGTGCGCAGGGGCCTAAGCACATGATGGCATAGGCTGCGTTCGGCTGCTGCTGGAAAGCGGCAAGTTGCTCGGAAAGGCCCACCATCAGCACAGTACTGACAATACCCAATGCAAGGAAGATGCCACGGGCGGTCTTGTAGACCCGGCGCACCTGATTATACTTGCCCAGGGAGCTTGCCTCACTGATCATGCGGCTCATTGCCACCGGCAAGCCGGCGGTAGAGATCATCAGCAGCACCGAGTAAATATCGTATGCCGTGACGAAATAGCCGTAACCTTGGTCACCAATGACCATTTTTAGCGGTATTTTATAAAACGCACCAATGATCTTTACCACAGCAGTTGCCAACGCCAACAGCGCTGCGCCATGGAGAAACGTTTGTTTTTTGGTAGACTCAGCCATAGCTTACTCCTTATCCTGCTGCATCAGCCGGGGGATCGCATAATTCATCAGCTCACCCACAACACTCTGCAGGTCAATGGTGGGGAACTGGCCGTTTTGATACAGCACCTTGCCCCGAACCATGGTCATTGCCACATCGCCGCCTTTGGCGCAGAATACCAAACCGTTCATCACATCATGGCAAGGCATCAAATGGGGCGCAGAGAAGTCCACAAGGATCAGGTCTGCATCCATTCCCTCTTTCAGCATGCCGGTAGTGTCACCACGACCTTGTGCCCGGGCGCCGCAATACGTGCCCATCATCAGCGCAGCTGCAGCAGGCAATTTGTCTGCATCACCGGCAGCAGTTCTTGCACCGAAGGTAGCAAATCGCATGACCTCAAACATATCCAAATTGCCGCACTCGATAGCACCACCGGTGCCCAGTGCTACATTCATGCCTGCTTTCACGCTCTCGGGAATGGGAGTGGAGACCATGCCGGCCTTGGCGTAAGCAATGGGGGTAGCCACAGCGGACACTTTCTTTTTGCCCAGCAGCTTTCGCTCCTGCTCACTCAGCGCCACACAACCGGTAGCGGTCACCGGGACATTGAAAAGTCCGTGGGTATTCAGAAGCTCCGCAGGAGAAAGTCCGGTGCGATCCAGACATTCCTCAACCTCTGCCTCTGTTTCCGCCAGATGCAGCTGCAGACCCAAACCCTGCTCCTGCGCCCAAGCGGCCAAGCCTTCCCACAGTTTATAGTTGCTGGTATATTCGGCATAAATACCCGCATCAATGCGAATTCTGCCATCATCATAGCCATGCCACTTTTCTGCCACACGGCAGGCCTCTTGGCATTGCTCGTCAGTTTCAAAATCAAAGTCCTCGCTGGCATCAATAAAGCGGTAAGCAGACAGCGCTACGTTAGCCTTGATGCCGCTTTCTGCCGCTGCCTCTGCCACCATGTCCGGGTAGTAGTAAAGGTCGGACACAGAGGTGATGCCGAAACGCAGACATTCTGCAATGCCCAAAAGCGCTGCGGCTTTTGCGCTGCGATTGTCCATTTTGGCCTCACGCATAAGCTGCTGCTCCAAAGCCTCGGCACGGGATGCATCGTCCACAAATGTACGCATAGCGGTGGTTGCCAGATGGGTATGGCAGTTGATAAGGCCGGGCATTACCACCATGCCTGTACCGTCAATAATGGTCGCAGGCTGCTCCTCAGGGGGCTGCTTGGCAAGATATGTTATTTTTCCGTCAGTCACACCAAGATATGCACCAAAAAGCACATCCATTTTTTCATTCATGGTGACAACGGTAGCATTGGAAATCAGAGTATCCACTCAAACGCTTCCTTTCATCAATGTAAACAGTTCCCGTTTCTGCTGCAGCACGTTTTCCAGCTGCTCGATGTACTGTTCCGGGAATTTGGGATTATGGAATCGCTGCAACGTGCCGTCAGGCAGGTTGACCTTATTCATGCCGCCACCGCCCAAAGAGACAATGGTGTGCAGCTCCTCCATCATATAGATATTATATAAGCAGTCCAGATTATCCCGACTCCAGCCAATATTTTCAAAGCTGCCGGACATATATTTCTGCCGGTAAAGATAATAGGGCTTATATCCAAGTTTACGCAGCGTCTCGTTGGCATACGCCACCATCTGAGCAACTTCTTCTGCATTTGGCAAGGCCACCTTGCGTTCAAACAGATCTGCGCCTTTTTTCAGCGCCAAGGTATGCACTGTAATATTGGCAGGTCGTAAAGCTGCCACGGTGTCCAAGCTATAGCAGAAGCCGTCATAATCATCTGCGGGCAAGCCTGCAATCAGATCCATGTTAATGGCATCAAAACCAGCCGCCACCGCCTGCTCATAGCTACGCAGCACATCCTGCGCCGTATGGGGTCTGCCGCTGGCACGCAGCACCGTATCCACCATCGTTTGAGGATTGATGCTCATACGGTCCGCACCGTGATCACGAATGGTCTGCAGCTTTTCTGCATCCAAGGTATCCGGACGACCGCCCTCTACGGTAAATTCCAGACACCGGCTTAAATCAAAGCTGTCATGAATGCCGTCCAGCAATGCTGCCATTTGGCTTGCCGAAAGCGTGGTTGGTGTGCCGCCGCCGATGTAGATACTGCGGATATACCGTCCGGACTCTGCCATCAGCTTACCGGTCACTTCCAGTTCCTTCAGAAGCGCCTGCAAATAAGGCTCTAACAGCTCTGTATTCTTGCCAACGCTTCGGCTGACAAAGCTGCAATAGGCACAGCGGGTGGGACAGAACGGAATGCCCACATACAGAGAAACATCGTCCTTGTTCATCTTTTCATAGGCCGCCACCGTAGAACGGGAGCAGTCTACCGCCAAAGCGCTGCGCTCCGGTGTTACAAAGTATTCTTTTTCCATGAGCTGCCGAGCAGACCGGACAGTGCCGCCTTCCAAGATGTGCTTGGTCGTGATCTTGGTAGGCCGCACACCGGACAACGCGCCCCACGCCGGCGCTTGCGGCAAATGAGGCAGAGCAGCCAGATAATAGCTTTGCTGCAAAATTCTGCGCCGGGAACGTACCGTCTCCCGGTCACTGCGCATACGACGGACACTTCGGGTGGTTTTCTCCCCTTGGGTAATGGTAGTTACCGCGGTCAGCCATGTCTTGCCCCTATGCAGGGTGGACACGGCCTCTCCCAAAGAGTCCAACGTCTGATCGGGGAACAGCGCCATTTGCAGCTGCTCCACCGCATAACGGTCATCATGACCGCGTAAGGTGAGTTTCATCATTGCATAAACGGATTGCTCCGCTTCTCCTCAGAAAGTGTGGAGGACGGGCCGTGTCCCGGCAGGACCCGGTAATCCTCCTGCAGCTGCGAAAGCCGCTTTAAAGACTGCATAATCTCTCGTCCGGAACCACCGGGTAAATCGGTTCTGCCGCATGTACCGGCAAACAACGTATCGCCGGAGAACATGGCATCCTCACACAGCAGGCATACGCTGCCAGGGGTATGACCGGGAGTTTGCAGTACCTGAAAATCCAGTCCCGCTGCCGACAAGGTATCCCCCTGGGCATAGGTGTGGGTATAGTAGATCGCGCCGGCGGTAATGGCAGGATTCAAAGACAGATCTTCCTTGCAGATATAGACCTTGCACTGGGTCTGCGCAGCGATTTGCTTTACACCGCCTACATGGTCAAAATGTCCATGGGTCAGCAAAATTGCCTCCAAGGTTTTGCCCTTGATGCGAATCTGCTCCAAAAGTTCCTCCGGCTGGTAGCCGGGATCGATGAGCACGCAGGTGTCGGAATTCTCATTCCAAACCATGTAGCAGTTGGTTTGATAAGAACCCACCGGCATGGCAATTATTTTCATCATACTCAACTCCGTCTGGGGGACTCCAAAAGCTGTTTTGTATCCAGAATAATGGTGACCGGGCCGTCATTGACAGATGCCACCTGCATATCCGCACCAAATTGGCCATGCTGGGGCGGATAACCCAGATCGGTGCAATCCTTCATAAACTGCTCATACAGCTTGTTGCCCAGTTCGGGAGGCGCTGCCTCAGCAAAGCTGGGACGACGACCCTTACGGCAGTTGCCATAAAGGGTGAACTGGCTAACCACCAGCACTTCCCCGCCTACGTCAGCGATAGAGCAATTCATTTTTTCGTTTTCGTCCTCAAAGATCCGCAGACCCAGTATCTTCTCCGCCAAATAACGGCTGGTCTGCTCCGTATCCTCCGGGCCTACGCCCAGCAGGATCAAAAGACCTTTGTTGATCTTGCCAACCACCTCGCCGTCAATGGTAACGGAGGCGGAATTTACTCTTGTTACTACAGCGCGCATTTTTCTATCCTCTTATGTCTTATATCAATTCTTTCCTCGGCGGGAACCCATCACATCTCTGATACTCAACAGTTTGTTGCGAATGGCTTCCAGCTCAGCGGTATTCTTAACTTCAAAACGGATGGTGAACACACTGTGTCCGCCGGGAACATCCTTACCGCTGAGTTCTTTGACACGAACTCTTGCGGTGGTCATCACAGTGGCCACATCCAACATAAGGCCGTCACGGGTAATGCAGTCCAGTTCCAGTGTCGTCTCAAAGGGTTGTTCGTCCTGATGATCCCAACGTACACGCACCCAACGGGCAGCCTGCTCCGGATCGTGAGCGCCAATGGTGTTGGGGCAGTCCGCACGGTGGACAGACACACCAAAACCCTTGGTGATAAAGCCGATAATGGCATCACCGGGCACGGGTGTGCAGCACTTGGCAAACTTGATCATACAAGAATCAATATCCTCAACCACAACACCGTTGACCGCATGGCGGTTGCGCTTTGTGGTTTCGGAATCAGGAGTAGTACGCAGAGGACTCTGATTGGCTTTGTCTACCTTGACCGCCTTGTGCAGATCGTCACGAATTCGGCCAACCGCCTTTACTGCGGTCAAACCGCCGTAACCGATGGCAGCGTACATATCGTCCCAGTTGTCAAAGGACAATTTCTTCAGCAGGCTGCGCTCCAGTTCCTCGTCCATGGCAGCCGGTAGGGGCAGAAGCAGTCGCTTCATTTCTGCTTCGAAGCTAGCTCTGCCGTGGAGAACGTTCTCCTCACGTTTTTCCTTCTTGAACCACTGCTTGATCTTGGTTCTTGCCTGGTTGGACTGGCAGATGTTCAGCCAGTCACGGCTGGGACCCTTGGCAGATTTGGAGGTAATGATCTCCACGATATCGCCGTTGGCAAGGGTGGCATCAATGTTAACGATGCGGGCATTGACCTTGGCGCCTACCAAGGAGTTGCCGACACCGGAGTGAATTGCGTATGCAAAGTCGATGGGTGTAGAACCTGCAGGCAAAGACACGATCTTACCTTTGGGGGTGAATACAAACACCTCATCGTCGAACATATCGATCTTTAAGGAGTTTACATAATCTTCTGCATCCGTATCCTGCTGGCTTTCCAGAAGGCGACGTACCCATTCGAAATCCTTTTCGCTGCCGTTACCGCCACCCTGCTTGTATTTCCAATGGGCTGCGATACCGTATTCAGCAGTCTCGTGCATTTCCCATGTGCGGATCTGCACTTCAAAAGGAATACCTTGTCTGCCGATAACGGTGGTATGCAAGCTTTGGTACATATTGGGTTTCGGTGTGGAAATGTAATCCTTAAACCGACCCGGCACCAGATTGAAAAGGTCATGAATGTGACCGAGTACGTTGTAGCAATCCGGAATGCTCTTAACCACTACACGGAACGCATAGATGTCATAAAGTTCATCCAGAGACTTATCCTGCGCCTTCATTTTGCGGTAAATGGAGTACACGTGCTTGATACGGCCATAGGTCTCACCTTCGATGCCCATATCTGCCAAGCGCTCGGTGATCCGTTCTCGAATGGCATTCATAAACGCCTCATCGTGCTCCTTGCGGGCCTTCAGGTAGGACATGATATCGTCATAGGATGTGGGATCCAGATACCGCAGAGCAATATCCTCCAGTTCCCATTTCATCTTCTGCATACCAAGGCGGTGCGCCAAGGGAGCATAGATATCCATTGTCTCACGGCACTTGCTGATCTGCTTTTCCGGGGTCTGATACTGCATAGTGCGCATGTTGTGCAGACGGTCGGCAATTTTGATCAGCACCACCCGGATATCTCGGGACATGGCCATGAACATCTTGCGCAGATTTTCCATCTGCTGCTCTTCCGAGCTGGAGAAATTGGCGCGGGTCAGTTTGGTAACACCCTCCACCAGTTCCGCTACCGTCTGGCCAAATTTTTTAGCAATATCATCGTAAGAAGCATCGGTATCCTCAATGCAATCGTGCAGCAGCGCACCCAAAATTGCATCGGTATCCAAGCCCATCTCTGCAATGATCTCCGCCACCGCCAGAGGGTGAATGATGTAGGGAGAACCGTCCTTGCGTTTCTGATGCTTATGTTTCTCCTGCGCATATTCAATTGCTTGATCGATAAGGGTCATGTCCTTACCGGGCATGTATTTTTGCAGCGTTGCTGCCAATGAATCATAATGTTCAGAGAAGCTTTCCATGGTTATCCCTCGACTAAATTCTGCAATTTTTGCAGTGTCCGGCTAGTCTGCAAATCCGCCTTTTGGGTTGCAGGCAGCCGTTCAACGGTCATATTTTTATGCTGATGCTGCAAGTTTATTAACCCCACATCCGCAAAAATATCCAAACAAGCAAGTAGCTTACCTACGCTTAAGGACTGCTCCGACCAACGGACGATCTTTCTGCACAGACATTCCGGTGTTTCCTGAATTTCTGCACCAGGGCAGGCTGCCAGATATTTCCAAACCAAACCCAAGGTATTGCGGTCCGGCAGAATATCCTGTGCCTGCGCGGCGGTAATGGTGTTTTGACACAGCGCCCGGTAAGCGGCAGAATCATCACCGCATTCGACCTTGCAGGAAGGACGAATATCCAAGATGTTCAGCTGCACACTTCTATCCCCCCGGAATTCATTGATCTGGGGAATAAACGCCACATCTACCAGATCTCCCGGATTGATAGACGCAGTTTGGGCATTGGTAGAGAAGAAAATGCCCTGCAAGGTATGCCAGCCACTGCACAGCCGCAGCCGCATATGACGGCCGCTGCCTACCTGACTGATCCGGTCTACGGTCATTTCCCGAACCACCATAACCGGCTTGGCGCAGCCGTTGCCGCAAGGCTCCAACTGTGCCAGGGAGTCGATGCTGCCTACGGTCAGCAGTTCCGGCTTTACGGTGCAGTCCGCATCCAATACGGTACGGGGTCCGTCATGTTTATAATATGCTTGCGCAAGGGCGCTGATCTGCTCCCGGAAGGCAGGAATATTGCTGCGACTGATGGTAAAGCCTGCTGCCAATTCATGACCGCCATAACTTTCCAGCAACGGTGACAGCTTGCTCAATGCAGCAAACAGATTAAATCCGCCATAGCTGCGGGAGCTTGCCTTGCCATGCTCGCCGTCCAGACAGATCAAGAACGTAGGACAGCTATATTCTTCGGCAATGCGGCTGGAAACAATACCAACCACACCCTGATGCCATGTCTCGTCTGCAAGCACGATGGCTTCCGGCTTCTCATCCTGGGGCAGCATTTCCAAAACCTGCTTATAGATCTCCGATTCCACATCCTGCCGGGTGCGGTTCAGATCGCAAAGCGCCTTTGCCAGCTGCTCTGCCTGCTGGGGATCTTCTGTCAGGAACAAATCCAATGCCAGATCGATCTGACCCATACGGCCTGCAGCATTGATTCGGGGCGCTAAGGTGTAACCCACAGAATTGGCAGTCATGGAATTGCGGTCGCAACCGGCCTGCTTCATCAGTGCCAAAATACCGGGGCGCTTAGTGTTGCGCAGCGCTTCCAAACCACGGGATACGAATACACGGTTCTCGCCGTGCAAAGGCATCACGTCTGCTACCGTACCCAGACATACCATGTCTGCGTAATGTTCCAAAATTTCTTCCTGGCTGCCGCAAAGCGCTGCTGCCAATTTAAATGCCACGCCCACACCGGACAGATCCTTGTGGGGGTAGGCGCAATCGATCCGGTGCGCATCTACAACAGCCACCGCCTGGGGCAGCTCCTGCTTGCACTCATGGTGATCGGTGATAACCAGATCCATACCCAACTGGGCGCACAGATCTGCTTCCTCCACCGCAGTAATGCCACAGTCTACCGTGACGATCAAATTCACGCCTTGCTCATGCAAGTACCGGATGGCAATGGGGTTAAGGCCATAACCCTCCTCCAGCCGTCCGGGTATGTAGGGGATGCAATCGGCGCCGCAGCTACGCAAATAGTGGGTCAGCAAACAAGTGGCAGTAATACCGTCCACATCGTAGTCACCAAAGACTGCGATTTTTTCACCCCGGGCAAGAGCAAGCTTTACCCGATTGGCAGCCAGCTCCATATCCCGCAGGCGGAAGGGATCGGGCAGCGGGCAATCGCAATTCAAAAACGCCTTTGCCTTCTGGGGATCTTCAATGCCACGGGATGCCAACACCATAGCCACCAGCGGCGCAAAACCGCCGGAAACCAAAGCGTTGACTGCATCCATTTTCGGTTCTTTTACATTCCAAACTCCGTACTTCAAAGCATAACACATCCAATTATAACATTTTCCTTATATTATAACAAAAATGTTTCGGATGTACAATAGAAACTTCCAATTTTAAGCACTTAATTCGATGTTTCTGTGGAAGAAAACAAACTTTTTGCTCCGGAAGCAAGAATCGGCGCCAGCAACAGTCCCCAAAAACCCCAAAAGCGGTAACCCACATACAACGAAAACAAGGTCATCAAAGGATCTAACCCCAGTTGCCGGCCTACTAAACGGGGTTCTAAGGTAGTGCGGGTAATAGTGGCCGCTCCATAAGTGCAAAGCAATCCGATAGCCTGCAGGCTGTTGCCCTGCAATAAACTAATCAAAGCAAAAGGAATCAGCGCTGTGCCGCTTCCTAAAATCGGTACAGCATCCACCACCGCCACCAACATCGCCCAACCGGGCGCATAAGGAATTCGCAGTACGAAAAAGCCGACGGACACAATTCCCCAAGTGATCAGCGACAGTTTTCCTTGCGCCTTTAACCAGCCCACTAGTCCACTCCGAAATTTTTTCAGTGCAGGCTGATACACCGTATACCACCTATCCGGCATATTCGTGCGGACAGTTTCCCGCAGATCCGGCAACCGGGCAGAAATAAGAAACGATGCCAAAATTCCCGTGCCGACCCCTACTGCACTGTTTCCCACGCCACTGAGCACTCCGGTGAGAATGCCGGGAAGCCGACCGGTCACCTGCTGCATCCAAGTTGTTCCGTCATCAAAAAAGGACTGCACCGTACGCTGCATCAAAGGGCGCACCTGTTCCGGGGCATTTTCCACAACAGATACAAGCCAACCTTGCAGCGCCTTGACCCCTTCTGTAAGATTTGGCACAAAGTTTGTCAGTGTGCCGATCTCCTTTATGGCGACCGCAGCAACAAGAGAGACAATCGCTACCAATGCCGTTAACGTTAGCACAACTGCCACTGCTGACACCACACCTCTGCGCAAATGCAGCCGCCGCACCCCCAAGTTAACTACCGGCTCAGCCGCCAAAGCCACTAGTGCCCCTAGCAAAAACGGGAGCAATACCGGCAGCAAATACCGGCTTCCCAGCCACAAAACGGCCAGCGCCACAGCGATATAAAAAGATTTTTTCCACCACACGCGCACAAATGTCTCCTTTCGGACTTGCATTTTGTAAAATATATGCTACAATCAGTAATGAAAACTGTAAATTTTTCCAAGGGGGAGCTTGCTATGGCAAATGTTGCTAAGTATTATATCGTCGAAGCTTCTGCACTTCCTGAGGTATTTCTCAAGGTAGCCGAAGCCAAACGCCTGCTGCAAACCGGAGAAGCATCGACTGTCAACGATGCCACCCGCATTACCGGTATCAGCCGCAGCGCTTTTTATAAATACAGAGATGCCGTTCTGCCTTTCCAGAATATGATGACCGGCAGAATCATAACCTTCCAGTTCATGCTGCAAGATCAAAAGGGTCTGCTGTCTTCTCTGCTGATGATCTTCGCTGACCATAAGGCCAACATTCAGACCATCAACTCCATTATTCCCACCAACAGCTGCGCTTTGGTGACCATTACAGCAGAGACCATTGATTTGGACATTCCGCTGGAAGAGCTGCTGCGCAAAGCAAGTCAGTTGCCCGGTATAATCAAAGCTGACGTGCTGGCAGGCTGATGAGATCATCCCCAAAAATATATCTTGCTATACAAAAATCGCCAACCTCTTAAGAGATTGGCGATTTTCTTATTTTTGCATTTGGTGATAAAGTTTTTCCAATAACTTCCGCAAAGGAACAAACAGCAGCAGTGCGATGGCGAAATTACCTGCTCCGTGAAGGATGTCCGCAGGAAAAATGCCTGCAATCCACCAACGGATCGCGTAATCCACACCACCCAGCGCCACATACACCGGACAGCACAGCAATCCGAAAGCCAAACCGAACAACCCAGACAGCAGCGCCCACCACAATGGATTTTGCAGCCGTCGCATGGCAATCGCTACCACCGCCAGAATGGTCCAGATATACAGATAATTGATATTCCACAGATTGATGCCGTAAAGCAAAATCTCCATCAGTACGTATAGATAGACGGGATACAACGCCTTCCAACCGAACACCACTGCCATCAGCATCACCATAAGGGATACCGGTTCAATGTTGTAAAGTCCGCTCATTGCAACCTTGGCACCGAAGGTCAATGCCCCCAGCATGCCAAAAAGAGCAGTTTCTCGTAACGTGATCTTCATTTATGCAGGTGTGTATACCAGTTTGTATACGCCGCCGTCTACAATGGGTGTGGTGTCGATGCCCTGCATAGCATACTCCTCACCCTCGTAAACTGCCCAGTAGGCGCCGTCCTCGGTATAAACCGCTTTGACGCCGTCCACCTTTGAAATTTCCAGACCGTAAGGACCCATATTGCCCTCGATCAGACCGTCCGCCTGCAGCACCGGGCCTACGAACTCCTGATCGGATTCATACTGAAAATCCTTGGAAGAACCGTCGGCATACACAACTGTCACCGTAAAAGTCTTCATTGTGTCGGCAGCCTGCCCTGTGGTCTCTTGCGTATCCTTAGTACCACAAGCGCACAAAGACAACAGCATTACGACTGCCAATAAAATTGCAAACCATTTTTTCATAAAAATACCTCCTGAAAATAAAATACTGCGGCACCCAAAAACAGGGTGCCGCAGCCGTTTTTCTGCGACAAACGCACTTCCCATAAACACGCAGGAAGCGGAGAAGCCATATTCCGTAGGTCTTCTGACTCATGCCTAAAAGAGGGGTTGCAGCCTCTTGCGACCTTTTCAGCCTTCCCGGAATTACTTCCAGTGACCGGTTTTCACCAAGAAAAGATCTCAGCATTTACAGCGGCGGTACCGTTCGGGAATCACACCCGATTATCTTGTTCAGCAGCTGCAGCCATACGCCGCAGCCGCCACGGAATTGGTATCAAGTTGTCGAAGGTATTGTAACACACGAAAACTTCCTTGTCAATTGCAACAACTTTCCATTTGGTGCAAAAAAGCGGTGTGTTGCCACACCGCTTTTCTTTTATTTGGGATATTGGGGGTTATCCCAAAGGATATAATTCTGGGAACAGCACATGCCACATAAGGGCAATCACATCATCATTGGTAAGTACTCCATCGTTGTTCAAATCGGTATTTGCAGACAGCGGGTACAGTTCCGGGAACAGCACATGCCACATAATGGCAACCACGTCATCATTGGTGAGCACGCCGTCACCATTCATATCACCGGGAACAATTTGCTCTTCTGCATCGGTATAGATCAACGCATAGGTAGAGAACTTATCCGTCAGGAAAGTAAACGTGCCGTCCTCAGGGTTATATGCGCCCTCAATCACATCGGTAATCAGCACACCGTTGCCCACGTCGTGAACACGGATGATTTGGTAGCTTCTTTGGATACCTGCCGCAGTAGTGCGAAGTTCCTCAGGAATTACAATTGTAATAGCAACTTCCTTATTGGTTTCAGATACTTGTGTCTGCTCTTGCTCAACCTGCTTAAACAGGTTAATATCCAAATACATGCCAACCTGGCTATCCTCTTCCATTACCTCAGCAGCGGCTTCTTGATCCTCATCAGAAACCTCCTCAGAAATATCCTCAACTACCAGATAGATGCTTACTTCTGCACCGGCTGCCACCTGAGACTGTTCTTCCTGCGTTAAGATCTGGTCTATCAGGTCAATGTCCGAGCCTTCCAAATTAGAGCTTGCTGCGTTATCAGAAGGTGTATTATTCACCGGTTTTTCCTCCGGCAAATTCATCCACTCTTCTGTCTGGCAACCGGAACAAATTCGGTAGTAACTGCCATCAGGCTTTGCTTCCCAATCGCTCCATGCATGACCGGCAGGAATTGTGGTTGTATAAGTCTCGTTACAAGACTGGCAAGTATAGCGCTCCTCACCATCGGCGGTGCAGGTATTGGCTGTGATAACCTCACGCTCCCAAACATGGAGCTCTGTGCGGGTGCCGTCACAGATGGTACATGTCTTGGTGTGGGTCTTCTCGCCGTCTGTCTCCCACTGACCCCACTTATGCTCCTCAGTCTCAGTCAAGCCACAGCCGTTTGTACAGTAGCGGGTGTGAGAATTGATGTTGCTGTGCGTCCAGTCGCTCATCTTGTGCCCGGTTGCGGGCAGTTCTTCATAACTGGTGTAGTCACAAACCGCACAAGTCTGATAGGCGCTCCAGCCAATTGCTTCGCAGGTAGGTGTCTGCCCCGGATGCTCCACATAGGTGTGTCCGGTAGCCAAAATCACGCCAGCCTGATAAGTCAGCATCAACGGATCGTCGTAGTAGAAGCACTGACAATTTGTACAGTAGTCAAATGCAAGGTGTCCGTTTTCCGTACAAGTAGGCGCGATTGCTTCGTGATGCTCCATCGCATGACCGGTAGGTGCCAGCACCCAACCATATCTGCCCAACGGCATGGGATTTTCATCCATGGTTTCTGCCATACCGCAGGTAGCGCATTGGCGGTATGCAATGTTGCCCTCAGTCTCGCAACCGGGTTCTACTGCTTCATATTCTACCCACTTATGACCCAAGGCTTCCACGGTTTCGGTTTTTACTGCCTTACAATCCAGGCAAGTGTATGTAACAGAGCCGGCTTCATCACAATTTGCCTCCGCTGTGATCTCGCCGTTATTCCATCTGTGTTCTGCAGTTTCGGTCTTGCCGCAGCCTTCGCAGGTACGGGTATGGGTCTGACCGTCATCATCGGCAATCCATTCGCTCCAAGCGCAAGTGTGGAGTCCTACAGGCTCTGCCGCATACAGGAAGGCAGGATAGGTCTCGATCATGGTGCTGTAAACAGGGCTGTATTCCCATTCCATTTCCGGCGCGCCAAACACTATGAATGCTTCTTCACCCATATCATTTGTGTACTTCACAAACTGCAGTGCGGCAGTATTATCGTACTCACTCCAGCCGTCCACCATACAGACGGTGCCATCTTCCCGGAAGCTGATCTTCCAGTTCTTCAGGTCCGTCATACCGGGGTACTCTTTGTCGCCATAGCAGCGGTACTGAAGACGGAACTGTTCAGGACCCCACAGACTTAGCTGTCCGCCTGCTCCTACCCAGTAGTTAGGTACCCACATAGCACGGATACGCTCGGTATCCAGAATATCAGATTCTCCAGATCTCTCCGGGTATTCTTCCTGATTGCCCCAAACACTGGCAGGGATCATTTGCAACTGCATTGCGCCCTCATCACCGAGGGTGATGGTGCCATCAGCGGCCTTGGTAACTTCTACAAAGTTAGGTGCGCTGTACATTGCCTCATCTGCAGCATATGCCAACTGCTCATAGATGCGCATATAGTCGTCACGACTACCGATTTCCTCGTCGTAATCCCAATCTTCCAGAATATCCAAAACGCCGTTTTCGTCCTGGTCTACTGTTTCGATGCAATCAGGAATACCGTTTGCATTTTCATCTATTACAAACAGATCATATTCTCCATCGCCGTCCATATCGTCCCAATAGTGGTTCTCCGGCGGCAGTGCAGCAGCATATGTCTTGTCGCCCACCTCGAAAACGATCAGGTAGTAAGCATCGCCACTCAAGGCGTCGTATTCTTCCAACGTCGTGATCTTGGAATAGACCGGTCTTTCCATGCCGCAATTGACACACTTGTCATCTGCGCCGAACTTATGTCCCAACGCAGCGATCGTGGTCATCATGCTGAAATCACCATACTCCGGCATTTCCATCAAAATCGTGCCTTCTGCGTTGGAATAGTAGTCACCGCACTTGTCGCAATACCAACACTCAGGGCTTCCCTGCTCGGTACAGGTGGGCGCTGCGTATTTGGTATGCTGCATATTGGGATGGTCACACAGCTGCACATAGATATATAGACTGTTTTCCTCAGTAGCAGAGACCTCAAATGTCTTTGTCTCGGCATTGAATACCATATACTCCCGCTCGGAGTACTTGCCGCTAAGGTATGCAGACATATAACCCAAGCCGGTACCATCAGAATAATCGTAGGGACTAAAGGTAGCGGGATAAGGTACATTCTGATCTCCCTTATTCTCCACGCTATAAACGAAAAGGTTTCCATCCATCAACGACAGATAACCGCCATCCACTATGAAGCCGTCGTTCATATTGTCCCAGAGCATAAACTCCGCATAATCGGAAGAAACGGTCAGAATTCCGTTTTCATCGATCCAGGATGCGGGGATCTGCAAGCCAACACGCTTGCCATCCTCTTGCGCATTGCCCATGATATACAGCTTGCCGTCAGCATCCTTGCCGACGATCACAAAGTTATAGTTGTTATACTCATACAAGCCACCATCTGCTTGCCAGAAGGAAAGGGTTTGGGGCTTATCGCTGCATACAGCACAAACACCACCAACATATGTGTGCGCGCAAGGGGTGATGAATGCATCCAAAGGAGATAATTCGGTGGTACAGTTTGCGTCTGCAAAATACTTATTGCAATGACCGCAGCTCCAGTATTCCACATTGCCGGGGGCATTGCAGGTGGCCGTTTTAGCCTCTACATGCTTGGTGGTAACGTCTTCCAATTCTCTGGTAGTATATTGACCGCAACGCGTACAATCCCTGCGCATAGTGGTCAAACCAACATGGTACTCCTCACCATAATAACTGGAGCAGTAACCGGATGTACCTGCGCCACAGCCGGGGTATGTACAGAAAGCCTCATGCTGCTGGTTGACCGTTCCGGTCAAGGGTGTCCAATTCTCATACGTATGGGAGTGGTAAGGCACATTGACAAGCTTCTCCTGCTTACAAAGTTTGCAGCGGAAACGCAGGATACCAGCAGATGTATCCTGCCAGCTACCGTAATCCCACTCACAGGGCATGATAATTTCTTTGCCGCAATACAGACAAGCCATTGTATGCGACGCTTGTCCCTCTACAGGGGTCACTGTCTCGTTATAACATTCATGATTTTCCACTTTACGGGTAGTCATGTATGCCATTGTAGACTCCTTGGATGTGGGTCTCCACACACTGCCGTCCGCACTCTGCAAAGCAACGATGCCTTCGCCGCAAAGGAAGCTGGTGCTATACAGAACTTTGCCTGCGCACTTGAAGTAAACATCATCGCTTAGGAAATTCAGCTTGGTATAGCCGTTGATGGCATGCTCGGACACCGTATCAATCTCAAATGTAGCACCTTCCCGGATGTAGGTATCCTTAGAGGAAATGTACACCGGTGTGCACTCATATTCGCTGTTGGATTTGTACTCCTTGGTAGAAGTAACATAGATCGCAGAGCCCTCAGCCATATCGATACTCAGCGCCTGGAGCGCACGGTAGCCGGAATTCACGGTCAGCATTGCGCCACTTGCCAGCGTCAGGGTAGACGCAGGATAGGATGCGCCTGCCCAATAGGAGTTATGCGCGGTCTTGATGCCGCAGTCAATAGCAAAACCGCCGAATTCCCGGGTGCCGGTAACGGTCACAACGGAATTTTCGCCGATGAAGATGGGAGCGGAATAATCGCTTGTCACATCGGATGCAGTGCAGGAGAATGCCTCGTTGATAGCATCTACACTAACCACGCAGTTTGCCGCTATATTGACACCGCGACGGGTCAGAATACCTGTCACGGGCGCAGCTCCCTCTTCCAATCCGGAAACGGTCAATTTTGCCCCATCAGATAATTCCACCGTATAACCCTGCCAATTGATACCGCACTCTACCGCTTTAACATCAGCTTGACCATGGATAAACAAGCAGGTTGTGGATTCTCCCAAATGCACAATGCCACTATCGCCGGCGGTAACATTCAGCTTAGCGCCTTCATCTACTGTAATCGCAGAATTTTCCACAACAAAGCCGTCACCAGTCTGTGCTTGCGCATTCACGGTGACCGTATCTATGAATTTCGTGGCTTCGACCATATACATTGCAGACACGTTTTCTACCGTATTGGCATAGGACACCTTGGCAGTTAACGAACCATCGCCCTTGAAGTTCGCAGAAGCGTCACCGGGGTATACTGCACACCAGCGCTCATCAGCCACTTCGTCCTTAACGCCCAGCAGTTCAACCGTATTCTCTCCGGTCAGGGTTATATTTAATACGCAATAACCGTTTTGTTTCTGGCGGAAAGCCATTGCCGCGAACAGGTCAGTATACAAATCCTGCCGGGGGTTATAGGTCCGGATGGTCACATTGTCCAGCTCCACATCCGCTTCCTCGTCGTATTCTGCGTTGCCATAGTTATCCTCGCCGGTTTGTACCCAGTTGATGTTGAACAAAACACCGTAGTCATTATCGGCGGAGGTAGTCAGTTTATATGCCTTATCGGAGTCTATGGTATACACCTTCAGCTTGGCGTCAACCGTCGCCACCACTGAGGTAGGCTCGACCTCCACACCATCGACACTCAGCGTCATAGTGGCGCTGTCATTCCAAGTGTGCGCCTCTGCCTGCACCGGAAAAATGTTCGTCGGCAAAAAGCCGACAACCATAGCCAGCACCAGCAGCATACTCAATATCCGATTTGCAAAATGTTTGAACATAAAACCAAACTCCTTCCTTTTCTGCGCCGCCTCCGCCCTTGACCCTCCTTGTTTTTTATGGTATTTTATAAGGGAGCTGCTGCGAAGATATTATTTTGCAGGCTAATTATACTACATTAACGAGGATACTGTCGCCACACCAAAAGTGTGGGGTTCGTGATTATTATGAAAAAGTCCGTTCTTAACCGAAAATTCTCCGCATTTTTCCTGCTGCCGGGTCTACTGCTAATGCTTTCCGGCTGCGGCGGTATAGGGGATAAATCTACAAGCCTTTCGGTGCTTTACGGCGTTACCGCCATAGTCGCCGGACTGATTTTAGCTGGCTATCTTTGCTTTATCAAGCAGAAAAAAGGCTGGTCAATTTTGCTGTTGACCTCGGTACTGATCGTCAACTGCGGTTACCTGCATTTGTCTCTGTCGACTTCTCTGACTTCCGCACTGATGGCCAACCGAATTGCTTATGCAGGCTCGGTACTACTGCCTCTGTCTATGTTTATGATACTCCTTCGAGAGACACGCACACCCTATAAAAAGCGATTGCCTATCACTCTGCTTGTGATATGCGGTATTATCTTCGCCATTGCCGCAAGTCCCGGAATTCTGGACATCTATTACAAGGAGGTTTCCTTCGCAGTAGTACACGGCGTTGGAACACTGGTAAAAGTCTACGGTCCGCTACACCCACTGTATCTGGTATTTTTGCTAAGCTTTTTCAGCGCTATGGTCGGTGTGATCATCTACGCCCTTGTAAAGAAAACCGTCCCCTCCATTGTTCACGCTATCATTCTGGCGGCAGCTGTATTTGTGAATATCGGCGTTTGGTTTATTGAACAGCTTATTTCTATGGAGTTCGAAATGCTGTCGGTATCATACATCATCAGCGAATTATTTTTGTTGGGCGTAAGCCTGGTAGCAAACGAAAACAAAAAACTGCAGGATATGGTTACCGATGCAAAAATCGCTCAAAAGATAGCACCTGTTCAGCCTCTTCCCCTACCGGAGGAATCTGATCCGGTAGGACAAAAGCAGATCGATGTATTTTTGGCGGGTCTGGACACGCTGACACATACCGAGCGCAAAATTTACGATGCCTACGTAGGCCGTGCCACCACAAAAGAGATTATGGCCTCGCTGGACATCACGGAAAACACGCTGAAATTCCATAACAAAAATATCTACAGCAAACTAGGCGTATCCTCCCGGAAGGAACTTCTGCAGATCTACAGCCAGTTAAGTAAATAAAAAACGGTGGACTTACATTGGTAAGTCCACCATTTTTTATCTTCAAATCAACAACAATAGATACCACGGCAGCAAAACAGTTGGGCGCACCAGCAAAGACACAGTTCCCACAGTCCGCATCTTCGAACATTGAAGCCACGGTACGAGCCTGCATACCGACGGTAGGTAGCGCCACCATTTTCCATGGTCCGTAACGTCTGCAGATAGATCGGATTATCCGGCTCCATAGAGACTGCCCGGCGGATATGCTCCAGCGCAGTGATCTGATTACCCACACCGTCATTGGCCAGCGCAGACAGATAGTACCAGTGGGCATCCTTTTCCCGGGAGTTTGCCAGCACATTCAGCGCTTCTTGATATCTACCGAACTGAATATAGCGCTGGGCAGCTTGCTGATACTGGTCACCGGTAGC
The DNA here is from genome assembly GCA_045649605.1 of Faecousia sp. Classification (GTDB taxonomy): domain Bacteria; phylum Bacillota; class Clostridia; order Oscillospirales; family Oscillospiraceae; genus Faecousia. The sequence goes on from JAZRQF010000089.1 coordinate 34,363, forward strand.
CTGACTGCCTGCACGTTGCTGCCAAGCGCCGCCAAAGGGATCGTAGCCGTATCCACCGTAGCTTTGAGAGCCGCCGTAGCTGCTCTGCTGCTTACGCTGGTATGCCTCCGGGTCCTTGATCTGCTCGTAAGCCGCATTGATCTCCTGCATCTTCCGGGCAGCCGCCTCATCACCGGGGTTGCGGTCCGGATGGTACTTCATGACCAGCTTGCGATATGCTTTTTTAATTTCTTCATCCGTGGCATTGGGACTAACGCCCAACACCTCATAAGGATCACGCATTTTTATCCTCCTGAGAAGCTCCCTTTTTATGGCCTCTTCTCCTGTATTCTACCCAAACACCACTGTAAAGAATGTTGTCTAGCAACGCTTTATCCTGCACCAGCGGCAACCGTTCATAACACTGTGTACAACGGCTCATAGCAAGCAGCAAATACTGCTCCCAGCGATCCCAATCCTCTCCCATGCCCATAGCGAGGAAGGGATTGTATTGCTTTTTCCGGTTGTCCCGACGGTAGTCCACCGCCGCATCCGCCAAGTAGATAAATCTACCTAGCGCCATGCCCATTTTTCGCAGATTTTCTGACCACATATCTTCCCGATATACAAGCAATTCGCCCATGAGCGTACCGAAACAACCGGCAGGCTGATCCGGATTATCGCAGCCATCGATTTCCAGTTGGCGCAGTTCCTGCAAGCAACGCTCAATTGCCTGACATTGGCGAGGATACGCCTGCTGCAAGCGGGGCAGCGCCTTTTCAAAAACCCCTGCCATCCACTTTGCCGACAGTTTTTCCTCGTCTAAGTAGTCGTCCATGCAATTGTAGTACGCCAACGCCACATTCATATCCGCCGCATAACGGATATATTCGTTGTCTACCCAGGGTCTTTTGGAAATCGGATGCAAGCAGCAAGCATTCTTGCCGCTTTCCTCCTCCGGCTCATATAAACTCATAAGCAACAGGGCAAGAAATGCCATATCATAGCTAAGTCCCAGCCGTGCCTTTTGGGAACAGCGATCCCGGATCTGTCTGCAAATGCCACAATACACCATGCCGTAACGCTTTTGCTGCGCTTTGGACAACTCGGGCGCACTCGCCTTCACATATCCAAACATCCTGTCCCCTCCTATATTAATTGTTCTTTATGAACAGATCGTTAATTTCTTTTGGGTTATTGGTAAATTATTCTTCCTTATGATGCATAAGCCAGTGGTTCAGTGCCCCGCCGAAAAACAAAATAGACATACAGAAATACAGCCACAAAAGGCTCAGCGCCACTGCGTACACAGAACCAAAAACATTGGAAAGTCCTGCGAAATTCTCTACATAAATGGAATACAGATCCGAAAAGATCAGCCACCCCAACGAAGCTAACACCGCACCGGGTAAGGAATCGCCCAGTTTGTTGCGTTTATTGGGAAGCACCATAAAAATGGCAGTAAACAGTACTGTCTGTACCCCCAGCAGCAGAAAAAAGCGCAAATCAACCACGCTTTCCAACAAAGAAAACAAGCCGCTATCCTGCAGTGGCAGCCATTGCAGGAGCGATGTTCCAAAAACATGAAGAATCAGCGTCAGCAGCAATACCACCAAAAACAAGAAAGTATACAGCATGCTGACGATCCGGGTATAGAAATACCCTCTGTTTTCCGTTACGCCATAGACAGAATTGAGTCCGTTGCGTAACCCATGAACACCCCTGCCGGCAGACCAAAGGGCCGTCAGTGCAGAAATGGAAAGCACCGCACCGGTGGTGCTGCGGTAGGTATTGACGATCAACCGTTTTGCTGCCGGCATCAGCGCCTCAGGAAGCACGCCTTGCAATAATTCCAACAGTGTCTCGGCTCCCAAGCCTACATAACGCAACAAGCCCATTACCAGCACCAAAAGCGGAAACACCGCCAAGGCAATAAAGAAACTTGCATGGGAAGCGTACACCGGAATGTTCAGCTTCGCCACGTATTCAATGAAGTGTAAGACCTTTTTCCAAAAAGTCATGTACACACGCCTTTCCGCAACATTTTTCGTAACAGAAAGCGCACCGCAAGGTTTCGCGGTGCGCCTTGTATTACTGCATTATTCTGCAGAAATCAGATAATAATACACGGGCTGACCGCCACGCAGCAGATTCACATCTGCGTCAGGACAGATCTCCTGGAACAAATCTGCAGCCTTCTGTGCATGTTTCTCCTGAACATCCTCACCGTAATAGATGGTGATATAGTCCTTTCCGTCGTCACGGACCTTCTCTGCCAAAGCACGCAGCAGGACCTTAATGTCCCGACCGGTGCCAAACAGACCGCTGCCAGCCATTGCCAGGTAGTCGCCTTCATGGATATCATAGCCGTCAAAGTCAGAATTACGAGCAGCATAGGTGATCTGCATGGTATCAACGGTAGCCAGCGCCTCAGTCAGTGCCTCGGTATTCTCCTGCTCTGTGCCTTCGGGATTGAAGCTGAGCATAGCGGTAATACCCTGGGGAACAGTCTTACTGGGGATCACGATCACGTTCTTGGGAGTCAGTGCATTTACCTGCTCTGCTGCCATAATAATATTCTTATTATTGGGCAGAACATACACGGTCTCTGCAGGAACTTTATTAACAACTTCCAGAATATCCTGGGTACTGGGGTTCATGGTCTGACCGCCGGAGATAATGCCGTCTACGCCCAGATTCATAAACACATCTGCCAAACCGTCACCGGCGCAGACAGATACCACACCGAAGGTCTTCTCCGGTTCTGCGATCTTGGGAGCCTTCTCGTTTTCAGACATGACCTTCTCGGTATGCTGCAAACGCATATTCTCGATCTTAACGGTCACGAAAGAGCCGTAATCCATTGCCTCATGCAGTGCCTTGCCGGGGTCGTTGGTGTGAACGTGGACCTTGATGATCTCATCATCATCCACCAGCACCAAGCTGTCGCCCAAGCTGGAGAGGAACTCTCTGAGCTTTTCGGGATCCAGATCGTTTTCACGGTTAATAATGAACTCGGTGCAGTAGGTGAAGGTGATCTCCTCGGTATCGAAACCAGAGAAATCTGCCTGCTCCTTGGCATCGGCATCCACTATGCCCTCAGGAACAACTACATCCTCGCCCTGCAAAGAGCTGAGCATAGCTTCCAGCACGAACAACCAGCCCTTACCGCCGGCATCCACAACACCAGCCTTCTTCAGCACCGGGTTCTGGTTGATGGTATTGGCCAGAGCGACCTTTGCTTCCTCAACGGCTGCAATATGGACATGCTCGATAAAGTTATTTTCCTTGGCTGCCTTAATAGCAGCAGCTGCTGCCAGACGGGCAACGGTCAGAATGGTGCCCTCAGCAGGCTTCATAACAGCCTTGTAAGCAGCATCCACACCGGACTGCAATGCCTCTGCCCAGGTTGTACCGTCGCAATCGTCAATGCCCTTCAGCCGCTTGGAAATACCGCGGAACAGCAAAGACAGAATAACACCGGAGTTACCTCTAGCGCCACGCAGCATAGCAGATGCAGCGGCAGAGGATGCTTTCTCCAGATTGGGGTCTTCAAGCTTACGCAGATCATTGGCTGCGGCATTGATGGTCATGGACATGTTGGTACCGGTATCACCGTCCGGCACGGGGAAAACGTTCAAATCATTCAGCTGCTGTTTGTGGATTTCTACAGAAGCAGCTGCGCTGATGGCCAACCGGCGAAAATCAGCGCCGTTAATTGTCTGTCTCAATGGTTACCTCCGTATTATCCGTTCATGGAATCGATATAGACATTGACATCGCGGACCTTAGTGCCGGTGCACTTTTCGACCACGTAGCGGACTTCGGAAATGATGGATGCGCCTACTGCGCCCAAATTCACGCCGTTGTCCACAATAATGTGCAGGTCAATAGAAATGGACTCATCCTCGTGGAAATCCACGCGGACGCCCTTTGCCATGGATTCTTTGCGCAGCAGGTGATAGACGCCATCGGAAACAGACCGGGCGGCCATACCCTTAACACCGAAACAGTTGCTTGCAGCGGTGCCGGCAATATCTGTATAAACACTGGTGCTGACGTTCACGCTGCCGTTTTCATTGTTGTGACGGATCATAAATCAGTACCTCCTGATAGATTTTTATGATTTTGTGACTCAGATCATGCTGCTTTCCCAGCAAGCGGGTGCTTCCAGACCCATCATCTTGACTACGGTAGGTGCCACATTGGCAAGACCGTACTCACCGGGGATGATGTTCCATGCATGGTCCTTGTCATAAACGATAAAGGGAACAGGATTCAAAGAGTGGGCAGTTCTTACAGAAGTCTTGCCCTTCTTGGTCTCGGTCATCTGATCGGCATTGCCGTGGTCAGCAGTGATCAGAACGGTGTAGCCGTACTTGTCAGCTGCCTCCAAAATTGCCTTCAGACCGTTGTCTACACATTCCATAGCATACACAACTGCCTCCATAACACCGGTATAACCAACCATATCGCCGTTAGGATAGTTGCAGCGCAGGAACTGGAACTTGCCGGATGCCATAGCTTCCACCATAGCCTCGGTGATCTCCTTGGACTTCATGGCAGGTGCCTGCTCAAAGGGAATCACGTCGGAGGGGATCTCCATGTACTCTTCCAGCGCCTCGTCCACTTTGCCGGAACGGTTGCCGTTCCAGAAATAAGTCACGTGGCCGTACTTCTGGGTCTCGGATACAGCAAACTCATGGATACCTGCCTTGCACAGAACCTCGGTCAAGGTGTTGGTAATGACAGGAGGCTGTACCAGATACTTTTCGGGAATGTTCAGGTCGCCGTCGTACTGCAGCATGCCGGCAAACTTAACGCCGGTGTAGTCACCACGGTCGAACTTATCAAAATCCTTGCGATCAAATGCCAGGGAGATCCCCTGGGCACGGTCGCCACGGAAGTTGAACAAAATTACGCTGTCGCCATTGGCGATCTTAGCAACGGGCTGGCCGTCTCTTGCCACAACGAAAGCAGGCAAATCCTGGTGGATGCAGCCGGTCTCAGCACGGTAGGTCTCAATTGCCTCTGCGGCAGATGCAAACATTCTGCCAATGCCCTGAACGTGGGTGCGCCAGCCGGCTTCTACCATGCCCCAGTTAGCTTCGTAACGGTCCATAGTCACCTGCATTCTGCCGCCACCGGAAGCAATTGCGTAATCGCAGCCATCGGTGTTCAGCTCTGCAAGCACAGCTTCCAGCTGACCCACATACTCCAGCGCAGAAGTAGCGGGTACGTCACGGCCATCCAGCAGAATGTGGCAGTAAGCCTTTTGTACACCGGCAGCCTTGGCAGCCTTCAGCAGAGCGATCAGGTGAGAGATATTGGAGTGGACGTTGCCGTCAGACAGCAGGCCCAGGAAGTGCATTGCCTTGCCGTCCTTAGCATTGGCAACCAACTCCTGCCACACGTCGGAGGCAAACAGTACACCGTTCTCGATAGACTCGCCAACCAGCTTTGCACCCTGAGAGTAGACCTGACCACAGCCAAGCGCATTGTGGCCAACCTCAGAGTTGCCCATATCCTCGTCAGAGGGCAGACCAACAGCAGTGCCGTGAGCCTTCAGGTAAGTATGGGGGCAAGTAGCCAGCAGATTATCCAGCGTAGGAGTCTTTGCAACTACAACAGCATCGCCGCTGCCGCCGTCGCCCTTGCCTACACCGTCCATAACAACCAAAACAATGGGTTTTTCCATGAATATTCCTCCATAGGCATAAAAATGCATTTTATTAGTTCTACTATTTTACATCATTTTTATCAAACTTACAACCCATTTTTGAAATTTTTCGTAACCTTATAAAAAAAAGACCGGACAAACACCTTCAAAAAGGGTTTGTCCGGGTCAATTCATTGTACCTTGGGCACGAAGGAACAGTTCGCCAATGCGGCGGCGAAGCGCTTTTGCTTCCGGGGTATCTGCTGTGCCTTCTGCATCGATCCATTGGGCAGATGCCTGCTGTGCAAGCTTCAGCGTCTGCAAATCGCAGCTTAAGCTGGCCACCCGGAATACCGGCAGGCCCGACTGACGGGCGCCGAAGAAATCACCGGGGCCACGGAGTTTCAGATCCTCTTCCGCGATCTTGAAACCATCGTTGGTTTGACAGAATGCTTTCAAGCGTCCAAGGGTTTCCGTGTTTTTATTATGGGAGGTTAAAATGCAATAGCTTTTTGCGCTGCCACGACCTACACGTCCCCGAAGCTGGTGGAGCTGGGAAAGACCGAACCGGTCCGCATCCTCGATCACCATCAACGTGGCATTGGGTACGTCCACACCGACTTCGATAACGGTTGTAGCCACCAGTACATCTGCCTCACCGGCAGCAAAGGTAGTCATAACCGTCTCTTTTTCTGCGCCCTTCATTTGGCCGTGGAGCAAGGAAACTTTCAGATCCGGGAACACCGTCTGCTGCAACGTTTCCGCCCAAACCGTAGCCGCTTTCAAATCCAGATCTCCGTTTTCCTCCACCGCAGGACAGACCACATAGCACTGGTGTCCCTCCGCAACTTGCTTGCGGATAAAGGCATTGATCCGTGCGCGATAGCTCTCGCCTACCAGGAAGGTATCGGTCTGCTGTCTGCCCGGGGGCAGTTCGTCCAAAATGGACACGTCCAGATCGCCATACATAAGCAGCGCCAAGGTTCTGGGAATGGGCGTTGCGGACATCACAAGCAAATGGGGATCACTACCCTTAGCAGACAGCGCAGAGCGTTGGGCAACACCAAAGCGGTGCTGCTCATCGGCAATCACCAGTCCAAGATCCCGGAAAGCGGTGCTGTCAGAAATCAATGCGTGAGTGCCCACGATCAGATCGTATTCCCCCGCGGCGATTTCTTCGCGCAGCTTTTGTTTGTTTTTGGGAGTCAGACCGCCAGTAAGTAAGCAAACACGCACACCCAAAGGTGCAAGCAATTTGGTCAGAGAACGGCTGTGCTGTTCTGCCAAAATTTCCGTGGGCGCCATCAAAGCGGTCTGTTTGCCGTTTTGGGCTGTGAGATACGCAGCCGCCGCTGCCACCATAGTTTTACCGCTGCCCACATCGCCTTGCACAAGGCGATTCATAGGCGTGCCACGGCTCAGATCCTGCCGAATCTCCCCGATCGCCCGGTTTTGCGCACCGGTCAATTGGAACGGCAGCACATCGTAAAACGGCTTTAACTCTGAATTGGTGTAAGGGGGCGTTGTCTTTCCTGCCCGGGCAGCACGCATCAGCGACAAGCCTGCAGAGAATACAAAGAACTCCTCAAAGATCAGCCGCCGCTTGGCAAGCTCCGCCTCCTCCATAGAAGTAGGCTCATGAATGGCATAGTATGCCCGTTCAGCAGGCAATATGCCGTACTGACGGCGCACTGACTCCGGCAAGATCTCCGCCGGAGGATCGCAGATCGCCAGTGCCTGCCGTACCGCTTTCAGCATAGCCGCATTGGACAATCCGGCTGTCAGCGGATAGATAGGCAGCACCCGCCGGGTAGTGATAGGCGCGCTGTCCAGTTCCTCAAACACAGGAGATATCATGCTGTAGCCGATGTAATCTCCCGATAATGTGCCGTAGAAAATATATTCTTTTCCGTACTGCAGCTTATCCGTAGTAAATTTCTGATTAAAGAAAGTGATATTCAGCCGGCCGGTATGGTCAGCCACCGTTACCTTGGTCACGTCCAGACCCTTACGAATATGCGCAGTGCGAGGGGTGTTCATAACCATGGCTTTAAAGCAAGCCGGCACATCCGGCTCCAGCTTGTCAATGGTCACCAACCGGGTACGGTCCTCGTACCCCCGGGGGAAATGACAAATCAGATCCTCCAGCGTACGGATATTCAGCGCCGCAAACTGCTTTGCCTTAGTCGGGCCTACGCCTTTTAATATGGTAATGGGGTCTGAAAGCTTCGCCATGGTCTCACCTCCTTATTGGCATTATAACATATTTAGATTGAAAAGCAAAACGAAACTACCCATAAAATGAAAAAACTCCCTCCAAGTCAAACTCGGAAGGAGATATTTTCAGAGAAATTAGGCCAGCTTGTTCAGCTGCAGGGTCATGCTGCTCTTCTTACGGGCAGCAGTATTCTTGTGCAGAATACCCTTGGTCACAGCCTTGTCGACGATCTGGATAGCAGCCTTGTAAGCAACCTCAGCGTTTGCACGCTCACCGGTAGCGATGGCAGCCTCGAACTTCTTGATGACGGTCTTCATCTCAGACTTGTCGGCCTTGTTCTTCTCATAAGCGATCTTGGAACGGATGACA
>JAZRQF010000090.1:0-17826 GCA_045649605.1 Faecousia sp.
GCCGTACATAGCCAGAGGCATGGGGTTCTCGCCAGCGGTCTGAGCTGCGCCACAGACGGAGCACTGCTCGTAAGCGATGTTGCCCTCTGCGTTGCAGGAAGGAGCAACTGCCTCATGAGCGACCCAGGTGTGACCCAGAGGATCGGGAGAGGTGTTGGTCTCGTTGCCGCAGATGGAGCAAGCGTAAGCGATGTAGCCGTACTCGTCACAAGTGGGAGCAATGTTCTGAACCAGCTCGTAGTTGTGCTCGCAGACAGCGCCACAGACGGAGCAGGTGTTGCCGTTCCAGGTGTGAGCGACAACAGCCAGAGTCTCGGTCCAAGTCTGACGGCAGTCGTTGCACTGATAGAAGATGAAGCCTTCCATGGTGCAAGTAGCAGCTTCCTGACCCAGAACGACGTTGTTGGTGTGCTCGCAGCTGAACTCAGCCTGAGCCATGCCGCAGTTGACGCAGACACCGTTCTCAACAATGTGAGTGTTGGTGGGCTCGGGAGACCAGTTGTACTGGTTGCCGCAGTTGGTGCACTCCTGAGCAACGTAGCCGTACTCAACGCAAGTTGCAGGAATTTCCTGAACGGTTACGTAGTTGTGCTCGGTGCAAGCAGCGCCACAGACGGAGCAGATGGCGTTCTCGAAAGCATGTGCGATTACGGGCAGGACCTCAGTCCAGGTCTGACGGCAGTCGCTGCACTGGTACAGGATGAAGCCTTCCATAGTGCAGGTAGCAGCTTCCTGACCCTGAATGGTGTTGTTGGTGTGCTCGCAGCTGAACTCAGCCTGAGCCATACCGCAGTGGATGCAGACACCGTTCTCAACAATGTGAGTGTTGGTGGGCTCGGGAGACCAGTTCTGCTCGGTGCCACAGTTGGAGCATTCCTGAGCGATGTAGCCGTACTCAACGCAAGTTGCAGGAGTTTCCTGAACGGTTACCCAGTTATGCTCGGAGCAGCCCCACCAGCCACAGCCGGAGCAGGTGCCGTTTACGAAAGTGTGCTCACCGGTAGCGGGAATGGTTTCCAGCCAGGTGTGGCCACAGTCGTTGCATCTACGGAAGATGCCGCCATCCATGTTGCAGGTAGCAGGATTGTTAAACAGCTCAGTGTAATTCTCGTGGGTGCAATCGAAAGCGAATACAGAGCCGGGAATAACGCTGATCAACAGAGCTACAACTGCCAGAATAGCAAAAATTCTGTTTCTCATAGTCTTTTTTCCTCCTAAAAAATTTTGTTCTTAAAATAAGCGCTCACACTTCACGGTAAAATATACATCATATAAAAAGAAAATGCAAGTGGTGAACAGCGAAAAACAGTGGAAATAAGCGGAATTTTTTGTAATTTTTTCTATTATTTTCAAAAAGACATGCTATAATGAAAAAGGACCATCAGAAAAAGAGGTGTTTTTATGGAATTTAGCGTTAATCATCCGATCTTGTTCATCATGGCAGGATTGCTGGTGGCGGTGGTGCTTGCCCAGTCGATTTTCTTCCTGGTCAAGGCGCTGCACCGCAGTAAGCAACTGGGCATGGATCAGAAAAAACTGCGCAAAACAATGATCTCTGCTGCAGTGTTTACCATTGCGCCGGCGGTGGCAATCGTCATCAGTGTTATGACCTTGAGCCAAACTTTGGGTCTGCCCCTGCCTTGGCTGCGTCTGAGCGTGGTAGGCTCTATGAGCTACGAAACAGTAGCCGCCCAGAATGCCTTAAGCGCCATGGGTGAGAAGTTAGGCTCCGGTGTAGAGCTGACTGCCCAGCAGTTCGTAAACGTTTTGTCCGTTATGACCATCAGCATTATGATGGGCATTTGGCTGGTGCCGGTGATCGGCAAAAAGCTGCAAAACGGCATGAGCAGCCTGTCTAACCGGGATGCCAAGTGGGCAGATGCCTTCTCTAACTCTCTGTTTATCGGTATGATCGCTGCCTTCTTAGGCTTTGTATTTTGCGATGTTTCCCGTCTGTGGACGGCCGATGCCAACGGCATGGTCGCTGTCATGGAAAAGGGCGAAGAAGTGTTGTATACAGCCACTTCCGGCTTGATTCCCGTGTGCGTCATGGCGGTGTCTGCGCTGACCATGGTGGTCTGCGGTTTGATGATGAAGCTGCCCAAGATGAAGTGGCTTAGCGAGTATGCGCTGCCGATTAGCTTGGTAGTGGGTATGGCAGCAGCCATTCCCGTAACCGCATGGCTGGGTTAAGGAGGTGTCCGACATGAAAAAAGAAATGACTTATATGGATTCTGTCCATCGTGACGGACGGATCTGGAATATCGGCGTGATGATCCTGCTGCTGGCATTCCCGGTGGCGGTAGCCATTGTTTTTGACGCAATGCCGGACTGGAACGCACTGCTTGTAGGCTTGATCGCCACTGCGCCTATGTACTGGGCAGTCGGCGCCATTGAGACTGTGACCTTTGTGCCTATGCTGGGCGCAGGCGGTTCTTACTTAGGCTTTGTTACCGGCAATATTTCCAACCTGAAGCTGCCTTGTGCGCTCAATGCGCTGGAGCAAAATGAAGTCAGCGCCAACAGCGAAGAGGGTGAGGTCATCTCCACCATTGCCATCGCTACTTCCAGCATCGTGACCACCCTGATTATCATTCTGGGTGTGATCCTGATCGCTCCGCTGACCCCCGTGCTGCAAGCCCCGGAACTGCAGCCTGCTTTTGCCCAAATTCTGCCGGCGCTGTTCGGTGGCTTGGGTGTGGCATTTGTTTCAAAAAACTGGAAAATTGCGGTTGCACCCATTGTTTTGATGCTGATTTTGTTCATTTTTGTACCTGCTCTGAATTCCGGTACTGTGGGCATTATGGTGCCCGTGTCCGCTCTGTTTACCATCGGTGTTGCCCGGATTATGTATAAGCGGGGGATGTTGTAATGGTAGGTTACGTGATTTTAGGCGCAGTGGGTCTGTTGCTGGCGATTTTGCTGATCCGTGCATTGGCATTTCGCCCCAAGGCGCAGAATTATGGCGCGCCGGAGACCATTGATTTTGACCGCCAGGCAGCGGTGGATGCTCTGCAGAAGCTGGTGCAGTGCAAGACCATTTCCTATAACAATCCGGCGTTGGAGGACGATGATGAGTTTGAAAAGCTCATCGCCATGCTGCCGGGACTGTATCCCAAGGTGTTTGATACTTGTACATTCCAGCAACTTCCCAATCGGGCGCTGCTGTTTCGCTGGCCCGGTAAGTCCAACGCTGACCCTTCTGTGATGATGGCCCACTACGACGTGGTGCCGGTGAACGAGGAAAGCTGGGATAAGCCCCCCTTTGCCGGCATCATCGAGGACGGCGTTCTCTGGGGCAGAGGTACGCTGGATACCAAGGCTACCTTTAACGGCGTTCTCAGCGCCGCCGAATATCTGATCGGACAAAACTTCCAGCCGGAAAATGACATCTATTTTGCCTTCTCCGGCGGTGAGGAAGTCAACGGCATGGGCGCAGTCAACATTGTCAATTACTTTAAGGAAAACGGTATTCAGCCTGCTTTGGTAGTTGACGAAGGCGGCGCTGTGGTGGAAAACGTGTTCCCCGGTGTAAAAGCGCCTTGCGGCCTGATCGGCATTGCGGAAAAGGGCATGATGAACGTGTGCTATACTGTCCGCTCCAATGGCGGTCATGCCTCTGCGCCGCTGCCCAAGACCCCCATTACTACCTTGGCAAAGGCTTGCAGCAAGGTGGTTGGAAATCCCTTTAAAATGCACCTTACCAAGCCTGCGGCAGAGATGTTCGACACTTTGGGTCGACATTCTTCCTTTGCTTTAAAGCTGGTATTTGCCAATCTGTGGTTGTTCAAGCCGGTGTTGGATCTGATCTGCCGTTTAGGCGGCGGTGAAATGAACGCTCTGTGCCGCACCACCACCGCCTTTACCATGATGGAGGGCAGCACTGCCCGGAACGTGATCCCGGCAGAGGCAAAGCTGGTGTCCAATATGCGCCTGAATCCTATGGATTCCGTGGCTTCTGCGGAAAAATACCTGAACAAAGTCGTGGGTGACGATTCCGTAGAAATCACCGTTTTGGAAAGCTTCGAACCCAGTCCCATTTCTGAAACCGGTTGTGAAAGTTGGAATAAGGTGGCATCTGCCGTTGCCCGTACATGGCCCGGCTGCATCGTCTCGCCTTATTTGATGGTCCAGTGTTCTGACTCCCGACACTACCGGGATTTAAGCAACCATGTCTACCGCTTCTCCGCTATGGACATGACATCTGCCGAGCGCAAGAGCATCCACGGCAACAACGAAAAAATCCGCCTGGAGTCCATCTCCCGTGCAGTGGAATTCTATATTCGTTTGATGAAGAGTTGTTAAAATAAAGCATCCGGACTAAAACGGTCCGGATGCTTTTTTGCAAGGATTGCAACAAGCCGAAAATTGTGGTACAATGTAGTTCCTATTTTGAAAAACGGGGCGAATTTTATGGAAAATTATCTGAAAATTACCTTACCCCGACGGACGGAAAAATGCTATATCCGGCAAGGTTGCGACGGAAACACCGTGCAGACTTTTTTCTGCTATAAGCATGTCAATATGAACTTTGCCAAGCGGGAGGGAACCACCACCAACATCACCGACCGCTATGCCGCTTTTCTTTTGGAAAAGGGGCGGATTAACCATGCGCAGTTGGCAGAATATTACGCCCAAATCTGCGCCGAATACCACTTCAAAGACTGCCACATGGAGCAGTCTCCTACGGATATTTACGCCTTTATTTGTTCCTGCCGCCATGCAATTTTCGGCTACGATGCGCTGGTTGCCGGCAGAGATTTTTTGAAGGAAACTGCCCCCGCATTTGACCCCGCTACGGGCATCGACCAGCGGGCAAAAAAGCAGGAACTGCTTAGAAATTCCGAGGCAGCGATCTTCCTGCTGACAGACCCCACGTTGGTTTCCCGAATGGCGGCGGATATAGCGACTGCCCGTGATTTGGGCAAGGCGGTCTATGTCTGCGTAAGCACCGATGGCAGCGGCGACTTGCCGGACCGAATGCAAATGGCAGCTTGGCTGCAGACCAAGGACGTTTCCTGGCTGGCAACCACCCCTGCCGGTATTATGAAAAACGATACTTTGCAGGCTGCCGTTGATAAGGGCGCTGCTTGCCTGCTGTTCTACGGCGAGGAGGGTCTGCTCCATTGTCGGGACTTGGCGCTGGATGCAATCGTTACCGCAAGACCTTTGGGTTACCACGCCCAAGCGGTTTGCAACCAGTTGGGCGATCCCCGGGACAATGTGATCTACATTCCCGCAAGACTGGATATCACCCCTTACGTACCTATCATCGCCCAAACCCGGCTGACCTACTACCATCTGGCAAAGCTTTGGGAAAATCACGGCGACGGCATTTACGGCAAAACCGTATCCGAACTGTACGAAAAATACCCGGATGCCTTCCTGAATATCTACGACACCGCAGGCGCTGCGCCTATGCCCATTCACGCAAGCGGCGACAGCTTTGCTGCTTTTGATGAAAACAAGGACAAGGCGGTGGCGCAATACGTAAACGGCTTTGAAAATGTGACCTATGATGTGGCGTATTTTGACAAAGACTTGGCACGTCAAAGCGTCTGCTATGACCAAAACACCCCCCAGCCGGGCATTTTGGTGCATACGGTGCGTATTAAGAAAGCCGCAGGGACGAAGATCATTGGCTGTCCCAAGGGCGTCCCCCCAAGACGGTATTTGGCGGATTTGAACGTTCCCGGTACGGCGGTTGTGTCCAACTTCCTGTTCTTCATGACCCCCAAGCTGGACATTCTGTATAATGCTTTGCGCCACGACCGCCCCATGGAGCAGACTGATGCATCGTCGGGCCACTTAGATTATATGCTGGCTTTCGAAAATGGTGTGCGGAAAGAGACTTTCCCGCTGTTTCGCAAGTGCGGCATCGCCATGACAAAAAGCGGCGAATTTCTGTTCTTTAACTACCGTTTAGGCGGTGGCAAGATCCTGCTGGCAGACCATGAGATCTGCTGGGAAAAAGCAGACGTAAACCCGGAAAACCCCGGCGATGTGTGCGTGTACACCCCCTTCTTTACAGATAAAGACGAGGCGGCAGACCGGGAAACCTACCGCTTGCCGGTAGGCGAGGGAAGAGTGAATATCGGCATTTTGCAGGATCGGGTCGTCTGCATCCGCAGAGGCGATGTGCTGCTGCCCGGCGCAGGCGTGGTGGTCTCTATGTCTGAGACTTATGCCCAAACGATGCTTGCCAAACTTCAGCCTTTGCAGGACGGCTATTATGATGTGTCCGGCCTTTCTTTGCAAGTGATTTTGGATGGCCCGGAGGATGTGGAAAAGAATCTGTGGCAGCAGGTGCAGTGGGCATACGGCGGCGGACTTTCCATGATTTTGGACGGCGTGGGCATGTGCGACGGGGATATGATGCAGTGGCTGCGTCAGGAGGGTTGGATGACACCCCTTTCCCGACAGACCCAGGAATCGGTGTACCACCAGTCAGTCAAGCACCCCCGCACCATCATCGGTACAGCGGAAAATGGCGACTTGCTTTTGCTGGTATTCTCCGGCAGAACATGGCGCTCCACCGGCGCAAATTATGAGGAAATTATCGGCATCACCCGAGAATTGTACCCCGATGTAAAGACACTCATGAATATGGACGGCGGCGGCTCGGCAGTGCTGGGTTTGGCAGAAAACGGCAGCTTTATGGAACTGAGCTGTCCTGCTACCTCCACCGGTAGCGCCGTGGGTATGGTCCGCCCCATCAGCACCATGCTCTATATTCCTTTGACAAAGGAAAAATAACCGTGCGCCAATTTGGACCTATATTCCTGGCGACCCAGTTGGATTGCTTTTGCGCCCCGTGGAATTTCCACGGGGCGTTTTTTGTGCAGTTTCACCAAGGGACAAGGGAAGTTAACATGGTTATTCTACGGATATAACTGTAGAAAATCACCATATTCGATGATATAATATCGATAGAAGCAAACCGATATAAATAAATCGATAAAATCCGACCAAAAAGGAAAGGTGATTTTTATGACGAAGCAATACATGCCCGTAACCACCACCGAAGAACTGACCCAGGCATTGGCACGCTGCCGTGCTGCCCAGGCAGAGTTTGCTACTTTCACCCAAGAGCAGGTCGACAAGATTTTCCTTGCCGCTGCCACCGCTGCCAACAAGGCTCGTATCCCTTTGGCAAAGCTGGCAGTCTCTGAGACCGGCATGGGCGTGGTAGAGGATAAGGTTATCAAGAATCACTACGCCTCTGAGTATATCTACAATGCCTACAAGCACGAAAAGACCTGCGGTGTGCTGGAAGAGGATACTTCTTTCGGTATTCAGAAGATCGCCGAACCCATCGGCGTGGTGGCGGCAGTCATTCCCACTACCAACCCCACCTCCACCGGCATTTTTAAGGCGCTGATCTGTTTGCAGACCCGCAACGGCATCATCATCAGCCCCCACCCCCGTGCCAAGGAATGTACCATTGCCGCAGCAAAGGTAGTCTTGGAAGCAGCGGTGGAAGCCGGTGCGCCGGAGGGTATCATCGGCTGGATCGACCAACCCTCTCTGGAGCTGACCGCCCAGATCATGCACGATGCAGACCTGACCTTGGCAACCGGTGGCCCCGGCATGGTGCGCTCTGCTTATTCTTCCGGCAAGCCTGCGCTGGGTGTTGGCGCCGGTAACGTACCCGCCATTATCGACGACAGCGCCGACATTCTCATGGCGGTTTCTTCCATTATCCACTCCAAGACCTTTGACAACGGCATGATCTGCGCATCCGAGCAGTCTGTCATCGTGCTGGATAAGGTTTATGATCAAGTCCGGGCAGAATTTACCGCCCGTGGCTGCCACCTGCTCACCGACGAAGAGAAAGAAAAGCTTCGTGCTGTGCTGCTCATCAATGGCGCACTCAATGCCAAGATCGTCGGTCAGAGCGCAGTGAAAATTGCCGAGTTGGCAGGTATCACCGTTCCGGAAAACACCAAGATCCTCATCGGCGAGGTAGACTCCGTAGAGCTCAGTGAGCCCTTTGCCCACGAAAAGCTGTCTCCCGTACTGGCAATGTACCGGGCGCACAGCTTTGACGAAGCCATGGATAAGGCGCAAAAGCTGTTGGAAGACGGCGGCTACGGTCACACCGCAGCGGTTTACCTGAGCACCCGTACCGCGGGCGGAAAGCTGGACGCATTCTCCAAGCGTATGAAAGCTTGCCGCATCCTCATCAACACCCCCTCTGCCCAAGGCGGCATCGGCGATCTGTACAACTTCCGGCTGACCCCGTCTCTGACCCTTGGCTGCGGTAGCTGGGGCGGTAACTCGGTGTCTGAAAACGTAGGTGTTCGCCACCTGCTCAACGTAAAAACGGTAGCAAGACGGAGGGAGAATATGCTGTGGTTCCGTGCCCCTGAAAAGGTGTATTTCAAAAAAGGCTGTCTGCCGGTAGCCATGGAAGAACTCTCCGGCAAGAAGAAGGCATTCATCGTCACCGATACCTTCCTCTATCAAAACGGCTATACCAAACCCATCGAGGAAAAGCTGGATGCCATGGGCATCACCCATACGGCATTCTACAACGTAGCGCCCGACCCCACCTTGGCTTGCGCCAGAGAGGGTGCGGAGGCTATGCGTGCCTTCCAGCCTGACCTGATCATCGCTGTGGGTGGCGGTTCTGCCATGGATGCCGGTAAGATCATGTGGGTGCTGTATGAGCATCCCGATGCGGATTTCCAAGACATGGCAATGCGTTTCGTGGATATCCGCAAGCGTGTTTACGGCTTCCCCAAAATGGGCGAAAAGGCTTACTTTGTGGCAATCCCCACCTCCGCCGGTACCGGCTCTGAGGTTACCCCCTTCGCCGTTATCACCGACGAGCTCACCGGTGTGAAGTACCCCTTGGCAGACTATGAGCTCATGCCCAAAATGGCGATCGTGGATGCTGACATGATGATGAACGCACCCAAGGGTCTGACCGCCGCATCCGGCATCGATGCAGTGACCCATGCGCTGGAAGCCTACGCCTCCATGCTGGCCACCGACTACACCGACGGCTTGGCCCTTCGCAGCCTGAAGCTGGTGTTCCAGAACCTGCCCAAGTGCTACGAAAACGGCGCAAACGAGCCTCGTGCAAGAGAGAACATGGCCAACGCAGCCACCTTGGCAGGCATGGCATTTGCCAATGCATTTTTGGGCGTGTGCCACTCCATGGCGCATAAGCTGGGCGCATTCCACCACCTGCCCCACGGCGTTGCCAATGCGCTGCTGATTACGGAAGTTCTGCGGTTCAACGCAGCGGAAGTGCCGGTAAAGATGGGTACGTTCTCCCAGTATGACCACCCCCACACCTTAGAGCGGTATGCCGAGGTTGCAGACTATCTGGGTCTGGGCGGCAACTCCGATCAGGAAAAGCTGGAAAATCTGATCGCCGCCATTGAGGATCTGAAGCGCACCGTGGGCATCAAGGCAACCATCCGGGACTACGGCATCGACGAGACCGAGTTCCTGGCAACCCTGGACGAAATGGTGGAGCAGGCATTTGACGACCAGTGCACCGGCGCAAATCCTCGTTACCCCTTGATGAGCGAGATCAAGCAGATGTACCTGAACGCCTACTACGGCAACTAACAAAATCCAAAGCCGCTGCGGTTTCCTCCGCAGCGGCTTATTTTTGTACTTTCTTTTTTGGAGTTCATCTGTTATACTGGTGAAAGAAATCGAAAGAGGTGTTTCTTATGGACAAGGAACTCTATAGTGCTTATATTCGTGTGCTGGAGCAAGAGCTAGTCCCTGCTATGGGCTGCACAGAACCCATTGCGGTGGCCTACGCTGCAGCTGTGGCGGCAAGTCAGTTGCCCGCCTTGCCGGAAAAGGTGAATATCATCGTCAGCAGCAATATTATTAAGAACGTGAAAAGCGTCATCGTCCCCAACACCGGAGGACTCCATGGTTTGGAAGCTGCCGCTGCCGCAGGCATTATCGCCGGTGACCCGGAGAAAAAGCTGCTGGTTATTTCTCAGGTCACCAAAGAGCAGCAGGCGGAGATCGCCGCTTATCTGAAGCAGGCGGAATTTTCCGTGGAGGAGTCCCAGTCCGGCCAGTTGTTTGATATTCAGATCGTGCTGGAGGGCGCAGGCCATAAGTCCCAGTGCCGCATCACCGGCGAGCATACCAACGTGGTGCTGATCCAAGGCGACGGCAATACGGTGCTGGAGCGCAGCATTGAAGTGAGTATGGAAGAGGAAAACCGGGATAAGGCGCTGCTGACAGTAGAGCAGATCGTGGAATTTGCAGACTGCGTGGACATTGCCGACGTGAAGGACGTGCTGAATCGGCAGATCCGCTGCAATATGGCAATTGCCCAGGAGGGTTTGGATAAAGATTACGGCGCCCGGATCGGTCAGGTTCTGCTTAAGACCCGGGGCGACGACGTGGTCACCCGCGCCAAGGCTTACGCCGCTGCCGCTTCCGATGCCCGCATGAATGGCTGCGATATGCCCGTGGTCATCAACTCCGGCTCCGGCAATCAGGGCATCACTTCTTCTGTACCGGTGGTGGTGTACGCTCGTGACATGGGCGCATCCGATGAGCTACTGTACAGAGCCTTGACCGTGTCCAATCTGGTCACCTTGCATTTGAAGTCCGGCATCGGCCCTCTGAGTGCTTATTGCGGCGCCATCAGCGCAGGCTGCGGCGCAGCAGCCGGTATTACATACTTGTTCGGCGGCAAGTTCCGGGAGATCGCCCATACCATCGTCAATGCCATCGCCATTAACTCCGGCGTGATCTGCGACGGCGCAAAAGCAAGCTGCGCTGCCAAAATCGCCTCTGCTGTGGAAGCCGGCATTTTGGGCATGGAAATGTTCCGTCAGGGCAGCCAGTTCGTAGGTGGCGACGGCATCGTCAGCAAGGGCGTGGAAAACACCATCCATAACGTCAGCCGCCTTGCCAGCGAGGGCATGCGCAAAACCGACGCCGAGATCATCAAGATCATGCTTTCTTAATTACGCAATGTGCATAACAGCCCCCTTGTGTAAAGGGGGCTGTCTTGTTGTTGGTTTGGTAATAGGACGGGAAATGGTTTTGCAATATCCTTTTGTGTCAAATCCCGTCGACGGAATAGGGGTTGACAATGTATTCCCTGCGTGTTATAATAACCGAGCACTTGAGGTGCGCCATATCGCGGAGTAGAGCAGTTGGAAGCTCGTCGGGCTCATAACCCGGAGGTCGTAGGTTCGAGTCCTGCCTCCGCAACCAGAAAAGAAAACACCACCCAATAGGGTGGTGTTTTTCTTTTCTCGGCTTGCAAAGCAAGCCTGATCTATCACCTGGGTTATGAGACCGACGAGCGTAGCTTGTTGGGTCAAAGTGCCTGCACGCTGCCTGACGGCAGATGCAGTGCAGGCACTTTGAGTGCCGCGGTCGGTAACATTGAGGAAATGCGTAAGCCCGAAGATTTTATCGGGCACCGCAAACGGGTAGATACGCAGAACCACTTTCCGTAAATGCCCGTCACAAAGACCCAAAACGAGTCCTGCCTCTGCAACCAACAATGCGAACCGATTTAAGCTTCGGCGCAGAAAACCCGGAAACCTATGAGGTTTCCGGTTTTTTTCTTTGCCTTTTTCGAAGTGCGATTCATAGATATCCGCTTCCCAAAATGTCTGTCGGGGCGGACTTGAACTAAATACAAATATAATATTAGGTGGAAAAATTACAGTTTTTATGATATAATCCGTTCGATAAATAAGAATTTGACGGAGATAATGAAATGAGTATAACACAAAAGTTTTACGACAATATGGCATCTCATTACGATAAGTTATTCCTTGATTGGAAAGCTACAACGAAAGAGCAAGCTGTATTATTGCAAGGTATATTTCAAAAATTCAATTTTGGTCAAACCACAAGCATTCTTGATTGTGCGTGCGGAATAGGTACGCAAGCAATAGGTCTTGCATCGCTCGGATACAATGTTACCGCATCAGATATAAGCGATGGCGAAATAGCCGAAGCGAAAGCAAGAGCGTCAAACGCCAAGGTTGCCATTCGCTTTGAGAATGCGGACTTCTGTGCATTATCGAGAGTATTTTTGGAAAAGTTTGATATTGTTATCGCTATGGATAACGCTTTACCGCATATGCTTTCAAGCGAAGATTTGGGTAGAGCCGTAAAAAGCATTGCAAATCAAATCAAGGAAAACGGCATTTTTGTTGGAAGCATTCGAGATTATGACGCTTTGCTTCAAGACAAACCGCCATACTCCCCACCATATATCCACAAAACTGATAAAGGCAAACGAGTATCGTTTCAGACTTGGATTTGGAATGATGACCGCTATAAACTTACGCAGTATATCATTGATGACGAAGAAACATTGGAAATCAACAAATTTGAATGTGAATACAGAGCGACTCGTCGAGAGGAATTAACGGAACTTTTTACCGTCAATGGTTGCAAAGAAGTAATTTGGTTGTTTCCCGAAGAAACAGGATTTTACCAACCCATCATTGTTGCAAGGAAGTAAACAAATTCCAATTTATCGAATAGTTTCAATGCTGATATCTAAATCGGTGCGACCTGCCAGAAAAGAAAACACCACCCAACAGGGTGGTGTTTTTCTTTTCTCTTTTCTCAAGGAGCAGGACTCGAACCCATAGCAGAGCAACAGTCCGGTGGTCTGTTACCGCCACCGGTGCAAACACTGGTGGCTACAATTATTTTCTGCCCATTGGGGCAGAAAATGCATATCGAGTCCTGCCTTAGATCTATCGAAAACGCGCACACAGGGCACCCCAACAGGGTAGATACGCAGAACTGATTTTCGTAAATCTCCGTCACAAAGACCAAAAACGAGTCCTGTCTTCCGCAACCATAAAAAGCCGATAACCGGTGGGTATCGGCTTTTTAATTATTGCTCCGGCTTGGCGGACTTGAGCCGTCGGTCTTCTGGGGAGGCTCGCCTGGGGGTGTTGTCCGCAGGGGTGCGTAAGGGGAGGGGGGATGCTACGCCTTGACAAGCGCCCGCTCTGATTTTATACTAAAAAATGATTAAACGGGCGCTTGACGTTGAGAACCGCAAAACAGGCGTGAAGGTTGTCCATGGCGGAGTGGATATTGAATTATGAGGAGAAAATAAATGATTGGTGTTTCTTTACCACTGGATTGGTTGATCACAGGCGAGGGCCTGCCCGAGAGCGTGGACACCGTTTTATCGGCGCTGAAAGCTGAGGGTGTACGCAGCATTGAGCTTCGGACGGTGCGGGCACGCCATTGTGCAAGCGACGTCAGGCGTGTTGCGGAGTTTTTGTGGGATGATGGCTTTTCTATCTCCGTGCACGGCGATGTAAAAACCGAGGAAAATGCCGTTGGGGAGCTCTTTCAGCCCTTGGAAGAACTGCTGAAAGACCTTCGCCAACCGTCTGTCAACATCACAGTGCACCCCATTGTAGGCGACAATGTGAAAATGCTGAGTGCTATTGCCGATCATATTGAAAAGCATAACCTGCCCGTTACGGTGGCGCTTGAAAATAACCGCCTTATGCCGGACAAAACCGAGGGAGACAGCGCAGCATACGTGCTTGAGACCGTACAAAAAGTTGGTAGAGCCACCATTGGTATTTGCTGGGATATGGGGCATTATATGTATTGGTGGAAAAAAAGCCACGGGGATGAACCTGTCCGTTTGCCGGATGAAGCGTTTTTAAAAAGAGTGATTCACACCCATATTCACGGGTTATCGGGTCTGAAAACCCATTTCCCGCTGGATTCCCATGCCCTGCCATTAAAGGAATTTCTTGATGGGGTGAGCTATAAATACTTTGGATTATACAATATCGAGCTGGAATACAGCAGATTCCAAGACCTTCGTCCGCTGATTCCTTCGCTGATCAGCTCGGTCAGAGAACTCAAAGAAAAAATGCCGATATGCGCGACCGTTTATGATGATACAAGAGATCATTTTGAGGATTGGATCATGTCGGCTGACGACGTTTTTGATGCAGACGGAGTGAGATTCGGGCTGATTCATTCCTCGTCCTATCTGTTCAATTTTAACGGCTATCGTGTGGGAATGGATATTGCATTTCGGTGCGCATGGATTTTGGCAAGTAAGCCGGAACGATGCGTCGATTATTTAAAGAATATCCATTTGATGGTGATATCCCACAGTCACAGAGATCATTTTGAAAAAAGCCTTGTGCGGGCGTTGGCCGATACCGAAATCCGATGGGTGATTCCCGATTTTATGTACGATATGGCGTTGGAGTGTGGGATTGACCCGAAAAAAATATATGTTGCCCGAAAGGGAGAGCCGATCACCGCGGGCCCCCTTACCTTGCTGCCCTTTGATGGAAGACATTTTCGCCCCGATACGAAAAGGGGAGTGCCGGAATATGGATATTACGTTACGGCGGAGGGGATGCCGTCCATTGCATTCCCCGTGGATGTTCGCGATTTTTCTCTTGAGAATCTGCCGAATGTTCCGAAAGCGGACTATTGCTTTGCAAACATATGGCTTGGCGACGGCAAAGGGCTTGATACGTCATTTGACCCCATAGACCGTAAGTTCTCGGAGTTTATGCTTCATTTCTCTGATAAAAACATTATATTAACGCATTTGAATGAGAACGGACGAAAGGATAAGGATATGTGGTGCACCCGCCATGCGGAGCTTGTTCGTACGAAAATATCATCACTTTCACCTGTAACAAATGTCTTTATCCCTGTCTGCGGTCAGGTAATGGAACTGAAATAATGCTTGATGCCGATATCTTTTTCGGTGCGACGTGCCCCAAAAAGACAGTCAGCCTTTTGGCTGGCTGTCTTTTTTAAATAACCGGATTTGTGCATGCCTGGTTGCGTTTTAAACAGCCTGTGTTATAATGTAAAAAGATATAATGTAGTCACTCTTTTGGAGAGTGCTGGGAGGAATAGCGATGAATGATTTGACAATTCGTTTGGAAACAGAAAAGGACTACAGAGCAGTTGAAGAACTGACCCGAGAGGCTTTTTGGAATGTCTATAAGCCGGGCGCAGACGAGCATTATTACGTTCACATGATGCGCTCCCATCCCGATTTCATTCCCGAACTGGCTTTTGTGCTGGAAAAAGAAGGGGAGATCATCGGCAACATCATGTATACCAAAGCTTGGCTGGAAGATGAAAGCGGCGAGAGAAGGCAGATCCTTTCCTTTGGCCCTCTGTGCGTTGCGCCGAAATATCAGCGGCAGAAACTGGGCAAGATCCTCATTGAGCATTCTTTTGAAGTGGCTCGGCAGATGGGTTATGATGTGAACATCAATTTCGGCAATCCCGGTAACTATGTCAGCCGTGGATTTGTCAGCTGCAAAAAGAAAAATGTCAGCTTTGTGGTGCCGGATAATTTCCCCACGGCGCTGCTTGTTGCGGAACTGATTCCCGGTGTACTGGAAGGCAAAAACTGGATGTACATTCCGTCGACTGCCGCCGATTGCTGCGAGGACACCGCTGCTGTAGAAGCCTTTGATGCCACCTTCCCGCCCAAGGAAAAGAAATGGATGCCCAGCCAAGAGGAGTTTTATATCTACAGTCATTCTTCCGTAGTAAGATAATACGATAGTTGATATTGCGTTATATGTAGAGAAGAAAAGGCCGCCCAAAGGGGCGGTCTTTTTCATAAGGCGTGGGTTGCATATCGTTTTTTGTGTGGTATAATAAGGAAAAATGCCCAGGAGGTGATTTCGGATGGATCTCATTGAGGCTCGAGAGGAGTATGGCCGGGCGCTGAAGGCCGGTCAAAAGGAATATAAGGAGCTGTTGTCTGCAGGCAAAGAGCCGCATCCGGCGGTTTTGGACGAGATTTTGTCTGCGGAGAGCGCTGAGACGATAGTGGACGTGGGTTTGGTGGAGATTCCTGCCCAGCTGATCGTCGGCACGAAGGCCGCCGGTCGTATCACCGCCTTTACTGCGGGTTTTCTGCCCCTTTTGGCAATGGAGACGGAATTTGCCTATAAGTGGGTCAATCTCTGCGCCGCCCATCTTTCCGAAGAGGGCATCCGGGAACCCATCGTATGCTATGAGTATCTGGGAAAATTCTATGTACAAGAGGGCAATAAGCGGGTCAGCGTGCTGCGGTACTTTGATGCGCCCCGCATTCCCGGCTACGTAAAGCGCATTCTGCCTGCCGAATCCGAGGATCTTCCGGTGAAGGCGTACGGAGAATTTTTGAAATTTTATAATGCCGCCGGCATTTATGACGTTCAGTTCCGCCAGCCGGAGGATTACGGCAAGCTGTTGTCCTTTTTGGGCAAAGAGCCGGAAGAGGTTTGGACGGAAGAAGAAAAGCGGACTTTCCGGGCGTATTTCCAGTATTTCACCGATGCCTTTATTGCCTGCAAGGGTGAGCATTTGGAACTTTTGCCGGAGGAGGCGCTGCTTTTGTGGCTGCGGATATACCCATTCCGGGATCTGGGCATACTTTCCGGCGATGAGCTGAAAAAGACTGTATCCGGACTGTGGGAGGATATGGTCACGCTGTCTCAGGAAGAGCCGGTGCAGGTGGCGACTGAGCCGGAGCCGGAGGTAAAACACAGCTTGCTGAGCATTCTGCTGCCTTCCAATCCCGACCATTTGAATGTGGCTTTTGTCCACCAGCGGGATATTAAAACCAGCGCATGGATCACCGGTCACGAACAAGGTGCGCATTACCTGAAAAAGGTCATGGGAGACAAGGTAACCATTCGCAGTTATTTCCATGCGGACTCACCGGAGCAGGCAGATGAACTGTTGGAGCAGGCGGTGGCGGATGGGGCAGACGTGGTGTTTACGACCACACCGCCTTTGAGCCGTCTGACCTTGAAAGCGGCGGTCAAATACCCCAAGGTGCGGTTTCTTAATTGCTCCGTGGATGCGCCGTATTCCAGCGTCCGTACTTATTACAGCCGCATTTTTGAAGGCAAATTCATTACCGGCGCCATTGCCGGCGCTATGTCGGATAACAATACCATCGGCTATGTGGGCTCGTATCCCATTTTTGGTGTGCCGGCCTCTATCAATGCCTTTGCATTGGGTGCGCTGATGACCAATCCCCGTGCCACCATTGAACTGCGCTGGTCCTGCGTGGCGGGTAATCCCATGGAGGACTTTTTGAAGCAGGGCATCCGTGTGGTCTCCAACCGGGATGTGCCCACACCGGGACGGATCCATCAGGATAACGGCGGCTACGGCACGTATTTTGTGGGGCCTAACGGCAAACTGCTGCCGCTGGCATCTCCCTGCTGGATGTGGGGCAAGTTCTATGAGCATGTGATCCAGTCTATCTTAAACGGGGGCTGGAAGAAGGATGCGGAAGAGGATAAGGCGGTGAACTACTGGTGGGGCATGGACAGCGGCGTGATCGATGTGACCATGTCAAAGCACCTGCCGGAGGGCTTGCGCCAACTGGCATGGATCCTCAGGAAGGGACTGCAAAGCGGCACCATCGATCCCTTTAAGCGGGTGCTGATCGACCAAAGCGGCGAGATGCGGAATGACGGCAGCCGCAGCCTGACCCCGGAGGAACTGCTCCACATGGATTGGCTTTGCAATAATGTGCATGGCAGCATCCCCGGCTTCGACCAAATATTGCCCTACTCCCAAACCATGGTGCGGGAATTGGGTATCTACCGGGATCAGATCCCCCCGGAAATGGAGGGTGCATTATGAAAATTTTGGTTCTTTCCGATGAAGTATGTCCCGCTTTTTATGAATATTACACCGACGGACGGCTAAAAGAGTATGACCTGATCATCTCCTGCGGCGACCTGAATGCCAAGTATCTCTCCTTTATCGTGACCATGGCGCGGGTGCCGGTGCTGTATGTGCATGGCAATCACGATGTAGGCTATGACC
>JAZRQF010000091.1:0-2441 GCA_045649605.1 Faecousia sp.
TTGACTCTCTCGGATCTGAGTGGTAATATATAGCTAATGTTCTAATCGTGTGGAATGGACAAAGGGATGGTGCTGCCAGAGGCTGGAGTGCGATCCCGGCACTGAAGGCGGTTGAGTTTTGAAAGCGGCACGATAGTACCCTGGCACGCCGTTATGCGGCTTTGAATCGCCTAAGGCTGGATGAAAGATGCCAGCGTCTCTTTCTTGTCATGATAGGTATCTATTAATGAAAGAGAGAAAAATTACATGAAAAAAATCAAAGCGTTTCTCAAGAAAAAGGATGTTGTGTTTACCCTCCAGCGCTATGGAATCGATGCGCTGGGCGCTATGGCCCAAGGCCTGTTCTGCACATTGCTGGTAGGCACGATTCTGAACACCATTGGCCAGCAATTCGGAATTGAATTTCTGAATCGGATCATTGTTACCATTGGAACAGGGGAGGGCGCAGCAAAATATACCATCGGCGGACTGGCTTCTGCCATGGTCGGCCCTGGAATGGCTGTTGCCATCGGCTACGCTCTGCACTGTCCTCCGCTCGTCCTGTTCAGCTTGATTCCCGTGGGCTTTGCAGCCAACGCCATGGGTGGCGCGGGTGGTCCTTTGGCTGTATTTTTCATTGCCATTGTCGCAGCAGAATGCGGTAAACTGGTATCCAAGGAAACGAAAGTAGACATTCTGGTCACACCCATCGTTACCATTTTGGTAGGTGTCGGTGTTGCCAGCCTCATCGCAGCTCCCATTGGCGCTGCAGCCAGCGCGGTAGGCCAGGCAATTATGTGGGCAACCGAATTGCGGCCTTTCTTTATGGGTATTATCGTGAGTGCAATTATCGGCATTGCACTGACCCTCCCCATTTCTTCAGCAGCTATTTGCGCAGCATTCGGCCTGACTGGCTTGGCTGGCGGCGCTGCTGTTGCAGGTTGCTGTGCCCAGATGGTTGGTTTCGCAGTTATGAGCTTCCGCGAAAACCGCTGGGGTGGTCTGGTGGCTCAGGGTGTGGGCACCAGTATGCTGCAGATGCCCAATATTGTGAAAAATCCTAAAATCTGGATCCCTCCCACGCTGGCATCTATGATTACCGGCCCCCTTGCAACCTGCATTTTTAAGCTGCAGATGAATGGCTCTCCCGTGTCTTCCGGTATGGGAACCTGTGGCTTCGTTGGCCAGATTGGTGTCTATACCGGCTGGCTCAATGATATTGCTGCTGGTACCAAGGACGCAATCACTGGCTTGGATTGGATCGGCTTGGTTCTGGTTTGTTTTGTCCTGCCTGCAATTCTGAGCTGGGTCTTCTGCGAGATCCTGCGTAAGATGGGCTGGATCAAAGAGGGAGATCTTAAGCTAGACTTATAACCTTATTTTCTTTTGCAATAATGCTTTATGAAACTAACCCCGAAACCGTTATGGATTATCCAGCGGTTTCGGGGTTTGCTGCTTTAGAAGTTCAATTTTGTGCATATATTATACAATTTATAATATTCCACATAATGTTGCAAGAATTTATAATTTAATATGCATTTTCATGTTTTTGAGTAATTTGGATCGCAGAATATAGGATTTGGTGATATACACAAATTGACAAGAAATGAATTGAGAATATAGAGACTATGCGAAATATATCCAGCTTGTCACGAAATCAGACGATAATTAAAGATATACAGCTTGAGGTACAAACCGATATGAAACTGTTTGTACCTCCAAAAATATCGACACCGTTCTGCGAGAACCGCTATCGTATCTTAGCGGCTTTGGCAGAACGGTGTTGTTATTTCTGCGACTTTCTTCTATCATTCAGCGATAAAAGAGCAATTTTATCCGTTTTCTATGTTTTGAACAAGCCTTTTACAGCATTTTCATACAGCATACGAGCACCTCCTTCTGAAATTTGATTCCACCAACAATCAAATTTCAAAACTAAGGAGGTCTGCAAAATGGCAGATAAGGAAAAGTACATGATTAAAATTCAGGGAAATCTGATTGGAGTGTCAGAGGATGTATACTACGCCTATTTCCGAATGGAAAGGCAGGAGCGGTGGCAGGAGGAGAAGAAGCAGGCGCATGAGGTTGTGTCCTATGATGCTCTGGACACCGGAGAAACTGTCGGAGCAGAAGCAATTCAGGACATGGAAAGCCCCAGCATGGAGGATCTTGCGATTGCTAATGAACTGAAAAATCGGCTGCACCATGTTATGGCAGCACTTCCCAAGGCAGAAAGAGAGCTGATCCAGGCTATTTATTTTGAAGGGATTTCGGCCAGCGACTATGCTAATCAGGTGGGTCTTACACACGAGGAGTCAATTAACAGCGTAAAAGAATCCTGTCGAAGCTCAAAATGTTATTAGACATTATGGGAAGTTTTTGATTTTTTGTTCCTGATGGGTTTGCGAAACTGGATAAGTAGTGAGGGGAACTTTTCCGGGACCCGGAAAAAGCCTTTTCGC
>JAZRQF010000092.1:0-15627 GCA_045649605.1 Faecousia sp.
CGCTTAGCCTCGGAATCACGACCGTTCTTGGTAGAACCGCCGCCCTTATGGTGAGCGAAAAACTGAATACCAATTTTCAGCATGGTGTTACACCTCCAAAACTTCGATATAATCTGGATAATCTTCCTTCAGGCTGATGAGAGTGAGCAGCATGCCGGACAAAACCGACTGAACTGTCTCTTCCTCGTCGCAGGAAGTGGGGAGGGTCAGGGTGATGCGAGCTTCTTCTTCCTTGACCCGAACCTTGGCCTTTGCGCCGCACACATCATTGATGGTGGCTTCGGCCATGGTAACAACGGCGGAGATGGCAGCGCAGACAATGTCAGAGCCTGCCTCGGCATAGCCGCTGTGTCCGGACACGGAGAATCCTGTGATTCTGTCGTCCTCAGTAAAAAATTCGCATCTAGTCATAATTACAGTGCGATCTTGGTGATTTCCACCTTGGTGTAGGGCTGACGATGGCCCTGCTTCTTCTTCTCGTTCTTCTTAGCCTTGTACTTGAAGACGATGATCTTCTTAGCCTTGCCGTTCTTCACGACCTTAGCCTCGACGGAAGCACCCTCAACCAGGGGAGCGCCGATCTTGGAGTTCTCACCATCCAGCACTGCCAGAACCTGCTCGAACTTCACAGTAGCTTCAGCCTCAGCCTCCAGCTTCTCGATGTACAGGACATCACCCTCGGAGACGGTGTACTGCTTGCCACCGGTAACGATAATAGCTTTCATTTCTTTTCACCTACTTTATTTGTGTAGTCTCGCTCTATAGGCGCGGGCGCTTTTGGGCGCACCGACTTAAGCCCATTCAATGCGGCTGGTCCATTTTAGCAGACAAGGGAGGAAAAGTCAATAGGTTTTTCAATATAAATGTTGCTATTTTGCCGCTTTTTTGCTATACTTGAACCAAATTTGGGAGGTGAGGCACCATGCGGCGGTATTTGTCGGTAATTTTAATAGTATGCAGCATGCTGTGCCTGCTTGCCGGGTGCAGCCAACAGAGCAGAACTACGGTGTTCGCCATGGACACAGTGATGGATCTGCAGGTGTGGGGCAAAGATGGGGAGACTGCCACAGAACAGCTTTCACAATTGCTGAAAAAATTGGAAGATCGCTGGTCTGCCACCGCCGGTAATTCCGCTTTGGGACTGCTGAGCAGGGGAGAAGACCCTGACCTTTCTGTCGAGGAAGAAAAATTGCTACAGGTTGTGGAACAATTGTCTGACCGCACCGATGGTGCGTTTGATCCCAAGCTTTACAATGTGAGTATGGCATGGGGGTTTTATGATGGCGCAAACCATGTGCCGACAGATACCGAATTGGAAGAGGCACTTGCCAAACCCCAGTGGGACTTGGGCGCAGCTATGAAAGGTTATGCCGGAAGCCAGTGTGTGGAGTTGCTGAAAACCATGCAGATTGACCGGGCAATTCTGAATTTGGGTGGCAATGTGCAGACCTACGGGGAGAAGCCAAACGGCGACCCTTGGAAAATCGGCATCCAAAACCCCGACGGCGGTGACTATATCGGTACAGTTGCCGTAATCGGCACAGCCAGTATTGTTACCTCCGGCGACTATCAGCGGTATTTTGAGCAGGACGGTGTGCGCTACCACCACATTATTGACCCCAAAACCGGCATGCCCGCCCGATCCGGCTTGCGGTCGGTGACGGTGATCTGCCGGGACGGTCTGACCGCTGATGCGCTGTCGACTGCGCTGTTTGTCATGGGTCTTGAGAAAGCAACCGCTTTTTGGCAGACAAGCGACGACTTTGAGGCGGTGTTCATAACAGAGGACGGCAGCGTTTATGCTACAGAGGGCACAAACTTAACCGGCTGCGAATTTGAGGTGATCCAGCATGAAAACTAAAGTGTGGATCATCATTTTGGCAGCGGTACTGCTTGTGTGCATTGGTCTGAGTATTTGGGTGCTGTGGCCTGCAGACGCAGCAGCGGTGGAGGTGTGGTCAGAAGGAAAGTTGATCGCAACACTGTCCTTAAATACAGATCGTGTTTATACCGTGGAAACGGAAAACGGCGTCAATGTGGTTACGGTGCGTGACGGAAAAGTTGCGGTGACGGAGGCCAACTGCCCGGATAAATATTGTATTGCTCGGGGCTGGTGCAGCGGCGGTACCCAAATCGTGTGTCTGCCCAACCGTTTGGTGCTGAAATTTGTGGGGGAGAACCCGGTTGACGGGGTTGCCGGATAATTTTTTAAATTTTTGTCAAAACTGCTTGACAAACAGGGTGCAGTACAGTATAATCACCCTGCGCCTGGACGATTAGCTCAGCTGGCTAGAGCATCCGCTTGACGTGCGGAAGGTCATAGGTTCGAGTCCTATATCGTCCACCAAAAAGAAAGACCACCCATTCGGGTGGTCTTTTCTTTTTGGTCTTGGCCGATAAGGACTCGAACCCATAGCAGTGCAACAGTCCGGTGGACTGTTGCTGCCACCAGTTCAAAAACTGGTGGCTACATTAATTTTTGCCCCGATGGGGCAAAAATGCAAATCGAGTCCTATATCGTCCAGTGCAGCAAAGCTGCACAAGGTGTCGTAGTAGTGCTTGCTGCAAATCGAGTCCAATATCTCCACTAAGAAAGGCCACCCATGGGTGGCCTTTCTTGTGTTGTGAAACGGATCACTCTCTGAACTCAAACAATTTGCTTGGGGGGACATCCAGCGCTTCTGCCAGTTTGAAAAGAATATCAAAAGAAACACTCACTTTACCCAATTCGATGGAGCTGACATATGTTCGGTGAATATCTACTATCTCTGCCAGCTGCGTTTGGGACAGTCGCTTTTTCTTTCGATAGTAAACTACATTCAAACCAAATTGTTGATATAATCCTTTGTATTCGTCTTTCAAATCTGCCGCCCCCTTTATTCTATATTTTACATAGAGAATAACCAAAATAGAACAGACCCAAAATATACATGTGCGATTGACAGAATGCAAAATATGTTTTATAATCATATTCTGCGGTTCCCGTTAAACTTAAAAATGAAAGGAATAGAATAATGAAACGAACAATTGCAGCAATCTTGACATTATGCATACTAGCAGTGGTTGTAGGATGCGCCCCAAACTCGGCTGAGGAAACAATGCCTACAGAGACAATTATTGAAACTACAACTTCGCCTGCTTCAAATTGGGAAATCAATTATTATGTTGATGAGTTTGGCGATAAGACGGATGATGGTTATCTGGTCGGTAGTTTCGAGGGCGATTTTAGCAATACGGCAACTACTAAATCAGATTTGAAAGTGTATGTATACATTTTTCCTTCGTCCACCGGAAAGGGATACCAGGTTGCGTTCCGCCTTGCTGAATACGGAAACCATATTGCAACATATTTGAAAAAAGATTTACGGAATCTGACATTTAAAATCGATGGCGAGAAATATGGTGCAGAGCTTTTTGGAACAGCACCAAACGGAGATCTTTACTTCTCAGATCATTATGCATATGAGGATGATTTTTTAGCAAGTTACAATCAAACAGACCGCAAAATAGCGTTCGATACTTTTTTTAACGCATTAAAGAACAATACTGGCGAAATTTCTTGTCTAATTACCATTGGAAATATGGATAGTATTCTGTATTCCGTTGGTGGTTCCACATATCGATTCAAAATTGATGGTTGCGGTTTTGCAGAAAAATTGGCCGAGCTGGAAGCTAAATCAGAATAATTGCGCATGTCGTACCCTCCCCATCGCGGGGAGGGTTTTGTTATGTGCGGATACATCATATCATGTTGCACAAAAGAAAATGTCATTTTTTCGCTATTATGATGGTTATTTATCGTTGACTTTACTTTAAAATAGTGGTAAAGTTATTAAAACAAAAACGCGATGATGAAAACCAGTACGCGCCACCATCCTTTTATCAGAGAGCTGTCGGCCGGTGCAAGACAGCAGAAGGACTGCGCGGAATTCCTTTCTGAGCGGCTCTGCTGAAAATTCCAGTAGGCGGAGACGGGTGCGCCCGATATTGCGCTTACGATCTGTTGGGATCGGATGAGGCCGCTGCGAGGCGGTAAATTGAGGTGGTACCACGGGATAAAACTCGTCCTCTGCTTGATGCAGAGGGCTTTTTTGTTTTTTGGAGAATGTTTAGAAAGGTCGTGTTCACATGGTCATCACGGATTACTTGGAACGTAACGCCAGATTGTACGGCTCTGAGTCTGCTTTGGTAGAGATCAATCCTTCCGAGGAGCGGGACAATGCGGTCACATGGCGGGACTTTAACCTGATTGAAAATGCAAATCCCGACGCGCCTTACCGCCGGGAAATGAGCTGGCGGGATTTTGACCGTCGGGCGAACCGCTTTGCCAATCT
The DNA here is from genome assembly GCA_045649605.1 of Faecousia sp. Classification (GTDB taxonomy): domain Bacteria; phylum Bacillota; class Clostridia; order Oscillospirales; family Oscillospiraceae; genus Faecousia. Next base: position 4,335 of record JAZRQF010000092.1, read on the forward strand.
TCTGCTGAGCCGTGGCCTGAAAAAAGGCACAAAGATTGCGATCCTGCTGATGAACTGCCTGGAATGGCTGCCTATCTACTTTGGTGTTCTTAAAGCGGGTTGTATTGTTGTACCGATGAACTTCCGCTACTCTTCTGACGAGACCCGCTACTGCTTGGATCTGGCGGACGTGGAAGTGCTGGTATTTGGCCCTGAATTTATCAGCCGTATGGATGCTATCGCTGGCGACCTGGGCTTTTTGAAAATGATGTTCTTCGTGGGCAAAAACGGTCCTGATTATACAGAAGACTGCATGAGACTGACCAGCTTTTGCTCTTCCAGCGCACCTCCCGTGGCGCTGACAGAAGATGACCATGCCGCAATCTATTTCTCCTCCGGTACGACCGGCTTCCCCAAGGCGATCCTCCACGATCACAGATCGTTGAATTGCGCTTGCATGGTGGAGCAAAATCACCACGGTCAGTCCCGGGACGATGTATTCCTTTGCATCCCGCCTTTGTACCATACCGGCGCAAAGATGCACTGGTTTGGCTCACTGCTCTCTGGTAGCAAAGCAGTTTTGCTCCGTGGTGTAAAGCCGGAATGGATCTTGCGGGCTGTAACAGAAGAAAAGTGTACCATCGTTTGGTTGCTGGTGCCGTGGGCGCAGGACCTTTTGGACGCAGTTGACTCCGGTCGCATCGATTTGGGTGACTATTATCTGGAACAGTGGCGGCTGATGCATATCGGCGCGCAGCCGGTTCCTCCCAGCTTGATCCGGCGTTGGATGGAAAAGTTCCCGCACCACCAGTATGATACAAACTACGGTCTTTCCGAATCTATCGGACCCGGTTGCGTACACTTAGGCGTGGGTAATACTCACAAGGTTGGCGCGATCGGCAAACCCGGCTACCTTTGGGAAACCAAGATCATCGATGAATCCGGCAATGAAGTTGCGCAGGGCGAGGTCGGTGAGCTGGCGGTCCGGGGTCCCGGTGTTATGCTGTGCTACTATAAGAACCCCGAAGCTACTGATGAGGTGCTAAAAGGGGAGTGGCTGTGGACCGGCGACATGGCTCGCATGGACGAGGATGGTTTTATCTATCTGGTTGACCGTAAGAAAGACGTGGTCATTTCCGGCGGCGAGAATCTGTATCCGGTTCAAATCGAAGATTTCCTGCGTGGCTTTGATAAGATCAAGGACGTTGCGGTTATCGGCTTGCCCGATTCTCGTCTTGGCGAGATCGCAGCAGCAATCGTAGAGATCAAGGAAGGTGTCACTTGTACAGAGGCAGAAATCAACGCATTCTGCGAAGGCATGCCCCGGTACAAGCGCCCCAAGCAAATCATCTTTGACCAAATTCCCAGAAATCCCACCGGCAAGATCGAAAAGCCGGTGTTGCGTGAAAAATATTGTCAGGGTCGTCTGGTGGAAACACAGATTACCGGTTAATGCCCACTAGGAGGTAAAATTATGAAAACACTGATGCTTGGCAACGAAGCTGTTGCCCGGGGCCTTTACGAGGCCGGCTGCAGCTTTGTGTCCAGTTATCCCGGCACTCCCAGTACCGAGATCACCGAATGTGTAGCTGTCTATAAAGAAGTTTATGCAGAGTGGGCGCCCAATGAAAAGGTGGCTATGGAAGCGGCTTTTGGCGCAAGCCTTGCCGGAAAGCGCAGTTTCTGCGCCATGAAGCATGTTGGTTTGAATGTGGCGGCTGACCCGCTGTTTACCATTGGTTATACCGGTGTCAATGCAGGTATGGTCATCGGTGTGGCAGATGATGCCGGTATGCATTCGTCTCAGAATGAGCAGGATTCCCGCCATTACGCCAGAGCCTCCAAGATTCCTATGCTGGAGCCGTCTGATTCTGCTGAAGCATTGGCTTTTACCAAACTGGCATACGAACTTTCTGAGCAGTTCGATACCCCTGTGTTTATTAAAATGTGTACCCGTGTTTCCCATTCTCAAAGCATCGTAGAACCCGGTGAACGCATTGAGGTCAGCAAGACTTATGAAAAGAATCCCCAGAAGTACATTATGATGCCCGGCAACGCCAAGCGCCGCCACCCCGTGGTGGAGGAGCGCACCCGTCTTTTGGAGAATTGGGCAGAAACCGCCGAAATCAACCGCATCGAGGAAGGTTCTGACCATAAGATCGGCATCATTACTTCTTCTACTTCCTATCAGTATGTGAAGGAAGTGTTTGGCGATACATACCCCGTGCTGAAGCTGGGCATGATCTGGCCGCTTCCCAAGCAGAAGATCCTGGATTTTGCCAAGTCCGTTACCAAATTGATCGTTGTGGAAGAACTGGACAGCTTCATCGAGACCCACTGCCGTCAGTTGGGACTTGACTGCGTGGGTAAGGATACCTTCTCTTGCATCGACGAATTTTCTCAGAACCTAATCGCAGAAAAGCTGGGCGCTTCCGTCCAGTCCGGCACAAAGCTGGATGCTGCAATTCCGCAGCGTCCTCCCGTTATGTGCGCCGGCTGTCCCCACCGTGGTCTGTTCTATACACTGGCAAAGAACAAGGTGACCGCATTGGGCGATATTGGCTGCTATACCTTGGGCGCAGTACCGCCTTTGGCTGCGCTGGATACTACCATTTGCATGGGTGCTTCCATCTCCGGCCTGCACGGCTTCACCAAGGCCGGCGGCGCCGACGGAAAGAAGGCTGTGGCTGTTATCGGCGACTCTACATTCATGCACTCCGGTATGACCGGTCTTGTGAACATGGCATACAATGAATCCTGCGGCACAGTTATTATTGTAGATAACTCGATCACCGGTATGACCGGCCATCAGCAGAATCCCACCACCGGCTACAACCTGAAGGGCGACCCCTGCACAAAGATCGATTTGGAATCTCTCTGCCGTGCTGTGGGCATTCGCCGTGTGCGGGTGGTAGATCCTTACGATCTTGCCCAGTGTGATGCTGCAATCAAGGAAGAAACTGCAGTGGATGAGCCTTCTGTTATTATTTCCCGCCGTCCTTGCGCACTGCTGAAGTATGTGAAGCACAAAAAGCCGATCATTGCCGATCCCGATAAGTGCGCCGGCTGCAAGGCTTGTATGAAGATCGGCTGTCCCGCCATCAGCATCGTGGACAAGAAGGCGAAGATCGACAACACCCTCTGTACCGGTTGCGGTGTCTGTGCCCAGTTGTGTAAGTTTGACGCACTGTGCGCTGCAAAGGAGGACTGAACATGAAAACAAAAAATATCATGATCGTCGGCGTAGGCGGACAGGGAAGTCTGCTGGCTTCTAAGTTATTGGGTCGTGTGTTGCTGCAAAAGGGCTACGATATTAAGGTGTCTGAAGTTCACGGCATGAGCCAGCGTGGCGGTAGCGTAGTTACCTACGTCCGCTTTGGCGACAAAGTCTACTCTCCGGTCATTGACAAGGGAGAAGCTGACTTCGTTGTTTCTTTTGAATTGCTGGAAGCCGCCCGTTGGACGGAGTATCTGAAACCCGACGGCAAGATCATTGTAAATACCCAGCAGATCAGTCCCATGCCCGTAATTACCGGCGCAGCCGAGTATCCTCAGGGTCTTGTAGAGCAGATGCAAGCTGCCGGACTGGATGTAGATGCGTTTGATGCGCTGGCGCTGGCTGAGCAGGCCGGTTCTGCCAAGGCTGTGAACATTGTTCTTATGGGACACTTGTCCCGGAACTTCGACTTTACCGAGGAAGAGTGGCTGGATGCTATTGAAAAGAGCGTTCCTGCAAAATTCCTAGAACTGAACAAAACCGCATTCCGACTTGGCCGCAATGCTTGATTGCCAAAAGGAGAAAAAGATATATGCCAAAGTATTATCAACCTGAAATTGAAACAGCCTCCCGAGAGCAGATCCAGGCGTGGCAGAATGAACGCCTGGTCAAGCAGGTGCAGCATGTATGGGACAATGTTCCTTACTACCGCAAAAAGATGGAGGAGAAGGGGGTAACCCCCGCTGACATTCAAGGTACAGCGGACCTGCACAAGCTGCCTTTTCTGACAAAGGATGATCTGCGGGAAGCCTATCCCTACGGTCTGTTGGGCAAACCGTTGTCTGACTGTGTCCGTATTCAATCTACCTCCGGTACAACCGGTAAGCGGGTCGTAGCATTCTACACCCAGCACGATGTGGATTTGTGGGAGGATTGTTGTGCCCGCGCGATTACCGCTGTTGGCGGCGGCAAGGAAGATGTTTGCCATGTGGCCTATGGTTACGGTCTGTTTACCGGCGGCGCAGGTCTGCATGGTGGCTCTCACAAAGTTGGCTGCCTGACACTTCCCATGTCCTCCGGCAATACGGATCGGCAGCTCCAGTTTATGACGGATCTGGGCGCTACCATTCTGTGCTGCACTCCCTCTTATGCTGCCTATCTGTCAGAGACCATTCACGAGCGTGGTCTGCGGGATCAGATCAAGCTGAAGGCCGGCATTTTCGGCGCAGAAGCATGGAGCCAAAAGATGCGTGAGGATATCCAGAACGGTCTGGGCATTAAAGCTTACGATATTTACGGTCTGACTGAGATCTCCGGTCCGGGCGTTGCCTTTGAATGTGAGGCACAGAGCGGCATGCACGTCAATGAGGACCACTTCATTGTCGAGATCATCAATCCCGACACCGGCGAGGTACTGCCCATGGGTTCCAAGGGTGAGTTGGTATTTACCTGCATCACCAAGGAAGCATTCCCTTTGCTGCGTTATCGCACCCGTGATATCTGCGTACTGAACGCAGAACCCTGCTCCTGCGGCAGAACCCATGTAAAGATGTCCAAACCCATGGGTCGCAGCGACGATATGCTGATCGTCAAGGGTGTCAATGTATTCCCGTCTCAGATCGAGTCAGTTCTTCTGGAGCAGGGATATCCGGCTAACTATCAGATCATCGTTGACCGTGTCAATCACTCGGATACGCTGGAAGTTATGGTGGAAATGACACCGGAGAACTTCTCTGACTCCTTGGCGAAAGTTACTTCCATGGAAAAGAGCCTGGTCAATGCCCTTAAAGCTATGCTGGGCATTTATGCCAAGGTTCGTCTGGTGGCGCCCAAGACCATTGCTCGTAGCGAAGGTAAGGCTGTCCGCATCATTGACAAGCGTAAAATTTAAGGAGGGCACAAAATGGTATATCAAATTTCTGTTTTTTTGGAAAACCGTGCCGGTCAGTTTGCTGAGATCACCACGATTTTGGCAGAAAACGGCATTGATCTGCGTGCGATCTCCATTGCTGAGACCGAAGATTACGGCATTCTGCGCATGATCGTGGATGATGCACAGAAGAGTACATCCATTTTGATGGAGCATGGCTATCTTTTGTCCATGACGCCTGTGCTTGTGGTTGCGGTACCGGATCAGCCCGGCGGTATTGCACCGGTGCTGGCAACTTTGGCAGAAGGCAATATTGATATTGAGTATATGTATTCTCTGTTTACTCACATTGAGGGTAAAGCTTACATCGTTTTCCGGGTTGCCGAGGCGGAGAAATTTATCGCTCTGCTGGCTACTCACGGAATTGCGCCCTGTACCAGCGAAGAACTGGGCATCCATTAATCACAAGCGAGGTAAATGACTATGCAGGAAATGAGCAGAAAAAATCAATATTTTACCGATTCCGTTATTCGCCGCATGACCCGTATCTCTCTGGATTGCGGCGCTATTAACCTCGCCCAGGGTTTCCCGGATTTTGATCCTCCCAAGGCAATGCTGGATCGACTCAACGAAGTCAGCTATTTGGGACCTCACCAGTATCCCATCACCATGGGCGCTCCCAATTTCCGTCAGGCGCTGGCGAGAAAGTGCGGTCGCTTCATGGGTCGTAGCCTGAACCCGGATACCGAGATGGTGGTTACCATCGGCTCTACCGAGGCTATGGTGGATACCATTTTCGCCCTGACAAACCCCGGCGATAAGATCGCTATGTTCTCTCCCTACTTTGAGAACTACCGCGCTCAGGCAATCATGGCCCAGTGTGAACCGGTTTTAATTCCTTTGGTTCCGCCTACATTTAACTTTGATCCCAATGTGCTGGAAGATGCTTTCAAGCAGGGAATCAAGGCGATCCTTATCTGCAATCCCTCCAACCCCAGCGGTAAGGTCTTTACTTATGACGAGCTGAAGCTGATTGCGGATCTGTGTATCAAGTATGACGTCTATGCCATCATGGACGAAGTCTATGAGCATATCGTTTACGAAGGCCATAAGCATATTTATATGAACAGCCTGCCCGGCATGTGGGAACGCACAGTATCCTGTTCCTCTTTGTCCAAAACCTACTCTATCACCGGCTGGCGACTGGGTTATGCCATTGCGCCCCAGCCTATTATGGACCGCATTAAGCAGTACCACGACTTTAACACCGTTGGCTGTGCATCTCCTTTGATGGAGGCTGCGGTGGTCGGTTTGGATATGCCCGATAGCTATTATGAGGAGTTCGGCGCACACTATGCCCATATGAAGAAGCTCTTCACAGAAGGACTTGACCGGATCGGCATTCCTTATACCGATCCTCAGGGCGCATATTTCGTGCTTGCCGATATCTCTCCCTACATGAAGAAGGGACAGACTGATGTGGAGTTCTGCGAAGAACTGGCGCATAAGGTGGGCGTGGGCGCAGTGCCCGGTACATCCTTCTTTAGCGAAAAGGGTGTCAACAATATTATCCGTCTGCACTTTGCGAAGCTGGATTCCACGCTGAACGAAGCCCTTGAGCGTCTGTCCCATATCCGGGAAAAGATGCTGTGACATTGCGATTATTTTGCAATGTTATAAAAACACAAAAAGCCCTCCCGCCGGGAGGGCTTTTTTCGTGTAATGGGAGAAAAGCGGGAGAATTAAAAACAAACGGGTGACAAGCGACGGTTTTTGTGCTATTGTAAACGGGATTTGCGGCGGCTGCCAGTCAGCGGCAATATACTATAATATATAAGGAAGCGCAGTGCGATGAATACCCAACATTTGACCCGAGGCGTTGCCAATGCGGTTAAAAAGAATATTGTTATGTTTGTGGCGATGGCGGCAGCGATCGTTACTTGCTTTTTCGTTCCGCCGGATGGGGCATATCTGGACTACTTTGATGTAAAAACTCTGACATGTCTGTTTTGTGTGCTGGCAGTGGTGTGCGCATTAAAGAATATTAACTTCTTCTATATGCTGGCGCGGAAGATCGTCCGGCTGTTCCGCAACGCCCGGCTGAGTATCCTTGCGCTGGTGTATATTACCTTTATCGGCTCTATGCTTATTGCCAACGATATGGCGCTGCTGACATTCCTGCCGCTGGGTTTGTTTGTTCTCAGTTCCACCGGCAAAAATAAATATATGGCGTTTACCTTTATTATGCAGAATATAGCCGCCAACTTGGGCGGTATGCTGACACCCTTCGGCAATCCCCAAAATCTGTACTTATACACCAAGTTTGCTATTCCCAATTTGGAGTTTATGCAGATCATGGCGCCGCCCTTTGTGCTGTCGGTGCTGCTGATCACGCTGTGCTGTATTATTTTCGTCAAGCCGGAGCCACTGGAGATCAAAGACGAGAAGATCACTTTGCCCACGGGCAGGGTAGTGGTGTACCTGCTGCTGTTTGCGCTGGCGATTGCCATTGTGTTCCGTGGGATTCCATACTGGATTGGTTTGATCGTGATTCCGGCGGTGCTGCTGTTTATGGATCGGAAAGCGCTGAAGATGGTGGACTATCCGCTGCTGCTGACCTTTGTATTCTTCTTTGTGTTTTCCGGCAATATGGCACGGATCGATGCTGTGCGGCGTCTGTTCTCGTTTCTGCTGGAAAAAAGCACACTGCTGTTCAGTGTGGTGTCCTGCCAGGTTATCAGCAATGTGCCGTCAGCGATTTTGCTGTCTCAGTTTACGGACAACTACAGAGATCTGCTACTGGGTGTCAATATCGGCGGCGTAGGCACGTTGATTGCGTCCCTTGCTAGCTTGATCACATTCCGGGAATACACAAAGCAGAACAAAGGTAAGACCCGGTACTATATTATGCTGTTTTCTGCCTTCAATTTTGCTTTTTTGATCATTCTGGCAGTGTTTGAATTGCTGTTGGGACGTTTGATATAAAAAGAAAAACACGAAAAATGGAAAATAATCTGTCCAAATGGTCTTGATTTTTTTATCGATCAGATATATACTGTATGCTGTATGGATAGATATTGGGATAAGTGCGCCCTTTTGGTGTACGGGGGGTGCTTTGACCGGTGTTCCAAACAAGAAAATATTATGAGGTGAACGAGATGAAAAAAGTAGTTACCATACTGCTGTGTGCGGTTCTGCTGGTTAGCTTGCTTGCTGTTTCTGTATTCGCAGCCGAGCCTTACCACTTTACCATCACACCTGCAAAGACTGAACTCGTTGCTGGCGAGGAAATCAAGTTCAACGTTACTGTCAATGGTACCGCAGACTGCGATATCCTTGGCCTGCTGTTGGACTTCGACAGAGACGTGTTCGAGTTTGTTAAGGGTACTTGCAATCCTACCGCAGAAGACGAGGATGGCAATGACCTGATTGCTGCTAAGAGCTTCTCCACTGCTGAAGGCAGAGAGGGTTTTGCGGTTTCTTTCCTGCAGCCCATCACTTACAGCGGCAGAGTAGGTCACTTTACACTGAAGGTTAAGGAAGGCGTCAATGTTGCAAACACCAATGTAACTCTGATTCCTTCCCTGAAGCTGGGCGCTGGCGTTGTGGGTGCAAGTGTTGACACCATCACCCTGACCATGACCCCCGCTGAGACTGAGGCTCCTACTACTGAGGCTCCCACTACCGAAGCTACCGAGGCTCCCACCGAGGCTCCCACTACTGAGGCTACTGAGGCTACTGAGGCTCCCACCGAGCACGTACATACTTGGGTAGAGTACGCAGCTGTTGAGCCTACTTGCGACTTCGAGGGTAACATTGCTTACAAGCAGTGCTCCGAGTGTGGCGAGGCTTGGTCTCTGGGTGAGAACCCCATGCCCTTGGGCCGTTACGGCTGGATCCTGGGTGCTGCCGGCCACGCTTGGGTTGACTACGCAGCTGTTGAGCCTACCTGCGAATTCGATGGCAACATTGCTTACCAGCAGTGCTCCGTCTGTGGCGCAGCTCAGACCGCTGGCGAGAACCCCATGCCCTTGGGCCGTTACGGCTGGATCGTAACCGCTACCGGTCACACTTGGGTTTCCCACGAGGCTGTTGAGCCTTCCTGTGGTGTTGAGGGTAACATTGCTTACGAGCAGTGCTCCGTCTGTGGCGCAGCTCAGACCGCTGGCGAGAACCCCATGCCTTTGGGCCGCTACGGCTGGGTCCTGACCGCTTTGGATCATAGCTGGGTTGAGCATGCAGCTGTTGCTCCTTCCTGCAACGCAGAAGGCAATATCGCTTACGCACAGTGCTCTAACTGTGGCGCAGCTCAGACTGTCGGTGAGAACCCCATGCCTCTGGGCCGTTACGGCTGGATCCTGGGCGCTACCGGCGAGCATACCTTCGAGCATCACGATGCTATCGCGGCAACTTGTGAGACCGAGGGTCACTATGCATTCGATTACTGCACCACTTGTGAGTGCTTCTTCTACGAAGATCCCCTGATGCTGACCTACCAGGCTGGTATTATCCCCGCAGGTCACGCATGGGTTAACCATGAGGCAGTTGCTCCCACCTGCACCACTGAGGGCAACATCGCTTACCAGCAGTGCTCTGTCTGCGGCGCAGCTCAGACTTGGAGCGAGAATCCCATTCCTCTGGGCCTGTACGGCTGGGTCCTGGGTGGCGGCGGTTCCGACCACACTTGGGTAACCGTTCAGGAAATTCCTGCAACTTGTGTTGACTACGGCTACGTAGCACAGGAGTGCTCCGGCTGTGGCGTACAGCAGAACTGGTCTCCCGAGCCCACCAACACTCACATTGTTGAGAATGGTGTCTGCGTCAACTGTGGCATGGCTCAGGCTGACTTCAACTGCGAGCACACCAACAACATCATCCTGGGTCAGGAAGCTGCTACCTGCACCATGCAGGGCTTCATCCTGTATCAGTGCAATGACTGTAATGTCACCTGGACTGAGATCCTGCTGGTTGTTCCTCACGCATTTGTCAACGGCACCTGCTCCGAGTGTGGCATCGTCTGCACCGAGCACAACTACGTAACCGTTCAGGAAATTCCTGCAACTTGTGTTGAGTACGGTTACGTTGCACAGAAGTGCACCAACTGTGGCTACGAGAAGAACTGGAGCCCTGAGCCCACCAACGTTCACATCATTGAGAACGGCGTCTGCATCCACTGCGGCATGGTTCAGCCCGAGTTCACTTGCGAGCACACCAACAATACCGTCCTGGGCCATGAAGATGCTACTTGCACCATGGAAGGCTGGACTCTGTACCAGTGCGGCGACTGCCGTCAGACTTGGACCGAGACCCTGGCTGTAGTTCCCCATGCTTACGAGCATGGCATCTGCACCATCTGCGGCCTGGTTTGCGAGCACAACTACGAGCTGGTTCAGAACATCGCTCCTACCTGCGACGAGTACGGCTACATCGCTTACGCTTGCTCCATCTGCGGCAACGAGACCAACACCTCTCCCGATCCCCTGGGTCACACCTGGGTCGCTCATGAGGCAGTTGCTCCTTCCTGCAACGCAGAGGGCAACATCGCTTACGAGCAGTGCTCCGTCTGTGGCGCAGCTCAGACCGCTGGCGAGAACCCCATGCCTCTGGCTATGTACGGCTGGGTCCTGGGCCCCACCGGTGAGCACACCATGGAGCATCACGACGCTGTTGCAGCTACCTGCGACACCGACGGCCACTATGCATTCGACTACTGCACCACTTGTGAGTGCTTCTTCTACGAAGACGCTCTGATGCTGACCTACCAGGCTGGCGTCATCCCCGCACTGGGCCACACTTGGGTTGACTACGCAGAGGTCGCTCCCACTTGCGACACTGACGGTAACATCGCTTACCAGCAGTGCTCCGTCTGTGGCGCAGCTCAGACCGCTGGCGAGAATCCCATGCCTCTGTCCATGTACGGCTGGATCCTGGGCGCTACCGGCCACACTTGGGTTGCTCACGAGGCAGTTGCTCCTTCCTGCAACGCAGAGGGCAACATTGCTTACGAGCAGTGCTCCGTTTGTGGCGCAGCTCAGACCGCTGGTGAGAACCCCATGCCTCTGGCTATGTACGGCTGGGTCCTGGGCCCCACCGGTGAGCACACCTTTGAGCACTACGACGCTGTTGCAGCTACCTGCGACACCGACGGCCACTATGCATTCGACTACTGCACCACTTGTGAGTGCTTCTTCTACGAGGATCCCATGATGCTGACCTACCAGGCTGGC
>JAZRQF010000093.1:0-18672 GCA_045649605.1 Faecousia sp.
CGAGGACATCGGGGATATGGAGGCTACACTCAAGACCCGTCCGGAACATGAGGCGATCACCAATCAGGTGCGGCAGAGGTTCCATGAGCAGGGGATCGAGCCGTATATTTTGTCCACAGAGGCATGCGCAGTCTGCGAAAGGTGCGCGATTTTGGACGGCCAGCCTTGCAGAAAGCCGGAAAGAATGCACCCTTGTGTGGAAAGTCATGGCATCAATGTGATTCCGGTGCTGGAAAGTCAGGGGTTGGAGTTCCAGTACGGCGACAACATCATCACATGGTACTCGCTGCTATTTTATAACGATTAAATGAAAAGGAGCTGTCTCAAGGTGAGACAGCTCCTTATTGTTATTTCATCAGCTTGCAGATTAGCAATTGAAATGTGTGAGACGCAATTTTATAAAAAAGCAAGTACCTGGAAAAAAGTTCTTTTAATATTTACAATTATGTGCTATAGTTAAACTGTATAATTATGTGCCTACGAGAGGATGTATAAAATGATCACAGTAAGTAACTTAGGTATGCAATTTGGCGGCCAGTGGCTGTTCCAACACGTAGACCTGCAGTTTTTGCCCGGCAACTGCTACGGCATTATCGGCGCAAACGGCGCAGGTAAGTCCACATTCCTGCGAATTCTGACCGGTGAGCTGGAGTCTACCAGTGGCGATATTCACATTGACCCGGACAAGCGTGTCTCTGTTTTGAAGCAGAATCAGAACGCCTACGACGAATTTACGGTTATGGATACCGTTATCATGGGCAACCAGCATTTGTACGATGTAATGAAAGAAAAGGACGCCATCTACGAAAAGCCGGACTTTACCGACGAGGACGGTATCCGTGCTTCTGAGCTGGAGATGGAGTTTGCAGAAATGGACGGCTGGGAGGCTGAGTCCGACGCATCCCGTCTGCTGCAGGGTCTGGGCATCGGCACAGAACTGCACTACGACATCATGGGCAGCATTGACCCCCGTTTGAAGGTTAAGGTTTTGCTTGCCCAGGCGCTGTTCGGCAACCCGGACATCGTTATGCTTGACGAGCCTACCAACAACTTGGATATTGAAGCGATCAACTGGCTGGAAGACTTCCTGCTGGATTTCGAAGGCATGGTCATCGCTGTTTCCCACGACCGTCACTTCCTGAATACGGTTTGTACCCACACCGTGGATATCGACTACGGCAAGATCAAGATGTACGTTGGTAACTACGACTTCTGGTACGAGTCTTCCCAGATGGTGCAGGCCATGATCCGCAACAAGAACAAGAAGAACCAGGAGAAGATCGAAGAACTGCAGCTCTTCATTCAGCGCTTCTCCGCCAACAAGTCCAAGGCAAAGCAGGCAACTGCCCGCCGTAAGCTGCTGGACAAGCTGACTGTTGAAGAAATGCCTTGCTCTACTCGCCGCTATCCCTTCGTTGGCTTCATGCCCGAGCGTGAACTGGGTAAGGACATCCTGACTGTCAACGACGTTTCTGTAACTGTGGACGGCGTAAAGCTGCTGGACAAGGTCTACTTCTCCGTAGGCAAGAACGATAAGATCGCTTTCGTCGGTGAAAACGAACTGGCGCAGACTGCGCTGTTCCAGATTCTGATGGGCGAACTGGAGCCGGACGAAGGCTCTATCAAGTGGGGTATCTCCACCATCCGCAGCTACCTGCCTAAGGACAACTCCGAGTATTTCGACGGCAACAGCATGGAGCTGGTGGATTGGCTGCGTCAGTCCTCCGTCAAGAAGGACGACGTGTATCTGCGTGGCTTCCTTGGCAGAATGCTCTTTAGCAACGAAGATGTATTTAAGCAGGTAAACGTGCTGTCCGGTGGCGAAAAGGTGCGCTGCATGCTCTCTAAGATGATGCTTAGCGGCGCTAACGTAGTTTTGCTGGACCAGCCCACCAACCACTTGGATATGGAATCCATTCAGGCAGTCAACAAGGGTCTGGAAGCCTTCAACGGCGTTGTGCTGCTGGCTTCCCACGACCATGAGATGCTGACATCTACCTGTAACCGTGTTATCGCATTCCAGCCTGACGGTACGATCATTGACCGCTACGGTACCTACGACGATTACCTGCAGTGGATGGCAGAAAACAAGAAGGTGTAATTATGGAAAAGATCTTAGATATTATTTCGAATAAGATGCAGCAGGCCTTTGCTGAAGCTGGCTACGAAGCATCCTACGGCAGAGTAACGGTTTCCAACCGTCCCGACTTGTGTGAGTATCAGTGCAACGGCGCTTTGGCTGCTGCCAAGGCTTACAAGTGCGCTCCCATTCAGATTGCCCAGGCAGTTGCCGGCAAGCTCAATGCCGAGGATTTCTCCATGATCGATGCTGTAATGCCCGGTTTCATCAACCTGAAGCTTAGCGATAAGTTCCTGCAGGATTATCTGGAGACGATGCGTACCTCTGAAGGCTTCGGTGTGGAAAAGACCGGCGCAGGTCAGACTGTTATCGTGGACTACGGCGGACCTAACGTGGCAAAGCCTTTGCACATCGGCCACCTGCGTTCTGCTATCATCGGCGAGAGCCTGAAGCGGCTGTACAAGTTCTTCGGTTACAATACCATCGGCGACATTCACTTGGGTGACTGGGGCCTGCAGATGGGTCTGATTATTGCCGAGCTGCGCTGCCGCCAGCCGGAGCTTGTATATTTTGATCCCAACTATACCGGTGCATACCCGGAAGAGCCTCCCTTTACCATTTCGGAGCTGGAGGAGATCTATCCTGCCGCTGCTGCCAAGAAGAAAGAGGACGAGGCTTTTGCAGAAGAGGCGCACACTGCCACTTATGAACTGCAGACCGGCCGTCCCGGCTACCGTGCTATCTGGAAGCACATTATGAATGTGTCTTTGGCGGATATGCGCAAGATTTATGACAATCTGAATGTGCATTTCGAGTCCTGGCTGGGCGAGAGCGATGCCGATCCCTATATCCCCGATATGATCCGGGATATGAAGGAAAAGGGAATTGCTGTTCAGTCTGAGGGCGCTTGGGTCATTCCCGTGCAGGAAGAGACCGACAAGAAGGAAGTTCCTCCTTGTATTCTGGTCAAGACCGACGGCTCTGCTATTTACGCAACCACCGACTTGGCAACTATGATCCAGCGTATGCAGGACTTTAACCCGGATAAGATGCTCTATATCACCGATAAGCGTCAGGCGCTGCACTTTGAGCAGGTGTTCCGCGCTGCCAAGAAGTCCGGTATCGTCCCCGAGCAGACGGAGTTGGAGCATCTTGGCTTCGGCACTATGAACGGCGCTGACGGCAAGCCTTTCAAGACCCGTGAAGGTGGCGTAATGCGTCTGGAAGTTCTGATCCGGGAGATGACCGATTTCGTCCGTGCCAAGGTCGTGGAGAACAAGATTGTGGCAGAGGACGAGGTAGAGGAGACCACCAAGAAGATCGCTATGGCTGCTTTGAAGTACGGCGATCTGTCCAACCAGCCTACCAAGGACTATATCTTTGATATGGACCGCTTTGCTGCCTTTGAGGGCAACACCGGCCCCTATATCCTCTATACCATCGTTCGTATCAAGTCCATTTTGGCAAAGTACGGCGCTTGGGAGGATCTGCAGATCCAGCCTGCCGCCAACGGCTATGCTAAGGATCTGATGCTGACCCTGACTAAGCTGGGCCCCACATTGGAGTCTGCGCTGAAGACATCTTCTCCCAATCAGATCTGTGCTTACATTTATGAGCTGGCAGGTGCGGTGAACAAGTTCTATCACGAGACCCGCATTCTGACCGAGGAAGACAAGCAGCTGCAGAAGGGCTACATCGCCCTGATCGCTCTGGCAAAGAATGTGCTGGAGACCTGCATCGACCTGCTGGGCTTCTCCGCTCCCGACAAGATGTAATAAAAAACAGCCTGCAGAAGCTTCTGCAGGCTGCTTTTGTTTATCGGGGACGCAGTTCCCAAAAGGCTACGGCGCTGGCGGCAGCCACATTCAGGGAGTCAACACCGTGGTACATGGGGATCTTGACGGTGTAATCGCATTGGGTGATGGCGGCATCGGTCAGTCCCTCGCCCTCTGTGCCGAGGACAACTGCCAGCCGGGGTTCTTTTTGCAGTCGGGGATCGTCGATGGAAATGGTGTCGTCCTTCAAAGCCATGGCGGCGGTTTTGAAGCCAAGCTCATGGAGGTAGCCGATGGGACTGTGCAAAAATGCCCAAGGAACTTGGAAAACAGTACCCATACTGACACGGGCAGACCGGCGGTATAGCGGGTCGCTGCAGCCGGAGGTCAGCAGAATCGCATCCATTCCCAGCGCTGCTGCACTGCGGAAGATTGCACCTAAGTTGGTGGGGTTCACCACATCTTCCAAAACGGCGATCCGGCGAGCGTTTTGCACGACCTCTTCAGCCGTACGTAGGGTAGGGCGCTCCATAGCACACAGCAGACCACGGGTCAGCTTGTAGCCGGTAAGCTGTGCCAAAACGGCATTCTCGCCTATGTAAACCGGCACGTCACCGCACCGTTCGATCACTTCCGAAGTCTCTCCGCCTAAGTTGCCCTTTTCCACAAGAATGGAGACCGGTTTGCAGCCGGCATCCAAGGCTCTTGCGATGACCTTGGGACTTTCTGCGATGAAAAGGCCGGATTTAGGGCCGGGGGTCTGGGCAAGCTGCGCCTCGGTGAGCCGGGCGTACACGTCCAGTCGGGGATCGTGAAAATCCAATACTTCAATAAAGTTTGCCATATTATTCTCCTAAACCTTGCAATTCCAGCAATTCCAAGACCGATTGACCTCGTGCGGTCAGCGCTATGCTGCCGTGAACCGGGTAGCCGTCATAAGCCTCCATGGAAAAGCCGGACAGAGGTTTGCTGTAGTCCAGATCGATCAGACCTTTCTTTTCCAAAAGCTGCAGGATCAGACTGTAGTCCTCGGCAGAGTAGTCCCTATCTTCTAAAAACACCGGTGTCATATCGTCAGCCTTGCGGGCCACGGGCCAAAAGGGGATCTGTCCCAGCTTTTTCAGCATTACGATTTCCGGTTCGGTTAAAACCAGTTCTTCGGCGCAGCCGCCGCAGCTGCCGCAATGACCGTTGCAGGAATGTTCCATAAAGGTCTCCTTTGGTACTTGTTTTTTGTAGGTATCCATGTATAATGTAGATATATCATACCGCAAAGGAGTTTGCAATATGTCTATTATTAAAATTACCAAGGATAATTTTCAAAAAGAGGTTTTAAATAGTAAGGAAAAAGTGCTGCTGGACTTTTGGGCGGAATGGTGCGGACCGTGTAAAATGATCGCCCCCGTGCTGGAGGAGATCGCACAGGAAAACGAATGGCTGACCATCGGCAAGATTAATGTGGACGAAGAGCCGGAATTGGCAATCCAGTTCAATGTTGCAAGCATTCCTACTTTGCTCATTATGGAAAACGGCGAACCGATCCGCAAGCTGATCGGCTTCCGTCCCAAGGCGGATGTTTTGAAGTTCTTGGAAGATTAAGAAAACCCCCTCTCGGGTAACCGAGAGGGGTTGTTTTTATTCTACGGTGATGAGGTTGTATTCCCGGCTGCCTAAGCCCAAAGCGGCAGCGGTTTCAATGGTGTGAATGCCGTTGCGGCTTTCAATGCGCTCGATCAGATGGGCCTTGCCCGGATCGTCGCAGCCGTATACCAGATCAATGCAGGCTTGGTCGATTGCCACTGGGTCGGTGGAGATCAAAATGCCGATGTCTTTCACACAAGGGTCTTCTGCAATGCGGCAGCAGTCGCAGTCCACACTCATGTTTTTCATTACGTTGATATAGATCAGGTTGTCTTTGAAGATGTTGATGACGGAGCTTGCAGCTTCGGCCATGGATTCCAGGAAGCAGTCATGATCGCCCTTCAGGAAGATCGCTGCGTCGCCGACACCGTGGATATACTTCTTGCCATAGGCAGATGCAAAACCGATGGACAGCTGCTTCAGCGCACCGCCGTAGCCGCCCATGGGGTGACCCTTGAAGTGGGACAGCACCAGACAGCTGTCGTAATTGACAATGTCCTTGCCAACATAGTTCTTCTGAATGCGCTTGCCGTTGGGAATGTCCAGCTCCAGGTCAGGTCCTTCGGCATCTAAAAGATCCAGCTTGAACAGTGCGCTCCAGCCGTGTTTGCGGAAAGTCTCTCTGTGGCGCTCGGTGGTGTTGCGTCCACCGTCGTAAGCTGTGTTGCACTCAACGGCAATGCCGCCAACGTGGTCGATAACCGGCTTCCAAAACTCAGGTTTCAGGAAGTTCTGATTGCCCGGCTCGCCGGAATGGACCTTGACAGCCACGTTTCCGGGCAGGGTTTTGCCCAATAACTTGTACATATTCAGTACGTTTTCCGGGGTGATCGTAGGGGAAAAGTAAACATTTGGCAGCATAACAGTTCTCCTTTGCGTTTTTCTTAATTATATAGGAAAAAATTTTTTCGTGCAACTGTTTTCTATATGGTTGAAAAACGAAACTAGCTGTGCTATAGTGAATTTATCAAAATTAAGGAGGAAATGACTATGGCAAACAAGTACGCAGGCACCCAGACCGAGAAGAATCTGGAGGCCGCTTTTGCAGGCGAGTCCATGGCAAGAAATAAGTACACTTACTTTGCATCCAAGGCAAAGAAGGAAGGCTTCGAGCAGATCGCAGCACTGTTTTTGAAGACTGCTGAGAACGAGAAGGAGCATGCAAAGCTGTGGTTCAAGGAGCTGGAAGGCATTGGCAGCACTGCCGAGAATCTGCTGGAGGCTGCGCAGGGTGAAAACTACGAGTGGACCGACATGTACGCAGGCTTTGCAGAAACTGCTGAGGCAGAAGGCTTCCCCGAGCTGGCAGCAAAGTTCCGTTTGGTTGCTGCGATTGAGAAGCACCATGAGGAGCGTTACCGTGCGCTGCTGAAGAACGTGGAGACTGCTCAGGTATTCGAAAAGAGCGAGGTCAAAATTTGGGAGTGCCGCAACTGCGGTCATCTGGTGGTTGGCACCAAGGCTCCCGAGCTGTGCCCCACTTGCGCACATCCTCAGAGCTACTTCGAAGTCAACGCAGAGAACTATTAATCATATTACCCACCGGGTAACCGGTGGGTTTTTCTTTAAAATGTAAAAAAGGTTGCCTTTTTTGACAAGAGGTTTATAATGACCGAGGGGAGGTGAGGCAATATGGCTTCTTCTCATACGCTGGATATGACAACCGGCTCAATTACGAAAAAAATATTCTCTTTTACCTTGCCTGTGTTGTGTACGCTCATCTTACAGCAACTCTATACAATGGCGGATAAAGCCGTTGTAGGTCAGTTCGCCTCCGATGGCGTGAAGGCGTTGGCAGCGGTAGGCGGAACAAGCTCTATCGTGGCGATGGCGCTGAACTTTACTGCCGGTCTGGCGGCGGCTGCCAATGTGCGTTGTGCCAATCTGCGAGGAAGCGGCGATCAGGTCACATTGCGCAAGAGTATGCATACAGCTGTCCTTGTGTCTGTGGTTTTGGGCCTGGTTTGCGGCGCGTTGATCGTAGGCTTTTCCAGACCGCTGTTGCTTTTGTTGGAAACACCGGAGGATCTGATCGATCTGTCCGATGTGTATCTGAAGATCTACATGGCAGGCTTGCCTGCGACGGTCATTTACAATTTCGGAGCAGGTATTTTGCGATCCTTTGGCGATACCAAGCGACCCATGTACATACTGCTCGTTACCGGATTTCTCAATGTGGTGCTCAATGTGATATTCGTTGTAGTGCTGCATATGAGCGTGGCGGGTGTTGCACTGTCTACATTGATTGCGCAGGTGATCTCCGCTGTTTGGGTTTTGTGGATTTTATTTGCGCCCAAAGATGAATATAGGCTGTCTTTCAAGGAACTGAAATTCCATGGACAGTCTGTCAAAGAGCTCATGCGTCTGGGTATTCCCGGCGGCATTAACGGTATGATGTTTAGCTTGGCCAACATGGTCTTGCAGGCATCGGTCAACTCTTTTCAGGATACAGCGATCATTGCCGGTAAGGCTGCGGCAATGGATGCAGGCGAGTTGGTCTCGCAGATACTGTATGCGTTTGGCATCACTTGTATGAGCTTTGCAGGTCAGTGCTATGGTGCAGGTGATTGTAAACGCATTGATAAAATGCTAACCAAAGCGATTCCTGCTTGCTGTGGTATGATGGCTGTAGTAACTACGGTATTTACCATTTTCCCCGGTTTTATTATTGGTATCTTTAACAGCGACCCCGCTGTGGCGGCTGCCGGTAAAAACTTGTTGATCATGACTACTTGGGGTTATCAGCTGTTTGCGGTCGCCCAACTATTCTACAATGCAACCCGTGGTATGGGCGCATCGCTGGGCATTACCGTAATGAATATGATCAGCATCATTGTGCCTCGACTGATTTGGGTATGGGTATTCTTCCCCATGAAGCGGGATATCGTTTGGCTCTATCTGTGCTATCCGATCTCCTGGTTTATCAGCGCAGTAACACAAGGTCTCTATTACTGGTATTATCGTAAAAGAGCAGAACGCATTCATATAAGAAAAATCTCGGTACATTAACGTACCGAGATTTTTATATCCATTGGGGGTGGGCAGAAAATTGTTTTTCGCCGCCGTTCCAAGGAATCGTAATGCAGCAGGAGAATAACATGGGTGCGGTGTGTTCGTCCCGGGCGCCGTATTTGTGATCGCCCACCAGCGGGAAACCACGGCTGGCAAATTGGACACGGATCTGGTGGGATCTGCCGGTGTGCAGCCGGATGTGCACAAGGGAAGTTTCGCCCTCCCGCAGGCGGGTAAATTCCAGTCGGGCAGGTTTGACACCGCTGCGTTCCCGCTTAACAACAAAGACTTTATTTTTGCGGCTGTCCTTAAACAAAAGATCCTGCCAGTCACCGGATTCGGGGGGCGTGCCGTGAACCATCGCCACGTATTCTTTCACCATTCGACCTTCCTGAATGTCTCGGGAAAGGCGGGCGGCGGCTGCCTTGTTGCGGGCGTAGAGCATAACGCCGCCAACGTTTTTGTCTAACCGATGCAAAGTAAAGATCTCACCGCCAAGGGCGTCTTTCAGCGCTTGCGGCAGTTCGTGCTCAGAATCAAGTCCTATCGGCTTGACGCAGGCCACAATGTCCTTGTCAGAATATAAAATTTCCACGTCAAGCACCTCCTTTTTGCTTAGTATAACAGAAAAATGCTTTCTCGCCAAGACAGCATTGCAACTTTCTGAAAAAAAGAGTATAATGGGGTCGGAGGGATCGATTATGACCACGAAGGATTACCAGCGGAAATCTCCGCTTGCTATATTTTTCAGTTATTTTAAGCGCCACTGGAAGCTGTTTCTGGTGGATGTTATGTGTGCCGTGCTGGTGGCGGGGATTGACCTGACGTTCCCGTTGGTGACCCGCAGTGCGCTGTACAACATGCTGCCCAATCAGATGTACAAGCTGTTCTTTACGGTGATCGTTGCGCTGATCGGCTGTTATGTGCTGCGTTCTGTGTTCTACTATATCATCGCATATATCGGTCATACCTTTGGTATTCGGGTGGAGGCAGATATCCGTGCGGATCTTTTCAAGCACATGCAGAAGCAGAGCTATGATTTTTATGACCGCAACCGTACCGGTCAGCTCATGAGCCGTCTGACTGCGGATTTGTTCGAACTGACGGAGCTTGCCCACCACGGACCGGAGGACTTGCTCACATCTACGCTGACCATTGTGGGTGCGTTGGTGGTTATGGGTCTGATCCAGTGGCGGCTGGCATTGGTGGTAGGTCTGCTGATTCCGATTTTCCTCGTTGTGGTCGTGCTGATGCGTGGGGGAATGGACAAGGCTGCCGTTAAGGTCAAGGAAAAAACCGGCCATATCAATACAGAGATCGAGTCCAGCCTTTCCGGCTTCCGTACCTCCAAAGCCTTTGCCAATGAGGAATTGGAAAACAATCGATTCAATGCGGCAAACGATATTTATAAAACCTCAAAACGGCAGTTTCATAAGGCAATGGGTCGGTTCGTCGGCTCTATGGAGTTCTTCTTGTGCAGCCTGAATGTGGTGGTCATCGGCTACGGTGGCTATTTGGTCATGCAAAACAAGATGGACTACCGGGATCTGCTCACATTCACTTTGTACACGGCCTCTTTTGTTGCGCCGGTGCGAAAGCTGTCTAACTTTATGGAGATGTTCTCCAGCGGTTTTGCAGGCCTGAACCGGTTTGTGGAGCTGATGCGCACAGAACCCAGCTTGCAGGATAAGGAGAATGCACCGGATCTGCAGAATGTGCAAGGTCGTATTTGCGTTAACGATGTTTCCTTTGCATACGACGGCGATCTGGCGGTTCTGCAGAATGTGAGCTTGGACATCACACCCGGTGAGACGGTTGCCATTGTTGGTCCTTCCGGTGGCGGTAAGACCACGCTGTGCCGGCTGATTCCTCGTTTCTACGATGTGACCGGCGGTAGCATTACCATTGACGGTATGGACATCCGGGATGTGACCCAGCGTTCTATTCACGAGAATATCGGCATCGTGCAGCAGGATGTATTTTTGTTTGCCGACACGATTTTGGAAAATATCCGCTATGGCAGACCCAGCGCTACCGAGGACGAAGTGATCGAGGCAGCGAAAAAGGCAGAGATCTACGACGATATTATGGCGATGCCCGATGGCTTTGCCACATACGTAGGCGAGCGGGGAACGCTCCTGTCCGGCGGACAGAAGCAGCGAGTTGCCATTGCCCGAATCTTTTTGAAAAACCCGCCGATCCTGATTTTGGACGAGGCGACCTCTGCGCTGGATAGCGTTACTGAGGCGAAGATCCAGCGGGCATTTGATGCCTTGGCGCAGGGCAGAACGACATTGATCATTGCCCACCGGTTGTCCACCATTCGTAATGCGGACCGGATCGTGTCTGTTGCCGACGGTGTGATCACCGAGTGCGGCACCCATGCCGAGCTGCTGACAAAGGGCGGTGTTTATGCCCAGCTTTACAAAACCCAAACCGGATTAACAGAATAAAAAGAATGCCCTGGCATAATGCCAGGGCATTTAAATTATTTCAGAGTTAAACCGTCGTGGAAGGCACGTCCTACCGATTCGCCCAGAACCAGATAGCGGTGATGGGCCGGGTCAAAGGTGATAGGCTGCAGCTTGGCAACGTCAACCTTGCCGTCTTTATCCAAATAGGCTTCGTCTACACAGACGTTGATGACCTTGCCGACTAAATGGCAGGATTCGGGGTCGTAGGAGATCATCTCACACTCCAATGCCATGGGCAGCTCGTCAATCAGCGGTGCGTCCACGAACTGGGACTTGGTAGCATGGAAACCTGCTTTATCAAATTTGTTGGGTTCTTTGTTGCCGGAGACGATGCCCACATAATCGCAGGCGGCTACGGTTTGCGCTGTGCCCATAGACACGGTGAAAGCTTTGCGAGCCAAAACGTTCTCGGCAGTTTTGTGTTCTGCGTCCACGCAGATGGTCAGCTGCGCTTCTTCCGTAACACCGCCCCAAGCTGCATTCATAGCGTTGGGTGTGCCGTCTTGGTTGTAAGTGCCGATAATAAACACCGGCATGGGATAACACATTTCTTTTGCTCCAAAGTTTTTACGCATAATTTTATCCTCCTGCTGAAAGTTTGTGTTTATTATACCGCAAAGTGTATAGCCGTTGCAAGTAGCGTTTTTGCATGTTATAATCAAAATAAGAGGTGACCCGTTGTGAAAAAACTGATTTGGATAATCCTTGCGATGATGCTATTGACTGCCTGCGGGCAAGATAAAGAAAACAAGCAGGAGGCGGTATATATGAACATTACGGCAGCTGAGGCAAAAGAAATTATGGATAGCCAGGAAGGCTATATCATTCTGGACACACGTACCCAAGAAGAATACGACCAGGGACATATCCCCGGCGCAATTCTCATTCCCCATGATGAAATTTTGGCAAAGGCAGAAAGTGTGCTGACGGATAAGGATCAGATGATTTTGGTATATTGCCGCAGCGGACGGCGAAGCAAATTGGCGGCGGAAGATTTGTTGAAACTGGGTTACACCAACATCAGAGAGTTCGGCGGCATTATCGATTGGCCATACGAGGTGGAATGAAATGGTAAAAGAAGTTGTACATGACCCCATCCTGCTGGCGGGAAAGTCGGATGCGGCAACCGTAGAAGATCTGCAGGTTGCCCGGGATCTGCTGGATACGCTGGTTGCAAATAAAGAAGCCTGCGTAGGCATGGCGGCCAATATGATCGGTGTGCGTAAGCGCATCATTGTCTTTGATAACGAGGGAACATACATGACGATGTTCAACCCTCAGATCCTCAGAATGGAAGGGCCTTACGATACGGAAGAAGGCTGCCTTTCTTTGCTGGGTGGCCCTCGTCCTTGCAAGCGCTATCAGACCATAAAGGTACAATGGCAAAACGAGAAATTCCAAACCCGCATCAAGACCTTTACCGGCTGGCCGGCGCAGATCATTCAACACGAGATCGACCACTGCAATGGCATTCTGATATAAAAACCGCCCCGGATTAACCGGGGCGGTTAAATTTATACTTTTTTCTTAAAAAGGCCGTGCTGGTTGCGCCGGTTACGTAAGTATTCATAAGTGCCACGCCCTTTCTGGCTCAATCATACCACGAAGCGCCGGGCAAGACAACCTATGCTCCGTAGACTTGCAAAAAGACCTGCTGCAACGTTGCAGCAGGTCTTGTGTTATAGTTCCGTAAATTCGTAAGAGTATGAAACGCTGCCGTTATCAAAGGTGTAGAGAATGCGGCCGTCGTCGAGTACTTCCTTTTTGAATTTATCAAAATCCTTGCTATGCTTCATACGAACAAAGTCGTCGGTATTTGCCAGCTCTGCTTCATCAAAGAAGGTCTCCGGTCTGCTGGAACCTGCGCAGGCATTGCAATATTTCGCTACAATTTCGTATTCTTTCATAAAAGGTCCTCCTCTGTGCTTCTGTAAACATAGGTTGTTTGTTCAGTATGGGTATAGTTTACAATATTTTTTCCGGAATTTCAAGAAAAAGCCCTTTTTAAAAAAGCTATACTATATGTAAAGAGAACCAGCATAGCGGGGAGGATGGGCCTTGTTTTTGCTCGGCTCAAAAAGCAATGAACATATTATCACAGCGGCAGAGAGAAACATCTCTCTACCGCCGATTGTTTATCTTCCCCGATACTCCATTTTCAGTACATTCGCCATTTCTTCCGGAGATTCCTTGCAGCCACCGGCAAGCCACAGCTTGATAATCGCATTCAGACCGTTTCGGAAGAACTCGATATGGTACTTGAGGTTTGTGTCAAAATGTTCTTTTTCGGCTCGCTTGGCGTCGTATACTGACACAAGGTGCTGATCATCATAACACAGCTTGAAATAGGTTTTATAGAAAAGCTGATTTTCTTTGATATGGCGGAACATTTTCAGCGCACCGCTGCGCTCGTTAAAGTAATCATAATTGGCAAAGAGGTTGCTGAATTCTTGTTCCAGTTTCTCCCTGGTCTTATCGGCAAGGTCAAAAATATCCAGATAATTGGCATAAAAAGTACTACGGTTTAACCCGGTTTCCTTTATTAGATCAGATACCGTAATATCCTTGATCTGACGGACCTGTAACAATTCGATAAAGGCTTTTTCCAGTTTCTCTTGGGATTCTCTTCGCCGTTTGTTATTCTTCACATTCATTGCCACACCTCATTATTCCAACATTCTTCCAAGATTTGATGATTGTTTTGCCACTTTCTAAATATTATACTTAGGTTGCAATAAAAATACAAGTGTTGGCTTAATGGAGGTTTTTATGAAAAAAAGTAGTTTTGTTGCGCTGCTGATGGGAACTGTCAGCGGTGTGCTGTTTGCGCTGGGTATGTGTATGGCGCTGCTGCCGGAGTGGAATGCGTTTAAAGAGGGCGTTGTTTTTGGCAGCATAGGCATGGTGTTAAGCGTTATTACTGCGCTTGTCTGGTGCAAGATGGAAAATAAGAAAATGCCCAAGATGAACGGGAAAAACGTGTTTCGTATCATTTACGCCGTTGTTGCCGTGCTGGTTCTGGGCGCAGGTATGTGTCTGTGCCTTGTTTGGCAGCAGTTTGTGTGGGGTACACTGGTCGGCCTGTTGGGCATCGTGATGCTGATTGCCCTGATCCCGATGATTAAGGGAATCAAATGAGCCTGGTCAAAATTGCAAGAAATCCCTACACAAGCCTTGCTGTTAACGCTTTATATGCCGTTGGTAATTGTGTTTTAGGATTTCTTACCCATTCCTGGTGGTTTATTACGGTGGGTGCGTATTACACCGTACTTGCCACCACCCGTTTTTCTGTGTTGCAGATCCGGCGAAAGGCAGAGGGAAATTACGATATCGAGTTTTTTGCTAGACGGATCACGGGTATCTTGTTGGTGGTGCTTTCGCTGTGTATTGTAGGTGTGAATATTCTTTCCGGTCTGAAAGAACGGGGGACTGCTTTCCACGAAATTATTATGATTACCATTGCAACCTACACATTCACGAAAATTACAATCGCAATTATCGGAATGGTAAAGGCAAAGCATTCTGCGTCGCCGGTCAGCAAGACGCTTAGAAATATATCGTTGGCAGACGCGTGTGTTTCTATTTACAGCATGCAGCGATCCATGCTTCAGTCCTTTCCGGGACTGACACCTGCGGAAATTCAACTATTTAATATTTTAACGGGGACGGCGGTGTGGTTCGTTGTGCTGTTTCTGGGGATCAATCTGATTGGAGGAAAAAGAGTAGATATGGCTAAAGCGAAAATCGTAAAAGTAAATGAAAAAATCGCCGAGGCAGTAGTCGCCGGCTACAAGAAGATCGAACAGGGGGTTGTCAGCGGCTACATCAAAATCGAAGATAAGTTTGTGGAGGCATACCTGACCAAAGACGGTGAAACCGTGGAAGAAGCTAAGGCAAGACTGAAAAAAGAAAATGAATAAACAAACGGCGGCAGAGAGATTTTTTCTCTGCCGCTTTTGCGTTGCAACCGGATGCTTTGCGTGATATAATGGGGGCAAAGAGGTGATTTCCCATGAAGATCTACGATATTTCTCAGGAGGTTTTCTCCTGCAGAGTCTGGCCCGGGGATCCTAAGCCGGAAAAGAGAACCGTTCATTCCACGGAAAAAGGGGATGTGTGCAACCTAACGGCTTTTTCTATGTGCGCCCACAATGGAACCCATATCGATGCGCCCTTCCATTTTCTCGGTGAGGGGAAAACCGTGGAACAGATGGGTCTTAACACGTTCGTAGGTGATTGCTATGTTGCCCGCCATAGTGGCGATGTAACCAGCGCAGATGCAGTTGCCGTTTTGCAAAAAGCGGAGGGTACACCCCGAATCTTGATCGCAGGACCGGCTACCGTTACCCCGGAAGCGGCGGAGGTGTTTGCAAGTTCCGGCATTTGCCTGCTGGGCAACGAAAGCCAGACCGTTGGACCGGAAAATGGCCCTATGCAGGTACATAAGATCTTGCTGGCGAAGGAGATCGCACTTTTGGAAGGTGTGGTTTTGACGGATGTTCCCGAGGGACGGTATTTCCTGAGTGCTGCGCCGCTGTGTTTGGCAGGCGCTGACGGCGCACCTTGCCGTGCGTATTTGATTGAGAAATAAGGTGTTTGCATGGTTCTCTACGCAGTTATTATGTTTGTAGTCGCTGCGATTTTCGGCGTGGTGGCGGTGCAGATATACAAAGGAAAGACGGATCTGATCCACGACTATCACCAGTCCAAGGTAAAAGATAAGGCAGGCTACGGCAAAGCTTTTGGTAAGGCCATGGGCGTGATTGCAATGGCAATGGTACTAAGTGGAGCGGTTTCTCTATTCGGGGAAACCGCTACCAAGATAGCGGTTGCTGTCTTGGCAGTCGGTCTGATTGCTGGAATTGTTGCGATCGTCCGGGTGCAGAAAAAGTACAACGGCGGTGTGTTTTGATACTTGCAGGAGATATTTTTGCTATATAACAACACAAAGAGGTGGCGCAATATGAAATTATTGGGTGAAGCTTTGGTGAAATTCGCTTGTGGTCTGTTGCTGGTGGGACTGCTGATCTTCCTGCCTGCCGGCACATTTGCCTATACATATGGATGGCTTCTCGTGGGACTACTGTTTGGCCCGATGCTGATTGCCGGTTTTGTAATGCTGGCGAAATCACCGGAGCTTTTGAAAAAGCGGCTGGATGCCAAAGAAAAGCAGGGGAAACAGAAAGGCGTTGTGGCTTTCTCGGGTCTCATGTTCATTGCCGGTTTCGTGGCGGCAGGACTGGACTTTCGGTTCGGCTGGTCAACGATGCCTGCTTGGGTAGTCATCGCCGCATCGGTGCTGTTTTTGGTCGCCTATGCGCTGTATGCCGAAGTGATGCGTGAAAACGCATACTTAAGCCGTACCATCAAGGTAGAGCAGGGGCAGACTGTGGTGGATACCGGCCTTTACGGCATCGTCCGTCATCCTATGTATGCAGTGACGATCCTGCTGTTTCTGATGATCCCGCTGGTGCTGGGTTCTTGGTATGCGCTGATCGCCTTTGCCTTCTATCCGGTAATCATCGTAATTCGTCTGAAGGACGAGGAAGACCTGCTGACAAGAGAACTTTCCGGATACGAAGAATACAAGCAGAAAGTAAAGTACCGACTCATTCCCTTTATTTGGTGATAAAGTAAATGTGCGTTGCAGATTTTGCAACGCACATTTTTGTTAGCCTTTGAGTAATTTGTTTAGCTTTTCGGCCTTAGCCTTCTCGATGAAGTAGATGATGAGCCAAATCAAGGCGTAGCCTACGACAAAAATACCGGTGAAGATCAGAATGGGGACAAGGGAGTTTTGCAGCCAGCCGTTGATCAGATAGGTAAGAATATAGGCGATATACAGCGCACCGCCGTGGAGCAGGATCATAGTAGGCAAAGGTAGCTGCTCCATCTGATAGATGGCGGTCATGCCGGCTGCGATAAAGGCGAGCATCGTGATGGTCAGAATGCCCAGACATACCTCTCTGGGAGAGAATGCTTCCGCCGTGCCGGTAGCGCCCAGAATGCCGTAGATGATTGCCAAGACGATAGGGCCTCCGCTGGCGCAGATCAGACCACGGAGCAAAAATTCTTTAAGAAACTTTTTCATTTGCTTTCCAACCTCCTTTTGATTTGGGCGAAGCACCGCCGGGAGACGTATTCCCGATAACCGCATTTGAAAACTGCGTCCACACTGCCGGCAATGGTAACGGTGAACCGATCCAAAGCGCTTTCGTTGGCCAGGCTACTTTTGTTGATGCGGATGAAAGAAGAGGGGAGTTGCTCTTCTAATTCGTACAGTCTCTGCTTTAGCCGGTAACGGCGGTTATTGGAATCAATGGCGTAAGTCTTGCCGTCCAGCACGGTAACACACGCGATCTCAGAAACGGACAGCATCTTGATGTCGTCCTCGGTGTAACCGGGGATACGGTCTGTGCCGGCGTGTTTCTGGATCAGCGCTTCAATTTCGTCAATCAGAGCGGAGCGATCGTGGACAGTCACTACCACTTCTTCGTCTTTTTCTTTGTCGATGATAAGTCTGAACTTCATGCGTCCACCTCCAGTATCGCTATTGTATCATACCCAAGACAAAAATGCGAAGAAATGTAGTAATCGGTATTTTGAGGACACCAAGCGGTGCAAAAAGTGCGTTGCAAAACCTGCAACGCACTTGTTTTTTTGTTGTGGGGGAGGTGCTTCGCCTCATGCTTCCGGGGATACGGAAGGAAGATTGCCAAGATTGTTGTTTTCGCTGCCGTCGGGGATAGATTTCAGGTATTCCGTATCGCCACGGTGGGCGATGCCCACACCGGCGATCTGACCCTGCTTTGCCATGTCTACCGCTTGCTGTTTTTCTACGACGGTATGATCGGATAGTTGGTAGCCGGTGATCCTGCCGCCTTCTTTTACAAGGCCGACAATGCGCTTTGCGTTGGAATTTGTCTGGGGGATCTGATCCAATGTCTGTTTTACCAGTTCTTGCCCGTCCATAAAATCACTCCTTTTGCCTTATCTTTAACAGACAGCAGGAGAATATGCAAAGAAGAAAAATCTTGGCTATTCGTTACGAATAGCCTATGTCGTAGCACATTGGCTGAGGCATTATAGGCGTTTTGTTAGTTTTCTTCGGGGAATGCGTACTGTGCCTTATACTGTGCAAACTGTTCTGCAAACGCAGCAGACTCATGCAACTCACCGGCTTTCAGTGCGTTGAGGTATTCGTGTGCTTCCAGCTTGCCTTCGGCAACTTGCAGCATCTCAATAGCAACGTTGGAGCAGTGGTCTGCAGTACGCTCGCAAGCGGTCAGCAGATCTTCCAGAACGAAGCCGTATTCTACGGTACACAAGCCGTCTCTCAGACGACGCACATGGCGGCTCTTGACCTCACGGACCAGTGCATCAACAACCTGCTCCTGGGGTTCAATTCTAACAGCCTGTTCCAAATCGAAGTTACCGTAAGCGGCAACGGTGCGGTCTACAATATCCAGTACAGCCTGCTCCAAAACAGCCAGCTCGCCCTTTGCTTGGTTGGAGAACGCAATCTTCTTTTCCTCGATCTCCAAAGCAGCCCTTGCGACGGCCATGGCATGGTCCGCCATACGCTCGATATCGGATACGGTGTAGAGCAGCGTGTTCAGGATGCGGTTGTCATTGACAGACAGATTCATGCCGGATAGCTTCACCAAGTAGGTATTCAGTGCATCCTCGT
>JAZRQF010000094.1:0-12975 GCA_045649605.1 Faecousia sp.
ATTTAAATGAATAGCCGGCGTCCAAAAGACGGGTTAGGGCGGTGTTTGCCTGCTCGTCGGTGAAAAGCTGGGTAAACGGCTTTTTTACAGCCAGCGCTTCCAAGCTTAGATCCAACCGGCCTTTTTGTGCCAGCGCCCAGAAACCATCGCTTTCCCGGTGGGAGGACAGACATCTTTGGGCGGCATTCACAGCCTCGTCGTCATTGACTGGACGAATCCGCACGCCCAAGGCGGCGGCTTTTTCCCGGGCGGCAGCCCATGCTGCAGCAAATGCTTCCATCAGCCTTCCAGAATCAGGGGGCCGTTGTTTGCAGACAGACCAGCCTTAATGTGTGCGGCTGCCTCGGCGGGGGTAACGGTGATCTGCTCGCCGGTACGCATATCCTTAACAGAACACTTACCTTGGGCAATCTCGTCTTCACCCAGCAGAACAGCGTAAGGCACGCCCAGTTTGTCGGCGTAGCTCATCTTCTGCTTGAATTTCTTCTGCTCGCCGTAAAGCTGTACCCGGATGCCTTCGCTACGCAGCGCTTCTGCCAGGGAGACAGCGGCAGCGGTATCAGCGGTCATAGGCAGCACCAGTGCATCGGCAGGTGCGCTGGGCAGATCGGGATTCAGCAGGCCCTGCTCGTCCAGTACGTAGAACAGACGGGTCAGACCGATGGAGATACCCACACCGGGCAGTTCTTTTTCTGTGTAGTAGCCAGCTAAGTTGTCGTAACGACCACCGGAACAGACGGAGCCGATTTCCGGATGATCCAGCAGGGTAGTCTCGTAAACGGTGCCGGTGTAGTAATCCAGACCTCTTGCGATGGTCAGATCAACAGCGAAGTTCTCTTCCGGTACACCGAAGGCGGACAGATTAGCAGTAACTGCCTTCAGCTCCTGCAGACCCAGATCGAAAATCTCGTTGCGGCCAGCATAGCCCTCCAGCGCCTCCAAAACCTGCGCATTGGAGCCGGAAATGGCGATGAATTTCAAGATCTCATCTGCTTGTGCCTCGGTCAAGGCGCAGTCGTCGATCAGAATGGTGCGAACCTTCTCCGGTCCGATCTTGTCCAGCTTATCTACGGTGCGCATGATGTCACCGCTCTTTTCAGCCAAGGACTGCATAGCGTAGAAACCGGTGAGGATCTTACGGTTGTTCACACGGATCTGGAAACGGTTCAGACCGAAGCCACGGAACACCTTATAAATAATGGCGGGAATTTCAGCTTCGTTGAGGATATCCAACTTGCCGTCACCGATAATGTCGATGTCAGCCTGATAAAACTCACGGAAACGACCTCTCTGGGCACGCTCACCACGGTAGACCTTGCTGATCTGATAACGGCGGAAGGGGAATGCCAGATCGTTGTAGTGCAAAGCAACATATTTTGCCAGAGGTACGGTCAGGTCAAAGCGCAGCGCCAGATCGCTGTCGCCCTTCTGAAAACGGTAGATCTGCTTTTCGGTTTCGCCACCACCCTTAGCCAGCAGGATCTGTGCGTCCTCAATAGCAGGGGTGTCCAAAGGAGCAAAGCCGTAAAGAGAGTAAGTGTCCCGCAAAATGGACATCATTTTTTCCAGCTTCTGCTGCTTTCCCGGCAGCAACTCCATAAAGCCGGAGAGAGTACGGGGTCTGATACGTTCCATAAACTACATTCCTTTCAAAAGAAAGCCGCCCGCTGATAAGGGGCGGCTGTAAATGTCAAATTAAAAACGGGGCTTGTTGTGCATCATTTCGCGCCAATCCAGATCGCCGCGCTGCAGACCCATAATGGCGATTTCTGCACTGGCAATGTTGGTAGCAATGGGCACATTTTGGCTGTCGCAGCAGCGGATCGTCTCGATGATCTGACTGTCTTCCCAGCTGTCAACGGTGTTGGGATCGGTAAACAGCAAGACAAGGTCGATCTCGTTGTAGGCGATGCGGGCATTGATCTGCTGATGACCGCCCTGCTTATGGGACAGAAGCAAGGTGATGGGCAGACCAGTGTGATCTGCAATCAGCCGTCCGGTAGTGGCTGTAGCGAACAGATTGTGCTTCATCAGTATGCTCTTGTAAGCGGTGCAGAATTGGACCATCAATTCTTTTTTCTTGTCGTGTGCCAAAAATGCAATATTCACTGCGGTCACTCCTTATCTTATTTGTTGGGAACAGGGACGGTAAATCCTGTAATTCGTTTTGCAATCCGGCGGCAGGCAGCGGCAGCGCCTTTGCCGGTGTAACCCAGAAGGGGTTGACGGAAGGCGGCGGCAAGGACCACGTTCTGATCCTCCGGAACGATGCCCAGCAGGGGCAGTCCTGCCTGATCCATCACGTCATCCACCGTAAGATTCATGGCGGCAGCCATTTTCTTGTTGATGCGGTTAACGACCAGACGGACGTTCTTTTTGCCCATCAGTTCCAAAACTTCACCTGCACGTTCCGCATCCCGGATAGAGGCGGGATCTGCGCCGGTGACCAGCATTACCCGGTCGGCGTATTTGGCAGCCAATGTGAAACCGGCTTCAATACCGGCAGGGGCATCTAAAAATATGTAAGAGAATTGGGTGCGGGCCTTGTCCAGCATGGCGGCAAACTCCAGTTGGTCAATGCCGTCTGCGGTGCAGGTCATGGGGGCGGTGAGGAAGGAAAGGTTGGGGAACACCGGATGGCGGGTAGCCATATCCAAAGAGTAGCCGTCCCGGCAGACATCCAAAAAGGACAGCGCGCCGATTTCGGAAATACCCAAAGCAATATCCAGATTCCGCAGGCCGATATCACAGTCGATACACAGCACCTTTTCGCCCATTTGAGATAAAGCGGTGGCAACACCTGCACAGACAGATGTTTTGCCCGTTCCACCCTTGCCGGACAGAACAGCGATCAATTCAGCCATCCCGGTGTGCCTCCTTTGCTCCTAGAATCCCAATTTGAGGCTATTATAAAGGAATATCGCACAAA
Organism: Faecousia sp.; assembly: GCA_045649605.1. Taxonomy (GTDB): domain Bacteria; phylum Bacillota; class Clostridia; order Oscillospirales; family Oscillospiraceae; genus Faecousia. The sequence continues at coordinate 2,930 of JAZRQF010000094.1, forward strand.
AAGCAAGAGAAAACACGAGGATTTTCAAAGGTTTTTTATCATTATGTACAAAAAACAGGGTGTTGTTTTCTGTAGACGGACATATCCGGTAACAAAAGCAGCAACCAATTATGGGAATTTACAAAATTTTCATGAAAAAACTGCAAATAAGTCTTGATTTTTCCTTCACTCTAGGCTATTATATAGCCGTTAGCACTCCAAAAGAAAGAGTGCTAATCACTTTGTAGATATATGCAGCAATCAAACTGCAGTCTAAAATATTGGATTTTGGAGGAACTGTTATGAAACTGAAACCCATGGCAGACAACATTCTGCTGAAGCAGGCAGCAGCTGAGGAGACCACCTCTTCCGGCATCATTCTGGCTACCACCAGCAAGGAAAAGCCCGGCATCTACGAGGTTATGTCCGCAGGTCCCGACGTAGCTACCATTAAGGCTGGCGACAAGGTCGTCGTTGGCAACTTTGTAGGCAACGATATTAAGCTGGACGGCGTTGATTACAAGTTTGTAAAGCTGGAAGATGTTCTGGCAATCGTTACTGACTGATCAGGAGGTATTTGAATTATGGCAAAGATGATCGTTTACGGCGAGGAAGCTCGCAAGAAGCTGCAGGCCGGTATTGACCAGCTGGCAGATACCGTTAAGGTTACCCTGGGCCCCAAGGGCCGCAACGTTGTGCTGGGCAGAAAGTTCGGCGCACCCCTGGTTACCAATGACGGCGTTACCATTGCAAAGGACGTAGAGCTGGAAGACGCTTTTGAGAACATGGGCGCACAGCTGATCCGTGAGGTCGCTACCAAGACGAACGATGTTGCCGGTGACGGCACCACCACCGCTACCGTTCTGGCACAGGCTATCACCCGTGAGGGTCTGAAGAATCTGTCCGCCGGCGCAAACCCCATGGTTATGCGTAAGGGTATCGAGAAGGCTGTTGAGGCTGCTGTTGAGGCAATCAAGGCAAACTCCGTTCCCGTTAACGGCTCTGAGGATATTGCCCGTGTTGGTACTGTTTCCTCCGGCGATGCTTCTATCGGCGCACTGATCGCTGAGGCTATGGAGAAGGTCGGCACCGAGGGTGTTATCACCATCGAGGAGTCCAAGACTGCCGAGACCGGTCTGGAAGTGGTCGAAGGAATGCAGTTTGACCGTGGTTATATCTCTCCCTACATGGTCACCGATACCGATAAGATGGAAGCAGTGCTGGACGATGCACTGATTCTGATCACCGATAAGAAGATCTCCTCCATTCAGGAGATTCTGCCCGTTCTGGAGCCCGTTGTTAAGACCGGCAAGAAGATGATGATCATCGCTGAGGACGTAGAAGGCGACGCACTGGCAACTCTGCTGGTCAACCGTCTGCGTGGCAACTTCAACTGCGTTTGCGTTAAGGCTCCCGGCTTTGGCGATCGCCGCAAGGAAATGCTGCAGGACATCGCTGTTCTCACCGGCGGTACTGTGATCTCCAGCCAGCTGAACATGGAGCTGACCGAGGCTACCATGCAGGATCTGGGCCGTGCACGTCAGGTCGTTGTTACCAAGGACAACACCACCATCGTTGACGGCGCAGGCGAGGCTGAGGCTATCAAGGCTCGCGCACATCAGATCCGTAGCGCGATTGCTACCACCACTTCTGACTACGACCGTGAGAAGCTGCAGGAGCGTCTGGCAAAGCTGTCCGGCGGTGTTGCTGTTATCAAGGTTGGCGCACAGACCGAAGTTGCTATGAAGGAGCAGAAGCTGCGTGTTGAGGACGCACTGAATGCTACCCGTGCTGCTGTTGAGGAAGGCATTGTTGCCGGCGGCGGTACTGCACAGGTCAACGCTATCGCAGCCGTTGAGAAGCTGGTTGCAAAGCTGTCCGGCGACGAGAAGACCGGCGCTAAGATCATTGCCGCTGCTCTGCAGGCTCCCATCCGTCAGATCGCTGAGAATGCCGGCGTAGACGGCAGCGTGGTCTATGAGAAGATCAGAAATGCTAAGAAGGTTGGTTACGGCTACAATGCTTACACCGAGCAGTATGTGGATATGATCGGTGCAGGTATCGTTGACCCCACCAAGGTTACCCGTTCTTCTCTGGAGAATGCCGCATCCATCGCAGCCTGCGTGCTGACCACCGAATCTCTGGTGGCTGACAAGCCGGCTCCCGAGGCTGATGCTGCTGCAATGGCAGCTGCTGCTCAGGGCGGTATGTACTAAAATTTAACAAAAAGTGCCTGATGTTTTTTGTGAACATCGGGCATTTTTTATTGTTGATTTTATACATTTCTCCTTTTATAATGAAAGTGTCATTAATTCTAAAGAAAGTGAATGTGCGTTATGACGATTACGGATTATATATTCCAAGTGGTCGCCTTACTGGGTGGCTTGGCCTTGTTCCTGTTCGGTATGGACATTATGGGCAAGGCGTTGGAGCGTCAGGCCGGTGGTAAGCTGCAAAGCCTGCTGGCAAAAATGAGCTCCACCGTTGGCAAGGGTTTTGTGCTTGGCATGCTGGTTACGATGATAATCCAGTCTTCCTCTGCAACCACCGTTATGGTCGTGGGTTTTGTTAACTCCGGCTTGATGACATTGCAGCAGGCGGTCGGCATTATTCTTGGCTCGAATGTGGGCACCACCATCACGGCATGGATTTTGTCGTTGTCAGGATTGCAGGGCGATTCTTTTATTATTCAGCTTTTTAAGCCCTCCACACTGGCACCTATGATCGGCATCGTGGGTATTGTGCTGTACATGTTCCTCAAGAGCGACAAGCTCAAGGGTGTGGGCACCATTATGCTGGGTTTCATGGCACTGATGACCGGCATGGAACTGATGAGCGATTCCATGGCGTTCTTGAAGGGTGAGGCTTGGTTTGCCAACCTGATGATTTCCTTCAGTAATCCCATTTTGGGTGTGCTGTTTGGTACTGCGCTGACTGCGCTGATCCAGTCGTCTTCTGCCTCTGTTGGTATTTTGCAGGGCCTTTGCGCCACCGGTGTGGTCACCTTTGGATCTGCGATCCCCATTATTTTGGGTCAGAATATCGGCACCTGCGTGACAGCGGTTCTGGGCGCTATGGGTGCTAACCGGAATGCCCGCCGTACTGCGCTGATGCATCTGATCTTCAAGGTCGTTGGCGTTACATTGTTTGTTGTCGTGTTCTACGGTCTGGGCTTGTTTATTGATTGGAAGTTCCTTGGTGATGCCACTTCTGCTGTGGACATCGCTATTGTCCACACCTCTTACAACCTGCTGGCTACCGTTGTGCTGATTCCCACCCGTCATATTTGGGTCAAGCTGGGTTACAAGATCCTCCCCGAAACCCAGGAGAAGGAAAAGGAAGTACTGCTGGACGAACTGCTGCTGGCAACCCCTGCTGTGGCACTGGGTCAGGCAAAGAAGCTGGCTGGCAAGATGGCACAGACCTCCGAGAAGGCTATGGTACTGGCATCCGGCTTGATCAACAACTACGATCCTCAGGTCATGCAGCAGGTCATCGATTTGGAGAACGAGACCGACCATTACGAAGACGTTTTGGGTTCTTATTTGGTCAAGTTGTCCGACAAACCTCTGTCTGTGCAGGATAACCGCACGCTGAATACCCTGCTGTACACCATCAGCGATCTGGAGCGTATCGGCGACCATGCTTTGAATGTTGCCGAAGCTGCTCAGGAAATGCACGAGAAGAACATTGTGTTCTCCGAGCAGGCACAGGGTGAGCTGGCTGTTCTGCAGCGCGCTGTAGGCGATATTATCTCTCGCAGCGTAGAGGCTTTTGTAAATCTGGATTTGGAGCAGGCCATGAAGGTCGAGCCTCAGGAGCAGGTTATCGACGCATTGGTGCGTGAGGTCAAGTCCCGCCATGTGCGCCGTCTGCGTGACGGTCTGTGCAGCGTGGAATACGGCTTCGTGCTGGAAGATCTGTTGACTGCGTTTGAGCGCAGCGCAGACCACTGTTCCAATATTGCTGTGGAGATCCTGCAGGTTGCCGAGGGTAAGCTGGAGGCCCACGAATATCTGAATGCGCTGAAAGCTGGCGAGCTGCACGAAAGTGCCAAGTTTGCCGAGCGCTTTGCACAGTACCAGTCCCAGTACGTATTCCCCGAAGAAAAGTAAAAATGCAATTAAAAATCCCCGACAGAAACTCTGTCGGGGATTATTTTATACGTTACGTTCTTTGACGATGACAAAGCCGTCTACCAGATTGGCTTGCTCCAGCTCGCCTTCAATGACAGCGGAACGATCCATCAGGTCGGTCAGGATTACCATACCGTCCTTGCACTCAATGCGCATAACGTTTTTCATAACGATGGAGGCTTCCTCCATCTTGTTTTTATATACGGTGGAAAGGCACATAGTTAACTCCTTATTTTACGTCCATACTTGCAAGCACCATGCTCAGACGCATGTTGCCCTTTTCAAAGTCGGAAACAGCGGCCATAACCTGCTCGTAAGCGGTGTGGCTGCCTGCTTTTTCCAGCTGTACCGCCAGATCAGCCAGTTCTTTTGCGTGGGCGGCATTGTGGCCGACCATGTACTTCATCAGCGCCAGCAGCTCTTCCATGGGAGTATGCTCGCAGCCACCGCAGCAACCGCCGCAGGAACTGCCACACTCATGGCTGTGGTTGTGGGTATGACCCTCGCCGTGGAGATGGTCATGCTCGTGGGGGTGCTGATGGTCGTGGTCATGCTCGTGGCAATGCTCATGGGTGTGGGTAACACCGTCGTGGGTGTGCTCGTGGCTGTGGGAATGGGAATGCTGGTGGCAATGGTCGCCGCCGGCAATATGATCATGATCCAAATGCATAGGAAACACTCCTTTGTTTTTTCTTTTATTATATAAGGCTGGTGGCGGTGTGTCAATCGTTCACTTCTGCCAAAGCGTCCCGAATGGCGCCGATGGAGTACAGAGAACCAAAACACAAAACTGCACCGTCTTTTCCTGCTTTTTCCATAGCGGTGCGGACGCCGTCAGGGGCAGTTTCGCAAGGGGTAGCCACAGCGCCCACAGCTTCTAAATACTTTGCAAGGTCGGCTGCTTCCATTTTTCGGGGATTGTCCGGTGTGATGCACACAAATTCATGCACCAGCGGCAGCACGGGACGGAACATTTCGCCGTAGTCCTTGTCTGCCAGCACGCCGGTTAGGGCAATCACTTTCCGACCGGCCAGGTAATCCCGGATGTTGGTTGCCAAAGCGTCAATGCACTGGGGGTTGTGTCCGCCGTCGATGATAAACAGCGGCTCCCGGCTAATAATATCAAATCTTCCGGGCCAGGACACGTCACGCAGACCGTCCCGAATGTTCTCTTCAGAAATCTGCCAGCCGCGAAGAATCAATGCGTCAATCACAGACAGTACAACGGCTGCGTTGTGCAGTTGGTGATCGCCCAATAGCGGCAGTTCCAGTCCTTTTCGGTTGCCGCAGTCAAAGGTCTGTCCTTCCAAGGAGCAGGAAAGGGAACGAAGGGATGCAAAATCTGCTTTGATCAGCGGCACTTGCTTTCCACGGCAGATCTGCTCGTAGACTTCTTCCACACCGGTGCTTCCTCGGTAGGTAACGGCGTGGCAGCCGGTTTTGATGATGCCGGCTTTTACAGCGGCGATCTTTTCAACGGTATCGCCCAGAATGTCCGTATGATCCAAGCCAATATTGGTAATTACCGCCACTTCCGGCGCCGGGATCACATTGGTGGAATCCAGCGCACCGCCTACACCCACTTCCAAGACCACGATGTCGCAGCCTTCGGCGGCAAAATATGCCATAGCCATGGCTGTTACGAAATCAAATTCCGTAGGCAGTTCCGGCATGTCCTGCGCCAACTGACGCAGACGGGCGGTAAGGGAGATAACTTCCTCGTCCGGAATCTGCTGACCGTTAATTTGGATACGCTCGTTAAAGCGGTAAATATAAGGGGAGGTGAACAGACCGGTTTTATAACCGGCTTTCTGCAAAATGGATGCCGACATGGCAGCGGTGCTGCCCTTGCCGTTTGTGCCGGCAATATGGATGAATTTCAAGTCGTTTTGCGGGTCTCCCAGGGCGCGCAAAAGCCACCGTACCCGGCTAAGATCCGGTTTTGTACCTTTCCGGTAAAGACCGTGGATAAAATCAAGGGATTTCTCCATAAGATTCTTCCTTTCAAAAAGGCGCGGAATTTTCCGCGCCTTGTGTTTTATTGATGATCGAGTGCGCTGCGGATGTCTGCAATGGAGTACAGAGAACCAAAGCACAGTACAACACCGGTTTCGCCGGCTTTTTGGATTGCGGTGCGGACGCCTTCGGGAATGCTGTCGCAGGCGGTTGCTTTTGCACCGGCTTTTTCCAGATGGATTGCCAGATCCCGTGCTTCTAATTTTCGGGGACTGGGGGGTGTAATACACACGAACTCATCTACAAAAGGCAACACCGGCTGATACATCTGACCGTAGTCTTTGTCTGCCAGCACACCGGTCAGGGCAACGATCTTGCGACCTGCCAGATAGTCCCGGATGTTCAGGGTCAATGCTTCAATGCACTGAGGGTTGTGACCGCCGTCGATGATAAACAGCGGATCTCTCCGGACAATATCAAAACGGCCGGGCCAAGTTACAGCCTGCATGCCCTCGCGAATGTGCTGTTCTGTAATGTTCCAACCTTTTTCAATAAGGGTGTCTACGATGGACAGTACCACCGCAGCGTTGTGCAGCTGATGGTCGCCCAGCAAAGGCAGCTCCAGACCCTTTCGGTTACCGCAGTCGAAGGTCTGACCTTCCAGACTGTGGCTGATTCGGCGCAGGGTTGCAAAATCTGCTTTTTTCAGGCGTACGTTCCGCTGGTTACAGATGGATTCCACCACTTGCTCTACCTCCGGCTGACCGGGATACAGCACAGCGTTGCCGCCTTCTTTGATGATGCCGGATTTTGTTTCGGCAATTTCTGCAAGGGTGTTGCCCAAAAAGTCTGTATGATCCAAGCCAATGTTGGTAAGTACAGCGACTTCAGGCACCCGGATCACGTTGGTGGAGTCCAGCGCACCGCCCATACCTACTTCCAGCACGACGATGTCGCAGCCTTTGCGCTTGAAATACTCAAAACCGATGCAGGATACCAGTTCAAACTCTGTGGGATGATCTTCCTGGGCTGCTGCCAAGGGCTGCACAAAAGAGGTAACTTCTGCCAAATCTTCGTCGGAGATATGCTCGCCGTTAATCTGAATTCGTTCATTGAATTTGTACAGACAAGGGGAGGTGAACAAACCTACCCGGTAGCCTGCTTTTCGCAGGATGGATGCGGTCATGGCGGCGGTGGAACCTTTGCCGTTTGTGCCGGCAATGTGGATAAACCGAAGACTGTCCTGGGGATTACCCATGGCTTCCAGTAGCAGCTGTGTCCGCTCTAAACCGGGTTTGCTGCCCATCCATGTAATGGAATGGATATATTCTACAGCTTCAATCGCGTTCATAGTAAACTCTCTTTCAAACAAACTTTGTTTTTCTCAAAGCACCGATAATGGGCAGGCTCAAGTAGCCGAAAATTCCGGCAAGCACAACATAAACAAGGATGCGCCAGATCATCACGCCAAAAACCATAGCATAGTTGTAGTAGCCCATCATTTTGGAATCTACATACAGCGCAAAGGTTTGACCCAGGGAGGCCAGCACACCGGTAAGAATACAGCAAACCAAAAGGGTTGCAATCTGTTTTTTGTTGGGGTGTTGAGCGGAAAGTAACCATTGTCTCAAAAATAGCAAGGAACAAAGGCCCAGTGTACCGCCGCGGACAGTCTCGCCAATGCACCACAAGAGGGTGGTGGGTGTCAATCCGTAGGGGCCCAGCACTTGCGCCAAAAATTCGCCCAAAAGACCTACAATCAAACCGTCTACCGGGCCGTAAAGAAGGGCGCACAGGATCACGGAGAAAGAAGCAAGGGTGAAGCGGAATGCATCGCCGAAGGCGATATTGAAAAATCTCAAAGCCACGTAAATAGCAATGAGCATAGCGTTGATGACCAACCGTTTGGTAGCCATAATTTGTTTGTTTTGCATGAAATGACCTCCTTTAATAGGGGGCGTCAGATCAATAAAAAATCCCGCACCAATGGTACGGGGAGTGTTTTATGGATCTAATACCCAGGGGCAAAACCCCACCGAGTATCGCTTTACATAGTGGAGGTCATCCAATATGGCAGCGGGTGCGGATACCTCATCGCGGACGTAAGCTGAGGGGAGTCGAATACCGACAGCTCCACAGCAGTTCTTTTGTTTGTGGTTTTGCTTATCTTCCTTGCTTTGCGTTAGCAAAGCTGCGTCATCTGCACAAAACTCCAAAGCAAAACTCCATGATGTGGAGTGCTTGGCAGTTTTGACAGAGATGTTTTTCGGAAAAACAAGAAAAATCACGAAGGGAATACCCGGTGGTATTGTCAAGGGATTTTCCGCAGTGTTTGCGGAAAACAACCTGTCAAAACCTATCGGTTTTCAACTCCCCTCAGCTTAAGTCCTTCGTCTGTCACACAACTCCCCATTTTGACAGCACTTCACGCGAGGCTTCCTACTCTGTTCGTGCCTATCATACACGAATTTTATCGAAAAGTAAATACCTTTTTATCGATTAAATGCAGAAAAAAACGCTTGACATCGGGCAAATCCTGTGCTAGTATATGCAGGTAATAAAGAAGGCAAAGTATCCGCCTCACCTTTCGCGAACAGCAAAAAGGTTAATATTCCACTTCCCTAAGGGGATCATTGTGTGAGTATGCGGATGCTTTGGCATCCGCTTTTTTATCGTTTGTTTGGAGGTGCTTACCATAGCAAAGTTAGATCATCAGCTCAATGAGGAAATCCGCGACAAGGAGATTCGTCTGATCGGTGAAGATGGCGCCCAGCTGGGCATCGTGTCTGCTGACGAGGCCAACAAAATGGCTGAAGAGCAGGGACTGGATCTGGTGAAGATTTCTCCCAATGCTGTTCCTCCCGTCTGCAAAATCATGGACTATTCCAAATTCTGCTACGACCAGAAGAAGCGGGAGAAGGATGCCAAGAAGAACCAGCGCGTGGTGGAAGTAAAAGAAATCCGCATGAGCCCCAGTATCGACACCAATGACCTGAACACAAAGGTCAGAAGTGCTATTAAGTTCCTTACCGACGGCAACCGTGTTAAGGTCAGCGTTCGCTTCCGCGGTCGTGAAATGGCCCACACCGACCTGGGTGAGAAATTGTTGATGAACTTTGCCGAGGCATGCGCAGAAGCTGCTGCAATGGAGAAAAATCCTAAGCTGGAAGGCCGCTTCATGTCCATGTTCCTCAGCCCTAAGAACAGCAAGTAAGTTCCGGTCGGAAGAACCGACCTACCACTACCAAAGATACGGAAGGAGAATTACCTATGCCCAAGCTGAAAACTCATAGCGGTGCAAAGAAAAGATTCAACCTGACCAAGTCCGGTAAGGTTAAGAGAGCCCGCGCTTACAAGAGCCACATCCTCACCAAGAAGGATACCAAGCGTACCCGTCGTCTTCGTACCACTGCTTATGCAGACGTGACCAATGTGGCCACCGTCAAGAAGATGATTCCCTACAAATAAGAGAAGGAGGATGTAACAAATGGCAAGAGTTAAAGGCGCAATGATGACGCGCAAGAGAAGAAATGCTACCCTGAAGCTGGCTAAGGGCTACTGGGGTTCTAAGTCCAAGCACTTCAAGATGGCCAAGCAGGCTGTCATGAAGTCCGGCAACTACGCTTTCGTCGGCCGTAAGCTGAAGAAGCGTGACTACCGTCGCCTGTGGATCACTCGTATCAGTGCTGCTGTGAAGCCCTACGGTCTGAACTACTCCACCTTCATGAACGGTGTGAAGAAGGCCGGTATCGAGATGAACCGCAAGAGCCTGTCCGAGATGGCTATTCAGGACGCTGCCGCTTTCACTGCTCTGGTTGAGCAGGCAAAGGCTGCCCTGAAGTAAGAAACCTATATAACGCACCGAAACCGCAAGGCTTCGGTGCGTTTTCTATTCCCAAATAAATAGAAAACCCCAATTTACCGAGCTATCTATCGAATGTTTTCGTAGGGACACCCCTCCCGGGGTGTCCGGAG